>JAZQXF010000001.1:0-40425 GCA_045632725.1 Candidatus Nanosyncoccus sp.
GGAGATTGCGAGCTTGATAGCGTCGACCTGACCGGCGAGACCGCCGCCAGAAACGCGAATCGTAATGTCGTAATCTTTCTGCTTGCCAGCTAGAGCGAGCGGATCAGTAATCTCGGCGAGCTTGGACTTGTCATTTGACAAATATTCAAGGGCCGATTTATCGTTAATTGTGATTTCACCTTTGCCTTTATAGAGGCGAGCGCGAGCGGTCGCGGCTTTGCGACGGCCGAGCCCATAGGTGTATTTGCCTTTTACTTCTGCCATTATTTAATCTCCTTTGGATTCTGAGCCATATGAGTATGCTCTGCGCCATCAAACACGCGAAGTCTCTTAAGCCGCTCATCAGCCAATTTATTCTTTGGAAGCATCCCTTTTACAGCAGCATTGATTGCGACCGCTGGATTCTTTTCAATTACTTCCTCAAGCTTTAGTTCAGTTAACCCACCTGGGAACCCACTGTGGCGATAGTACTTTTTCTGTACCATCTTGTCGCCAGTTACTACTAAATTCTTAGCATTCACTACGACCACATAGTCACCATTATCGATATGCGGAGTATAGGTAACCTTTGACTTCCCCATTAATTTATCGGCAATTACTACCGCCAATTTTCCAAGCGGCATCGAAGCAGCATCGATTACCCACCATTCTCGCTTGATTTCTTTAGCCTTTTGAGAATAAGTTTTCATTACTTAGCCTCCTTTTTCGCTGGCTTAGCCTGTTCTTTAGGCTCTGAATCTTCGAACGAGATTTCATCCACAAAGCTAATTGTTCCCATTTCGGAATTATCACCACGGCGATATCCAGCGTGTTCAATTCGAAGATAGCCAGAATCCCGCTTTATCTGTGGTGCAATTACATCAATTAGCAAAGTCGCTGCATCCAAATCATTTAATCTTGCGATGATCAAGCGGCGGTTATGAAGTCCACCCTTCTTTGCCATCGTAATTAACTTTTCAGTAGAGCGGCGAATCTCTTTTGCTCTTGCCAACGTAGTTGTTATAGATTGATATTTAATCAGAGAGCACATCAGCCCACGCGTGAGTGCCAACCTCTGATCGGTTTTGCGGCCGAATTTTCGACCTTTATATCCATGGGCGTGCATATTAAATATTTAACTCCGTTAACTTTTCTTTAACTTCATCTAATGCCTTCGTACCGAATCCTTTCAAATCTTTCAAATCATTCTCCGATAATGTTACTAGATCACGAATTGTTCTAATATCATTATTTAGAAGAGCATTAGCTGTACGTGCTGACAAATCTAGTTCCTCTATTGGTAACATGAGACCAGAATCATCTTCATCTTGCCTTGAGCCTGGCGCTGGGGTAGATTCCACCGTAGTGCTACCAGCCAAAGCTTTGTATTGGTTCACTAAGATTGCGGCTGCTTCCTCAAAAGCCTCACGTGGTGTAATTGTGCCATCGGTATCAACTGTCAAAGTTAACTGCTGCAAATTAGTATCTTGCCCAACACGCGTATTTTCTACCTTATAGCGTACGCGTAAAACTGGCGTAAATACTGCATCCACTGCGATCATATCACTATGAATACGGTCTTCACTTGAGCGTTCAATCGTGAGATAGCCACGACCGGTCTCCACAATAAAACGCATCTTAAGTACAAACTTTGGATCATCAATGTGGCAAATTGTCTGATTTGGATTAGAAATTTCCACATCAGATGATAACTTAATATCACCAGCCACTACACGCTTCTCGCCATCCTTCTCAGATTGTTCGCTGCCCTTAATCTCAAGAGTCAGCTCTACCGGTGCATCAGTATGACATTTGAAACGAATATTCTTGAGGTTAAGCATGATGTCTACTACATCTTCACGTACACCCGGAACAGTAGTATATTCATGACTTGCGCCATCAATCGAAAAAGCCGTAATCGCTGCACCCTTTACACTAGAAAGCAGTACCCGACGCAAGGAGTTGCCCAAAGTATTGCCATATCCATAATAGAGTGGCTTAATTACGAACTCTGCACTATTCTCGCCTAAATCTTTGACCTCAGCGAGCGCCGCTTCGTGAATATTTTTTGTAGTCATTTAATTCCTCCTTAACGTGAGTAATACTCAACGATTAGTTGTTCATTAATGCCAGCGTCAGCTTCTTCACGCTTCGGCAAGGCTGTCACTTCAATTTTCATATTCTTCGCATCGACCTTCAACCACGAAAGTGGTGTCACATTTGCTGCCCCAACAATGTTTGGAAGATTCTTGAAGTATTCAGACTTGGTAGATTTAGGACGAACTTCTAAAACATCACCCGGGTTCAAACGAATTGATGGAATATCAATTCGCCGACCGTTCAATAGAAAATGTCCGTGGCTCACTAACTGTCTAGCTTGGCGACGAGTCAATGCGAATCCGGAACGAAATACTACATTATCAGCACGGCGTTCCAAGAATTCCAAAAGCTTCTCGCCAGTCAAACCATCAGTTTTCTGAGCTTCTTTCATTAATTTTGCAAATTGTTTTTCCAGTAAACCATACATTCGGCGTACCTTCTGCTTTTCGCGTAACTGTGTTAGATACAAGCTACCGCCCCTTACGCGCATATCGCCATGCTCACCTGGAATCCCAGACTTTTTTGCCATCACTTTATGCGCCTTCGGTGCCAAAGCATAACCCTCACGACGACTCTGCTTTACAATTGGAGAATTTTCCCTAGCCATTACGGTTTCCTTTCTCCCTTTGGTCGCACACCACCGTGAGCGATCGGGGTCACATCAGTAATACTATCAATTTTAATTCCTGCTGTCGAAATTGCTCGGATTGCTGCATCGCGACCCAAACCAATTCCAGATACATATACATCCACAGAATTTAGTGCATGATTCTTTTTTGCAATATCCAGCGCCTTCTCCGCTGCTACACCAGCCGCAAATGCCGTACCCTTCTTCGAGCCACGAAAACCATTTGCTCCAGCCGATGAAGCAGAAAGTACACCGCCAGTTTTATCGGTAACGCTAATGATTGTATTGTTGAATGTAGCCTGGATATGCACCGCACCAGCATTCACAATACGCTTACCTTTTTTAGCTGCTTTAGCCTTCGGAGTCTGAACCTCAGAAGCTTCAGTAGCAGTTGTAGTTTTAATCTCTTCTTCTGCCATTTTATTACTCCTTAAGTCTTACTTGCTGCCTTAGGTTGCGCTCCACCGACCGCGATCGCCTTACCCTTACGAGTACGTGCATTCGTACGAGTACGCTGACCATTAACTGGCAATTTTGCCTTGTGGCGCATTCCCTTATAGGAATTAATATCCTTTAAACGTTTAATATTGTTGCTCACGAGGCGCCTCAAATCACCTTCAACATGATATCCTTTGGAAATAATGTCGTTGATTTTTTGCTCATCAGCCTCGGTGAGATCTTTCACCCGAGTGGTAGGCTCGATTTTAGCCTCCGCAAGGATTTTCTTACTGGTCGTTCTTCCAATTCCATATACATAAGTGAGAGCAATCCACACCTGCTTATCGGAAGGAATCACAACACTAGCTATTCTAGCCATTTTTAACCCTGCCTTTGCTTATTCTTAGGTTTTTTCTTATTGATAACACGCAGCACACCCTTCCGGCGCACAATAATGTCATCTGGGGAGATTTTTTTAACACTTGCACGTACTTTCATGGTGTTAAAATCCTTTCCTTTTTAGCGTTGCAATTTTACTCCGCCTAATAAAGTATCAATATTAAATACTTTTGCAAATAGTATCTAATATCACTTCCATTAAGTGTTGTAAAAAATACAACAATTATTATTAATCTTTAAGCCGAAAACTGATTCTACCCTTTGTAAGATCGTAAGGGGTTAACTCAACCTCGACTTTGTCGCCCGGGACCAAACGAATGTAATTCTTGCGCATTCGCCCGCTCATATGAGCAACAATAACATGACCATTCTCAAGTTCTACCCGAAACTGAGTATTTGGCAGTGCTTCAACAACACTACCCGTAAGTTTAATTACTTCCTTTTGACTAGCCATAAATTACCCTTTCATTATACTACACAAAAAAAGGTTTGTAAAGCATCTTTTACCCCTCTTTTAACACTGCCCGGACAAACTGCCTAGATAAATATGTTCCGCGCTGTTGAGACCACTCCCCAGTACAAGAAATCAATGTAACAGACTCCCTGCCTTTTTCCGGTGATCTAGCCGCTGTTGCCATATAAGCATCAGACTCACTTAGAGCCACTGCCTTATTTTCTGCTACTTCATATTCGTAAATTATGCCATCGCCACGCTCTATAATAATAATATCCCCCTCAACTAGATCTGGTAAATTCTTGAATACACCTAAAACATGTGGTCCACCATTGTGACCATCTATTATCATGGTACCACCCTGCCCAGGCTTACCAGATGCTTCATACCAGCCCACATCAAAAATATTATTTGGAGTAGCTAATTCGCCCTTACTATTTACCCCCATTGGTAAAATCCGCGCCTTATTAATGCCAAGTTTCTTTACGGTTAAATACCTCGGGCGATCTGGTGCCACCGTATATTCATATATTTCCTCTTCGGTAGGCTCTATTTCTATCAACTCCTCCTCTGACTCATTGATCTCAGCTATGGCTCGCTCGCTTCCTTCTTTTTCGTTATAGTAATTTGCCTCAAACACGGCCACTCTTATCAAAAACACCAAGAACAGTATGGCAAGTATCAACCATATTGCCCACTTCGTAACTTTGCGCCAACCCTTAATCTTCAAGCTCATTATTAAAATCATCGTATGTTATCATTAATGCGCGCGAATCTAACGACCTTAGATTCTCGAGTGCCACCGTCACTACGATTAGAAGCCCAGTACCAGAAATAGATAGACCGATCGGCGCTCCAGTAATAACAATAAAAATGTAATCTGTAATAAATGGCAACATCGCAATTATGCCCAATGCCAAAGCACCAAACAAATCTAGATGATTAACTACTTTTCCAAGATACTTTGCCGTAGCGATACCAGGCCTTACTCCCTCAATAAAACCGCCCTGCTTCTGCAAATTATCCGCAATTTCTTTTGTATTAAAAATAATAGATGTGTAGAAATAAGTAAACATAAATACTAGCAAGAAATACATTGCGGGATACACAAACCACTGCCCAGTGATGCCATCAGGATACATCGCGGCGAAATTATTTGCCGATGGGGCTGAAAATACAGTTACCAATGTCTCGCCAATCTCATTGCCTGGATTTATAGTGGTAATCACTTGCCCCACAAGTGCAGGCAAAGATAGAAATGCCGTGGCAAAAATCACTGGGATCACGCCGGCCGCAATCAACTTAATTGGCAATATTGATTTAATTCCACCATATGAAGAGTTGCCATGTACGCGCTTTGCATAATTAATTGTCACAATCCTCTGTGCTTCATTTAACTTTACAAGGAAATATATCACCACCAACATCGCTATTCCAAATCCGAGTATTATCCAAAATACCGTTGGATTTACTGGTAGCTCCAACCAACCAAACATACTAAGTGACCCTTGACTTGTATCAAATAGAGCATTGCCTAGCGAGGCCATCGTAGTAGGCAATTGTGAGATAATCGAGGCAAAGATCAATGTAGAGATACCATTCCCGATTCCCTGCTCGGTAATTAACTCACCCAACCACATCAAAATCAGCGAGCCAGCGGTCATAGCTGTTACCGACAAAGCCCAATCACCAGCTGTAGGGGTAAATTCAGTAGCAACATTAGCCGAAACCGTAGATTGATACAATATAAAAATGTAAGCAATTGACTGCACTATGGCTAGTGGAACCGTTAAAATACGAGTCCACTGATTGATCTTGCGCCGACCAGCCTCACCGTCATTAGATAATTCTTCGAGCGAAGGAATAGCCTTGGTAAGTAGCTGCACAACTATTGAGCCAGTAATATACGGTGAAAGCCCTACCAGAATGATGCTGAAGGAAGCTAATCCACCACCTGAAATTAAATTCAAAAAGTTCGAAAAATCTGATTTCTCCATTAAGTTTGACACCGCCTCCTTAAAAGTAGCGGCATCTCCCATTGGTACCGGAATCTGTGCGAGCAACCTATAGGCCACAATAATACCCAAAATAATGCCAACTCGCTTTAGCATATCTTTGTTTTTCAGGGATTTGAAAATAGTCTTGAAATGCATATAACCTCTCGAATAACTACATATAATAATATCACGCTCTCCCAATAAATGCAACGCAATTATTAGGTTAACATTCGAAAAATGAATTGGAATTAACTTCCAATTCATTTTTCTTACTAACCTCTTTCGCCAACTTTTATACCATCAGGAAAAAGGCTAAAGTTTTAGAGATTTTCCAGATCTTCCTCAGTTGGAATCTTAGAGTCTGGCATCTCGAAATTCTCGATTGGCGCCACACCTGTACCTACTGGAATCTTACGACCAATGATTACATTCTCCTTTAGACCACGCAAGTGATCTACACGACCGTTGATTGCAGCATTAATAAGTACACGAGTAGTATCCTGGAAGGATGCTGCCGACAAGAACGAATCCGAGAATATAGACACTTTAGTAATACCGAGTAGCAAGTTGGTATAGGTAGCAGGCTCTTTACCAGCATCCTCAAGCTCCTTGTTAGCCAAACTTACTGCAGCCTTAGAGACAATATCGCCAGATACAAACTCTGAATCACCAGGATCATTAATCTGTACTCTAGAGAACATTTGCCGTACCAAGATTTCAAGGTGCTTCGGCGAAATCTCATGACCTTGAGCCGCATAGACGTTCAAGACATCATTCATGATATAACGCTCAGTTGCTTCTACACCCTTGTACTTAAGTAGATCTTGCAAGTTCAAAGAACCAGTCGTAAGTCTATCACCAGCTTTTACGCTATCATTGGACTTTACGACCATTTCAGCATCACCAGGAATCTCAATCTTAACTGATGACTTAGCTGCCGCTACTAAGATAATAGCATCTTTTACTAGCTCCACAATACCATCGGTATCAGCCTTTACAGCCTCTTTATCTCCACTCTTGCGGATAAGAGTAGTGCCGGCTTTCACGCTCTGGCCATCTTTTACTGCAGGCTTACGACCATCCAAGGCATAACGTTTAATTTCACCAGATTGTGGCGTAATTTGCACCACATAATGGTTGCCATCTTCCCAGACTTCTACCACGCCATCGATTGGAGAAATATAAGCCTGACCTTTAGGATTACGTGCCTCTAGAAGCTCCTCAACACGAGGAAGACCCCTAGCAATAGCACCGGAACCAGCCACGCCAGAGCCATGCTTCGTGTCAAGCGTCAGCTGTGTACCAGGTTCACCAAGCGACTGTGCAGCAATTACACCCACAGGCTCATTGGCTGCTACTAAGGCACGCGTAGACATGTCTACGCCATAGCTTTTACGCGGAATACCATCAACTGCGGTGGTCGACAAGATAGACTGAATCTTTACACCATCCACCTTTTCATCTGCCTCTATTTGTTCCGCCATCTCCTTGGTGATTAATTCATCTGCTTCAAGATAGCCCGGCACTGGTTCAGCCGTGTAGCGACCAGCAATTCTCGCTGCGAAACCAATACCAGAAAGTTCAGTCTCATTGCGATACACCATAAAGCCCGGATCTTCCGCCTCTTCATCAACAGTAAATACATCCTGTGACACATCAACAAGCCTACGGGTTAGATACCCAGAGTCCGCAGTACGAAGCGCCGTAGACACCTGACCTTGGCGCGCGCCTCGTGTCGCTATAAAGGACTCTAGAGTGTTTAAGCCTTTTTTGTAGCTAGACTTCACCGGAAGCTCAATTTCATTATTGTTAATATCCACCATGATGCCAATCTCAGCCGAAGCAAGCTTAATATTCGAAATATTACCACGAGCACCAGAGTTTACCATTACCGCGATATCAGTATCCATATCAGCAAGCTTACCCTTCAAGAAATCTGAAATTTGTTTATCGATATCACGCCAGTTTGCCACTGTAAGCTTATGTCGCTCTTCTTCAGTTACCAAACCATCATTGAACTGTTGCTGAATCAAAGCAGTCTTAGCATCACCCTCTGCAATAAAGTCATCGATTTCATCATAAGTCGGGTAGTCATCCTTAGCGGTAGAGATCGAAGCAATCGTTTCATACTCAAAAGCTAAATCTTTTAAATCATCCGCGGTCTTGACCATTACTTCCGAACCATAAAGATCAAAGATATCAGCCATTACTTTAGATAAGTGCTTCTTGGTTTGTACCGAATTATCATATGGATAATCCTTAGGTAGAATTTCATTGAAAATTACACGACCCAAAGTAGTATCACGAATCTCTTTCTTCGCAAATACCCGAATCGGAGTCTGAAGAGCAATAATGCCCTGATCATAAGCCATCTCTGCTTCATATACACTCGAGAATGCTTTTGGTTCACCAGTATCCGTACCAGGCTTATCATAAGTTAAGTAATAAGCTCCGAGCACTACATCCTGATAAATTGCAAGCACCGGTGACCCATCGGCCGGCTTCAACAAGTTCTTCGAAGCAGACATTAGCTCGCGCGCTTCAGCCTGCGCCGCATCTGACAGAGGCAAATGTACCGCCATCTGATCACCATCGTAGTCAGCATTAAAACCAGATGCCACCAATGGGTGAAGCTTAATTGCTTTACCATCTATAAGCCTTGGCTGGAACGCCTGAAGTGACAACCGGTGCAAAGATGGCGCACGGTTTAAGAGTACATATTTGCCTTTAATTACCTCATCCAAAGCATCCCATACTATGGTCTCTTTAGCTTCAATTAACCTAGAGGCTGCACGGATATTATTTGCATATTCATTACCAATTAACCAAGAAATTACAAATGGCTTAAACAATTCCAACGCCATTTGTTTTGGCAAACCACATTCATTAAGTTTAAGCTCCGGACCCACTACAATTACTGAACGCCCAGAGTAATCCACACGCTTACCAAGAAGATTCTGGCGGAATCGCCCCTGCTTACCCTTAAGAAGATCAGACAATGACTTCAATTTGCGACGACCATTAGTGGAGTTAGCTCCACGTGAACCATGCGCCGCAGAATTATCAATCAGTGCATCTACTGCCTCTTGGAGCATACGCATCTCATTGCGACAGATCACTTCTGGAGCATTCAAATCTATCAATTTTTTCAAACGATTATTACGGTTAATCACTCGACGGTAAAGATCGTTTAAGTCTGATGTTGCAAAACGCCCACCAGGCAACGCAATCATCGGGCGAAGATCCGGAGGAATCACTGGTATTACAGTCAAGATTAGATCTTCTGGCTTAATTCCAGCTGCCTGCATACCCTCAAGAGTCTTGAGGCGTTTCTGAATCTTCTTTTCTTTCTGACCTTTAGCCTCAGCTTCTTCCTTGCGTAAATCCTCAATTAATTGATCGAGATTGATCTCATCTAGCATCTTCTTAATTGCTGTTGCACCCATCTCTACCGTAATCAAATCTTCATACTCTTCTGGTAAGTTACGATATTCCACCTCGGTAATTACACCGCCTTTTTTGAAGGAATCCAACATTGATTTACGTGAATTGTAATCAGCCTCTAATTCTTCCAGTTCCTTAGTCTGAGCTTCTGCTAAAGCCTTTACATCAGCACCCTCAGCTTTAGATTCCTTCTCGTAGCGTAATCTAATAGCATCACGAGCCGCCATCGTTTGGCCTTCCAAACTCTCTAAGGTCTTCTGAATCTCTTCAGTCTTTACATCTGTCATCAAGTAGGTCGCAAAATACACAACCTTTTCAATATTCTTAACGGTAATGTCCAAGAGCAATGACAAAGCTGAAGGTACGCCACGCATAAACCAAATATGCGCCACTGGTGCCGCAAGCGCAATATGACCCATACGCTCACGCCGTGTAATAGACTTAGTAACCAAGTTACCTTCTTTGTCAACTGCTGCCTCACGCGATCTTACGCCTTTTAACTTGGAATCATGTGGATTAATATCTTTAGTTGGCCCAAAGATCCTTTCGCAGAACAAACCATCACGTTCCGGTTTTTGCGTACGATAGTTAATTGTCTCCGGCTTAGTTACCTCACCATAGCTCCAGTTCAGGATATCATCCCTACTTGCTACAGTTAGTCTAATTGAATCAAAGTCCGAAGCGCTGATAAAATTATCCATCCACGCCATATTAGAACTCCTCTCCGAGGTCAACCGTACCATCATCCTCATCGACCTCTGTTATTTCAATACCCTCTTCTTCCATCATCGCCTCAGCTTCATCTTCATCGAGATCCAGAATCTGCGGCTCAGTATCCTTTTTATGTTGATCATAGATGGATTGATCATCCTTGTACTTTTCAATCTCTCTTGATGTCTTTTCAATTACATCACCTGCATCCGCAGATTCACCATGGTCAAGTAAGTCAACCTTAAGACCTAGACCTTGAAGTTCTTTCACTAAGACATTAAAACCTTCTGGAAGCTTTGGCCCCTCAATTGGTTCATGTTTAATGATGGCTTCGTATGCCTTAGCACGACCATATACATCATCTGATTTGATTGTGAGCATTTCCTGCAAAGTCGTAGCAGCACCATAAGCTTCTAGTGCCCACACCTCCATTTCCCCGAAACGCTGACCACCATTTTGTGCCTTACCACCAAGAGGCTGCTGAGTTACCATCGTATATGGACCAGTTGAACGTGCGTGAATCTTATCTTCCACCATGTGATGAAGCTTTAGCATATGCATCACACCTACTGAAGTCCTTTCTTCAAATGGCTCACCAGTCAAACCATCATAAAGTTGCACACGGCCATCTCTGTCAAATCCAGCTTTTTCAAGCTCATCCGAGATTACTTCATCCGGCACACCATTAAATGATGGTGTCGCCACTTTATAGCCCAAAGCTTTTGCTGCCATGCCAAGATGTGTCTCAAAGAGCTGACCGAGATTCATACGTGAAGGCACACCCATTGGTGAAAGCACGATATCAATTGGCGTACCATCCGCCATAAATGGCATATCCTCCACTGGGAGTACGCGAGAAACCACGCCTTTATTGCCGTGTCGGCCTGCAAGCTTATCACCTACGCCAATTTTGCGCATTTCTGCAACATATATCTTGATTTGCATTAATACGCCAGCTTTTAGCTCATGCCCCTGTTCACGAGTGTAAATACGTACACCCACAACTTTACCAGTAGATGAACCATTCATGCGTACCGATGTATCGCGTACATCTTTGGCCTTTTCGCCAAAGATAGCACGGAGTAATCTTTCCTCAGAGCTGAGTTCTTGCTCACCTTTTGGCGTAATTTTACCGACAAGGATATCACCATTCTTCACTTCCGAACCAACTGTCACAATGCCATCTTCACCAAGGTGGCGCAGAGAATGCTCGGATACGTTAGGGATATCGCGAGTAACTTGCTCTGGGCCAAGTTTAGTTTCACGAACCTCTACATCGAAATCCTTAATATTGATCGATGTTAGAGTATCATCTTCTACTAAACGATTTGAGATCACGATCGCATCATCCATGTTGTAGCCACGCCATGGCATAAATGCTACTAGAAGATCACGCCCTAAGGCTAATTCACCATCGTTTATTGAAGCACCCTCAATTAAGATATCACCTTTTTTCACTTTTTGACCACGCGACACTTTACAACGCTGATTATAACAACGGTCATCGTTGGTCTTCTCAAAATGTTGTAGCTTATATTCCCTATCCCCACCTTTTTCATAAGTCACAATTACACTATCACCATCAGCCTTTTTCACTACACCATTGCCGGTAGCCATCACTAGCTGAGATGTATTCTTCGCGACTTCACATTCAATACCAGTGCCTACCACTGGGTTATCCTGGCGAAGCAAAGGCACCGCCTGTTTCTGCATTGCGCAGGCCATCAAAGACCGGTCAACACGGTTCTTTTCCACAAATGGAATCAAACTAGCAGATACACCAAGAATTTCTTTATGCGCTGCATCAATATGTGTTACACTCTTTGACTCTACCTGTGATGGAGCCCCATGCACACGAGCTGACACCCAATCCTCTACGAATTTTCCATCCTTGTCCAGCTTCACCGAAGCATCAGCGATAATCATATCGTTTTCTGTATCGGCATCAACATAAACTACTTCATCAGTAACTTTACCATCTTTTACTACTCGATACGGAGCCTCGATAAAACCATATTCATTTATTCTAGAATAAGTCGCAAAGTTTAGCACCAAACCCACATTACCACCTTCTGGAGTTTCCACTGTACAAATACGACCATAGTGTGTCGGATGCGCATCACGCACATCAAATCCAGCGCGCTCACGTGTCAAACCGCCTGGACCCATCGAAGAAAGGCGCCTCTTATGCGCTAGCTCCGAGAATGGATTCACTTCATCCATCAACTGCGAAAGTTGCGAAGTGGCAAAGAATTCCTTTACTGCAGCCACCACAGGACGCGAGTTCAAAAGTTGTGATGGGGTAACCTCTTCCAAATTCGCCATTGACATCCTATCTAGAATATTACGCTGCAAGCGCAACATACCTAAACGAAACTGTCTCTGCACCAACTCACCCACTAACTTCACGCGGCGATTAGAAAGAGAGTCGATGTCATCTGCTGGCTCTTGAGTATTATTTAGGCGAATAATTTCCGAAATAATCGCAATCACATCTTCCATTTGCAAAGTACGATGCTCTGGATCATTTGGTGTATCAAAGCCCAATCGGCGATTTATCTTAAACCTACCAACATTAGAATAGTCATAGCGCTTCGGGTCAAAGAAAGTCCGCTCAATCATCGATTTTGCGTTCTCCACCGTTGCTAGATCACCTGGCCTTAAACGGCGATATACTTCAAGCAAAGCTTCGCCCTGGCTAGAAGTTACATCTTTCTCAAAAGTAGCATCGATGTAACTCTTTTCACCAGTATCAACATTTTCAAATTTTTCCTTAATCTCTGTTTTACTAAGTCCTAGTGCGCGCAAAAAGGTAGTTACAGGAATTTTCCTTCGCCTATCAATTTTTACATAAAGCGCACCATTAGCCGCTGTCTCAAACTCTAACCAAGCCCCACGACCCGGAATCACTTTTGCGCCATAGTATCTTTTTAGTCCTATTGTTTCAGCACTAAAGAATACCCCAGCCGAACGAATCAGTTGTGAAACCACCACACGCTCAGTACCATTAATAATGAAAGTTGCACGCTCGGTCATCCAAGGATAATCACCAAAATAAATATCTTGCTCTTTCTTCTCACCCGTAACCTTATTTTCTAGCTCAACTAGTACATGTAGTGGTGCTTCGTAAGTAGCAAGATTATATTTTGCCTGCTCTTCGCTTTCTTTTGGTTCCTTAAAATAATAATCTTTAAAACGGAGTGATAGCTTTTGCCCAGTATAATCATCTATTGGATTTAGCTCAGCAAAAACCTCCCGTAGTCCGTTTTCAACAAAGTCTTCCCACGAATCTTTCTGATGCGCAGTTAGATCCGGAATCGGAAGAGCTTGATCACCTTCGGTGAAAAATATTCTTTCACCTGACTTCGGTTTTATAGCCATTCTACCTCTTTTATTAGTGTTATTATTAATCTTTAGCGCTGAAGATTACTGCCCAGTCTCCCCCAGAGAGTCGCCAGCTCTCACAAGATTACAAAAACAGGGCACACTACTTCTTATATTCAAGTTTACCATATCACCAATAACTTTTCAATACTATTTTAGCATTTTTTGAAGCATTAGTAGGGATGCTCCGCGAGAAAGAAGGAGTAGCGGAGCGAACCGTACTAAGTGGTACGGAGAGCGAGCAACGCATCTTCTGATAAAGCGGAGCGCCCTAATAATGCTTTCAAAACCAAAAAATGCCTCAACGGAAGGCACTTTTTAGACATAGATAAACTCTCAACTTATTGTGTTTTTCTATAAGCCGACTCGCAGTTAGTTAGCTTATGTTTAATTATACATTAAGGCGTATTTTTTGCAATACTTTTTTCATAAAAAATAGCCCCCCTTTTTTTTTGGGGGGCTATTCTACAAATCCAATTATATATCTAAATCATCCAAATCTGCTAGTTCCGCGCGAGTCTTTTCGGCAAGCTCAGAAGATTCTGTCTCTGGCTCTTCTACTTCCACTTCCTCTGTTGCATCCTCCACCACTTCCGTTCTCTCAGCCCTAGAGTCTCCTTCTTCATCGGTATTCACGATTTTCAAATTATACCTAGCATCTTGCTTGGTGCCCAAAGCCCTAAGCAATACGCGAATCGCTTGTGCAGTCACACCACGCCTTCCGATTACGCGCCCCACATCCTCTGGATCTACCGTTAAAGAAAGTAATACACCTTTTTCATCTATTTTTCTCTCAACCGTAACCTTGTCTGGATTATTCACTAGAGTTTTTACGATATATTCTACGAATTGTTGGTCGATAGTAGCCATATTTTCTCCAAATTAGTTATTTTTATTTATTATAACACAAAAAATAGCCCCTCCAAGGGGCTATTTTAAATTATTTTATGCCGTTTCAGTCACTACTTCTTCAGCCGATGACTGATCCTCTACTGGTTCTTCTTTTGGCTGATTTTTGCGCAACTTATCTGCATGTTTAGCTGCTACCTTCTTTTGTGCAGGTTCTTTATACCATTTTGGCAACTTCACGCCATTCTTCTTAAGTATGAACGCTACACGGCTAGATGGCTGTGCGCCATTATTTAAATATTTTTCTACCATCTCTTTATCTAAGGTTAAAGCCTTAGTAGCTGGATTATAATTGCCGACCTCAGCTACTACGCGGCCCGATAATGGGTGGCGCTGCGCTTCTTGGACGACTATCCGGTACGTTGGATAATGTGACCGGCCATTACGTTGCATGCGAATCGCTAGCATTCTTCTCCTTTAGTTAATTTATCTCTCATATTATATCACAAAATTCTATAAAAGAAACCCCCTATTAATTATTCATACCTATTTATATTATTTCTGTAAGCTTCTATAAGCTTTCACCCCTTCACGCGCCGCCATGGTCTGAGCCTCTTGTTTAGAATGGCCCATGCCTACACCTTTTAAATTCTCGCCCACATATAATCCTACAGTGAAAGTCTTATCATGATCTGGCCCCTCCTCTCGCAATGTACGATATACCGGGGTAACACCATCAAATTTCTGAGCCAACTCTTGAATGTAAGATTTCGGATCCCGCCAACTACCTTCCTCCAAAATCATATCAATTTTCACTAAAATATGTTTCGCAATAAATTCTTTAGCTGCTTCATACCCCTGATCCAAATAAATCGCCCCGATCACCGCCTCAAAACAATCCGCCAATATTACATCGTGAGCCCGTTCTGAGCCATTTTTTTCACCCTTAGAGAGCCTTACTAACGGTTCATACCCAAGTTCTTTTCCTGCATCGCCAATAGATTCTGTCCTTACTAGCGCCGCCCTCAGTGCAGTCATTACTCCTTCCGGGTAGTCATAATTTCGGTATAAAAAGTCCGAAGATACCAATTCTAGTACTGCATCACCCAAAAACTCCAACCGCTCATTATGATCATGCACTTTTTTATGTTCATTAACATAGCTCCGGTGAGTCAAAGCTGTTACCAACAAGTCAATATCATTAAACTCAAACCCTAACTTATCCTTGGCAAAATCTTGATATGGTTTTAGGTCCATTATTTCCTCCTTTTTAGTTCATTAAATCCGCATTTCTAATAAAAACCCAACTTTTTAATACAAACACGACTTTAATCTATTAATAATCCCCCGCTCTTATCCTCTTTTTTGCAATCAGCATCAACTTTTCAATATCTTCATATTCTATCGCATCTAGTGCATCCGCAAACGAAAACCATTTTATCCCCTTCATCCACTTTTCCGGCGTTGGTGTCTCATGGTTATCAAGCGCCTGCACCAGATAAACCTGCGTAGTCATTAATACTAGCTTATCCATTCTACGGTATTTGAAATGGATTTTTCCCAACCATGTCAAAACCGAAATGTTGGACAACCCAGTTTCTTCTTCAATTTCACGCCTCGCTGTCACCTTTGCGGTCTCTCCCGGCTCAATATGACCCTTGGGTATAGTCCAACGTCCCTTCGAATCCTGAATCAGTAGAATCTCAATATCCTTCTTATCTCTAGTGAAACGAAAAACCACCCCACCAGAAGTCGGTTCGCGCACTATTTCCTGAATTGCTGTTTTTTTGCGAAAAACAGCCGACTTTATCTTATCAAGAGTAGATTCCCTAATCTTCTCGGTCGGCAGCGCCTCCGGCACCTTCAGTGCTCTCCGTGCCAACGGTTCCCTTGATGGTTTTATTTCCTGATTCATTTTTTTCTTCAACAATTCCCAGCTGCCTATACGCCGTACCAAGCACTCCATTGATGAACTTCGATGAGTTCTCACTACCAAATGCCTTTGCCAGCTCCACAGCTTCATTAATAGCTACTTTCGGCGGAATCGTATCCCGACACTCCGAAAGCTCATACAGCCCCATCCTTAAGACATTGCGATCTATTGCTGCGATAGAACTAATTGGCCACTCTGGCGCCATCGGCGCCAGCGCCTTATCTAGTACTTCAAAATTCTCCACCACTTTATGTGCTAAGTTATAAACAAACTCAGTATCGCCCAAAGCTTTTTCGTATGGCTCGATGTTTTTTGCAACAATAACATCCAAATCGACTTCCGGATCCTTTGCCAAAGTCCTTATTTCGTATTCGTACAGACTTTGCAATACAATTACTCTACCTAAATGCCGATTACTTGCCATATTTTTTAAACTTCTTTTCTGCTTAGTGCTTTTTTATTGGTTTTAACTTTAAGATTTGGGGTCTTTTTCTTAGTCTCAAACGCTTTCACTGGAGAAATCTTATTTACTCTCCTAGCTAGCTCAAGCCTCAAATGACTCCTGCGTAGTCCGGTCTTACGTGGGCTACTCTGCTTTTTAGGTTCAGGCATATCGCTCCTTAATTAATAGATAATTTTAATCATTCTATCACTTTTCTATCAAACAATCAAGATATTGACTTTTTAAGTCAAGTATGGTATAATGATAGTATAGACCTATTCCCGCGCTTCTTTTAGCGCCTTTTTTATTGCTGGGCGATCAA
Organism: Candidatus Nanosyncoccus sp.; assembly: GCA_045632725.1. Classification (GTDB taxonomy): domain Bacteria; phylum Patescibacteriota; class Saccharimonadia; order Saccharimonadales; family Saccharimonadaceae; genus Nanosyncoccus. The sequence goes on from JAZQXF010000001.1 coordinate 17,081, forward strand.
ACCCCACAATTCGCCTACCATCAATCTCTGTTACCGGAACAGCAGCAATATCCGGATGCTGCGTAGCATCCACTTCCTCATATTCCACCCCCATATCATCTAGCCAATCCATCAATGCGTGACAATACGCACAAGTTGAAGTTGTATAAATTTTAATCATATTTTCATTATACCATAAATAGCAATGCCCGCCGCTACCGATACATTAAATGACTCTTTCTGCCCTCTCATTGGTATCTCTACAAAAAGATCAATTACATCATACAGTGAATAATCTATCCCATTTACCTCTTCACCCAAAATTAAGATTACTTTATCCGATAAGCTCTCTGTTAATTTCGGATCATTCAACTTTAAAATCGGTACTTCTTCTATATTATTTTCTAGCCCTAGCACTTGCCACCCCTGCTCTTTTAGGCTATTTAGTTCCAAGAATATATCATCACACGAATAAATATCCAACATGTCTTCCGCCCCCAAAGCTGTCTTATGTATTTCCTTATCCAACTTCGCCCTGAGATGCGGCAGTAAACTCATGTCATGTACCCTCGGCGTATAGCCGGACAATATCACCTTCTCTACCCCAAATCCCTCCGCCGTTCTCAAAATCGCCCCCACATTATAAGTAGAGCGTATATTATCAAGCACTAAAATCATTCTCATCTCTATATTATACACCAAAATATGTTATAATATCCCCATGGAAAGATACGAACCGCTTAAAATCGAACAAAAATGGCAAAAAATCTGGGAAGAAACTGAGCCCTTCAAGGCTAAGGAAGAAGTCGGCACACCCAAAATGATGCTCGCCGAAATGTTCCCTTACCCATCAGGCGCAGGCCTGCATGTCGGACATGTCCGCAATTTCACCATTGTCGATGTGCTCACACGGTTCTATCGCCAACAAGGTTTAAATGTTCTTCGCCCTTTTGGCTATGACACCTTTGGCCTTCCAGCTGAGAATTATGCCATCAAGACCGGCACCGCTCCACAAGAAGTCACCAAAGTCAATATCGCCAACTTCCGCAAGCAAGCCAAGCGCTTAGGTTTTGCCATTGACTGGTCACGCGAAATCAATACCTCAGACCCCGAATATTACAAATGGACCCAATGGTGTTTCCTTCAGCTCTACAAAAAAGGTCTCGCCTACCAAAAAGAATCTTACCAATGGTGGTGCCCAGTCGACCAAACCGTTCTTGCTAACGAGCAAGTCGAAAACGGCAAATGTTGGCGCTGTGGCCACGAAGTCGAAAAGAAAAAAATGAAGCAATGGTTCTTCAAAATCACCGAATACGCCGATGAACTTCTTGATGAGATCGACCATCTCGAATGGCCAGACAAAATCAAAACCATGCAGAAAAATTGGATCGGCCGCTCCGTTGGTGCCGAGATAGACTTTCCGATCGCAAGAGAAGGTGAACAAAGCTCCCACGAGGACCATAAGCTTGGGCGAGCGCCCTTGAGTGTGTCCGAGAGGGGCACTTTACCATCCTCTCGCAAATTAAAAGTCTTCACCACTCGCCCCGATACTATTTATGGCGCTACCTTCCTAGTGGTCGCCCCAGAATACCCTGGATTAGATGCACTTCTTACTGATGATACCCGCGAAAAAGTTCTAGAATACAAAGCCGCCGCACTCAAGAAATCCGAAATCGAACGCCAGGAAAACAAAGAAAAAACCGGTGTCTTCACTGGCAGCTATGCCATCAACCCTGCCACCAAAGAAAAAATTCCTATCTGGGTCGCTGATTATGTTCTTGCCGGCTATGGTACTGGTGCCATCATGGCAGTCCCCGCTATGGATGAACGCGACCGCGAATTCGCCGAAAAATTCGACTTACCAATAGTAGAGACTGAACTTTGCGACCGTGACCTATTCGGCACACCTAAAGTTACATATCGTATGCGCGACTGGCTAATTTCTCGCCAACGCTACTGGGGCTGCCCCATCCCCATTGCTTACGACAAAGAAGGCAATCCTCATCCTATTCCAGAGGATCAATTACCGGTCTTAATTCCAGAAGTGGATGACTACAAACCGGATAACTCCGGTCATAGCGCTCTCGCCAAAGCCAAAGATTGGCTCAAAGTCACCATAGATGGCGAGGAAATGACTCGCGAAACCGATACCTTAGATGGCTACGCCTGCTCCTCTTGGTACCTCTGGCGCTATGCTTCCCCACACGATAAAGAAGCCGCCTGGGACCCCGAAGCCATCAAGTACTGGGAGCCCACCGATGTTTATGTCGGTGCCGACCACGCCGTAGCCCACCTCCTATATATCCGCTTCTGGTGCAAATTCTTTGCCGATGAGGGCTATTTACCATTTCGCGAGCCCATTAAGCGCTTACTCTATAATGGCTACATCAACGCCCCAGATGGCAAAAAAATGAGCAAATCCAAGGGTAATGTTATCGATCCACTAGATGTTATTAATGATGGCTACGGTGCCGACACTCTCCGCACCTACGAAATGTTTATCGGCCCATACGATCAAGATGCTGCCTGGGATCCCCGCTCCGTAGGCGGTGTCTATCGCTTCTTGAACCGCTGTTGGACTTTGGTATTCGACGATACAAATAGCAAAACAGAATCTTCTGATTCCTGCATGATAAGGCATAAGACCATCAAGAAAGTCACCACCGACATTCATAAATACCAGTTCAACACCGCAGTTGCTGCCCTAATGGAATATGTCAATGAATTATACAAGCAAGGCGCCAATCACGAAGATTTAGTCATACTTGCAAAGTTGCTAAAACCTTTTGCCCCGCATCTTGCCTCCGAAATGCTAGAAAAATTAGACTCTGATGATGAATGGCCAAAATGGGATGAAAAATATCTCACATCCGATACCGTGGAGCTAGTAGTTCAGGTCAACGGCAAACTTCGCGCCAGACTCTCTGTACCAGCAAAATTTCTCACGGATGAAGCAAAGCTCACAGAGCTAGCCCTTAAAGACCCTAATGTCAAGAAATTTGTCCCCTCGGCTCCACGCAAAGTCATTATCCCTAAAAACACCCATCTCATCAATATCGTTGCTTAATTTTACCTCTGTTATATTCCAAATAACCACAAGCAGGTATTGACTTTTTGTATTAAGTGTGCTATAATTAAAAAAGTACATTAACAAACAAAAACATTGGGGAGGAATGTAAAAATGGGTAAAGTCATAGTCTTCAGAACAGCAGCAGAGATGAACAGGGCGACCAAGAACGCCATCGACAAATATATCGCCGATGGCGTAATACTTGATGCTAAGGCCTCTTTGGAAGAGGCTGCCAAAGCCCGCAAAAGGGCAGCGGGTAGCCTTGGTGAAGCAAAGAAAAAACGCCGCAGGATCCAAAAGATCCAGAGGCAAAACGAATGGCTCAGCGCCAGAGTGGCGCACGAAGAAATGGCCATGAAGGTTTATGCCGCCTTATTCGGCGGCATAGGCGGATTGCTGGGAACAGCAGCCGCCGTTAGCACACTGCTCGAGTACCACGGCCCTACGGTCACAGTGATCGGCACCATGGGTGCTATGGTAATTTATATTATCATAGGACTCATACTGGCAATAATATTCACAGGAATGGGCGTACTCCAGGCATGCAACACGACAACACTCTTTCGTCACCGCATCGGTGTCAACAAAGCCGACATCGAGAAGCTCGAGCGCCGAATAGAAACGCTCGATAAACTTGCTCGATGTAGGGTAATGGATGCCGAACGACTCGAGAAGGAAGCTAAACGCTTCAAAAAGGAGGCGGAACAGATCCGCCGAAGAAACGAATCAACAGCGTAACAACCCATTCAACGGGCGCACTAGTGCGCCCGTTTTTCATGTCTTTTTTCTTTTATCACCCGTTCATAAATATTTGTAAAACTATCTAGGGTTCTCTCAAAATCATGCTTACTAGCAATTTTGATAGAGTTCTCAGAAAAACGCCCCCTCAAATTCTTATTCATCAGAATTTTCATTATCGCCTCAGCCATTTCATCTATATCACCAGGCTTACAAAGAAAACCATTCTTGCCATCAATACAGACTTCATCCACTGCCCCAGCATCTACCGCTATTAATGGCAAGCCAGTAGCTGCAGCCTCGATTAAAACTATTCCTTGAGTCTCGATCGGACTAGCTGTTACGAATACTTCCGCTGTATTATATATACTATATAAATCCGGTGGCAAGACTTTACCCAAAAAGAGTACCGAATCACCAGCTCCTGCATCCTCTACTTTCTTTATTAAACGATTCTTATCTACCCCATCCCCCACAATTACGAGCAATGGACTAAACGGCCTAGTACTTAGCCGCCCTGTCCTTATTCCACTTTTCTGCATCCTGAAAAAAGCATCTATCACTAAACCAACTTTTTTCTCCGGATCGACCCGCCCTACATAAAGTACTATAGGTCTGTCTTTTGGAATTTTATATTCATCATAAATCCTCGCCGGTACCCTACTAGGCTTAAAAGATGACAAGTCCACCCCATTACTCACTGCCGCCACCGGCACCGGAAAACCTTTTCCTCGTGACCAAATCAAATCTTTAATTGCCTTCTCGGTAGGCATAGTCACAAAATCACTTTTACTCTGCCGATTTATAAAATAAGCCGTAAGCATTGCATCTACAGGCTTCTTCACCAAAAATGGCAACTTTAGAGGGTCTGTAATCACATCGGGCTGGTTATGTTCCGTAGTCACCACCGGAATCCCTTTACGCCGAGCATACGACACCACCGATAGACCAATCGGGTCAGACACTTGCACATGTACCACATCTGGCTGGAATTTATCTAAAACTTTTTTTACCTCTCTCTGCGGAAACACCGATACCCTAAAGCCATGCTGATACCATAAATGCGGCAGCTCCACGCCTAAAACTTTTTTCTTTGCTGGTACGGTATGAATCTGATCTGGATACACCTTTGCCTGTACTGATCTTAAATATACCGTTTTTACGCCATCCACTTTCCGTGTATAATTCTTGCCAGTCTGCGATGGACAAATCACCATCACTTCATGACCGCGCTTAGCGAGCCCCACTGCCAAACTATGCGCAAATACTGCCACCCCATTTATCATCGGATGATATACCGCAGTGGCAATGACAATCTTCACTACAAACCTTTCGCCTTATCCATTTGCGGATCACGCATCGCATTGATATCCTCGTAAGTACGCTCTACTTCTATGTCTGGAGTAATACCAGTCTTATTGATAGAACGATCATTTGGCGTGTACCATTCCGCTGTTGTCACTTTTAGTACTGTTGCCCCAGATAAGTCATATAAATTCTGCACCACACCCTTACCGTAAGTCTTCTCGCCCACTATGATAGCCTTACCATAATCCTGCAATGCCCCCGCCACAATTTCCGAGGCCGAAGCAGTTGAACCATTTACTAACACTACAGTCTCCATATCCTTCAAAAGTGCCTTACCGGTAGCCGTAGACATAGTATCATTGCCAAAATGCTTAGACTTTTGAATTAAAATTTTCTTACCATCCAACCATAAGCTTAGCAAATCTTGCGCCGCCGCAACATATCCACCACCATTACCACGCAAATCCAAAATCACTTTCTTAATCCCCTTATTAGCAAACTCTTTCGCAAAGCCCTGAACCATAGTACCAGTATTATTATCAAACCTCGTAATAGTAATAATGGCCGTTTTACCATCATACTCCACATATGCCGAAACGTTATTAATCACTTCTCGCTTCATAGTAAAAGATTTTTCCTCCCCATCTCTCACTACCGTTACCGTTACCTCGGTTCCAGCCTCGCCACGTACCCTCTTGGCAATTTCATCTGCAGAAAGATTATATACTTCTTCTCCATCCACCTTATAGATAATATCACCGGCCAATATCCCTGCCTTGCGCGCCGGGTTATTTGGTAAAGTCCTCAAAACCCGCACATAGCCATCTCGAAGTCCCATTTCTACACCTATCCCCGAGCCTACATCGCCATGCAAATCTTTATAAAAATCAGAAGTCTCCTCTGCATCCATATATACAGTATAAACATCACCCAGCGACTCTACTAAGCCCTTCTTTGCGCCCTCAATCACATCTTCTTTTACAATCTCGCCATTATACGAGCTAGCTAGTTTATTGTAAACCTCATCTAGTGCAGACCAGTCCATATTGGATTTTACGCCCGATTCTAACCCCAAATATGGTGCAAAACCACCAAACCAACTTTGCCAATTAATTCCAATCACCAAGCCAACCACCGCCGCTATCGCAGACATAATGATAGCATTACCAAGACTAGTCTTCTTCTCTTCCCACTTTTGCTTATTCATTATTCTATTTTAGCATAATATTATCAGAAATGTATGTAATTATACATGCTTGCCTGCCCCGCACTAATAGTACGTGCACCAAAATCGCCGAAATGCGAATTGCCAGAATATAAATACGTAGCATAAGAATTATTATATTCGGTCACATTTATAGAACCATCGCCATTTACGCTTTCAACCCAGAATACGTGTCCATATATTCCACCATCATCCTGGCCAATCGTACCAGCTGCCGGATTATGATCCACCACATACCCTGCTGCTCTTGCCCTATCATCCCAAGTAGAAGCATTTCCCCACGCTAATACCAAGCCATAAGCCTCGTAAGCCTTCCATCCGGTATAGCTTACACACTCACACACATAACCACCGATATAATAGCCATCCCACACCGTACCATACCAATCCTGTTTCCCAGGACAATCCTCTTGCCATGGATAAGTATTCACCCCGGTATACATACTACCTCCATAACGTTCTGGATGAGCCTCCTGCTCGGCTTTTTCGGCTGCACGCTGAGCCTCCTGAGCCGCCTTAGCTACCTCAGCGTAAGCCTCTGCATCATTCTTATATTTCTCTACCAGCCCCTGTTGTTCACTACGTTTCGCCACTAGGGCCTCCTTTGCCGACTGCTGCCTTGCCAACAAATCTTCCACTTCTGCTTTATCTGCCTCCAAACGTTCTTTTGTGTCGCGCACTGCTGCCGCCGAAACGCTGATCTGCTGCTTTACCACCTCTTCTCTAGCTGCCTTCTCTGCTAAATCTGAAATCGAACTAGACCCTGCTAAGATTTTAATTGGCTCCGAATCACTATCAAAATGCATATTAATCAAAAGTTCCGCCAAAGCTTCCTGCTGCTCCTCAAGCTTTAGCTCAGTTTCACGAATCTGTTTCTTTAATTCTTTTATATTTGCTTCAGTCTGGGCTATTTCCGACTCACGCGAAGCAATCTCTACCGAAAGCTCATTTACTTTCATCTGAAACAAGCTTGCCGAATTAGCTGCTGCTGCTGCATTTCTATTTGCCTCTTGCTCTTTCTCCACTGCCTCCCGACAAGCCGCAGAGTTTTGACATGCTCTCGAAATACCACTTGCATTATCTTTCACTATTGCACCAATCACTGATACCATCACCATTCCAAAAACTGCCCCACTAAACAGTATTTTTCTAATGTTTATTTTAACCATAACCTTATTATAACATATTGGTCAAAAACACAAGTCTACTTTCACTAAAAGCATTGTTATGTTTTATGCAAGTATTTGGATACGGCCAGCCTCGCCGAAACTCGCCCAATAATAATACCAGCAGCCAAAAATACCAAATACACTAAAATTAATTTGTTTGACTCCAACACTTCCAAAATCGCTGATACATCAATTCCATAGCCAGCCAACTTCGGCGCCATAAACATAAAGCCAAAATAACTAATTGTAGCCGCTACTAGCCCAGCAATCACTCCACAAATCTCCGCTTCCACCAAAAACGGCCCACGAATGAAACGCTTTTCAGCGCCCACTAGCTTCATCATATAAATCTCTTCCCGTCGCGAAAATATCGCCATCCGAATCGTACTAAATATGATAAGCACCGAAATCACCAAAAACACCACCGCCAATATCAAACCACCTGTCCTCGCAATCCGTGCCCAAGATGTAATCGTAGCAATCTCCGCCTGGTTAACATCATAAGTCGGTGCTTTTTCCGTGTCGGTATATTTTTTAAACAACCCATCTGCCTCTACTAGATTTTTCACACTTGTCAAATTATCCACATCGTATACCTTTACGCGCATCGTACCCTGCATTTTGGCAATCATCAATTTTTTCATGTCCTCATCCAGGATATTTATCACCTCATCACTATCCGCATTCTCTTCCAAAAATTTAGCATATTCCTCCTCCGAGGTTGAAAACTCCACGCTCTTTACGTTTTTATCACTTTTAATTACAGCCGCCATTTCGCTTAGCACCTCTTCCGAAGTATTTGGCTTTATGTATATTGTAATATCAATCTTATCTTTCATCATTTCTGCCGTGCTAGTCAAAATAATACTAGCCACCACAGTCACAAACAGAATAATCAACGTAACGGCCATTACTACCGTAGCCGCACTGGACAACCAAATATTACGCGAGAAGCCGCTAGTGCCATATTTCACAATCCGCGCCTGAGTTCGTATCGGATGCTTCTGCCGTGTTTTTTGCATCACACGCAAGCTTTTCTTTGTTACTTTCTTCAATTTCTTATTTTTAGATTCTTTAGAATCTTCTTTTGGTATTACCTCATTTTCCGCCATTCTAAATCACCCTTCTACGTTGCTTTAATGCATGCCCCGGGGTTTGCACCACACGCACTGGCATTTTTGGCACCGGAGTCTCATCCAACTTATAAATTCCATTATTTTTTTGGTCATTAACAATCTTGCCATCCTTTAAAGTTACGACCCGTTTTTGCAAATTATTTACTATATTTTCATTATGAGTTGTTACCAAAATTGTCGTACCAAAATCATTAATGCGCTTAAGTAGCCCGATGATTTCTTCCGTAGTTAGCTTATCTAGATTCGCCGTAGGCTCATCAGCGATCAAAATCTTCGGCTGCCTCGCCACACTTCGCGCGATCGATACGCGCTGCTTCTGTCCGCCAGACAGCTGATGGGGAAATTTCTTTGCCTGATCCAAAAGATCTACGAGTTCTAGTACCTTTGGCACTGTTTTACGAATATCTTTACCACTCATCCCAGCAATTTCCAACGCAAAAGCCACGTTCTCGTAAACTGTCCGTCGCGGCAACAACTTAAAATCTTGAAATACCACCCCCAGCCGCCTACGATATCCCGGAATATGGCGCTTTTTTACATAATCTAAATCTATTCCACCAATAATAATTTTTCCAGAATCCGGGATTTCTTCTTTAGTAATCATTTTCATCAGCGTAGACTTACCAGCACCAGACTTACCCACCAAAAAGACAAATTCATTCGGCTCGATGTGCAGGGACACATCATCTAACGCTGGCTTCTCATCGCCAGGATACTGTTTTGTCACGTTATCGAGCAAAATCATACCTCTATATTAGCATAGACATTTTAAAACTGCAAACCAATTACAATTCTTCAAGCTCTGCCATCAGCTTTTCATCAACTTTCTGATGAAATTCTAAATGTACCGAAATACTCTTTTCTTTTATGCCTTCCGGCTGATAGATCGCAAGTGGCATAATCTCAGCTGCCACATTACTTTTCTCAAGAACTTTTTCAATCTTTTCGACTAACTCCGCATAAGTACCAGTGGTCCTCACCGTCAAATCACGTTTATCAATTTCACCTAAATATACTTTCTTCTTATAATTCGCTTTTTTCATTATTTCATCTAGGCTCAACTCGAACCCGGCTAAATATTCCGCCAATTTAAAGTTTCGTCGCACCGAATGCTTAAACTCACCCACTACGCCAATCGTTGCACCATCATTCGCAACTATCTCCGCGCTTCGCTTTGGCTCAAATGGCCTATTTTCTGCCATATTGCTCTTGAGCGGCAAAAACTTCACCGAGATATTCAACTCTTTTAATAATTCTTCCGCGTACTTCTTTGCCTTGTAGTATGCTATATCCACTCCTTTACGCTCGGCTATCACCATGCCCATCTGCATCTTTTCTACTGGCACATTTTCCTCATCAAGTTCCCAAGATTTTTGATAAACCTTATTCATCTCATAGAGTGTAAACTTATCAAATGGAATCTTTTGATTTACGTAAGCCTTTTCTAATAGGCTTGGAACAATAGACTGCCTAACGTATTGCAACTCCGGACTAATCGAATTCACAATTTTATACGAATTATTTGGGTCCTGATTAGACTTCTCAAGCAATCGCTCAGAAACAAAGCTATATGTCAAAAGTTCATTCGCTCCATATCTTCGCATTATCCTACGAATTTCTTTCTTCAATTCCCACATTCTATTTAGACCCGCCGTTTGATGCAATGGTAAAGTCGGAACAATATTATCATAACCTAGTAGCCTACCCACCTCCTCAATTACATCTTCTTTAATATGGACATCCATTCGCCATTCTGGCACAAGCACCTCTAGGTTATTAGTACTTTCCTTTACAACAAATCCCACATTTTCCAAAGTCTCAATAATTAAATCTTTATTGTATTTTGTGCCTAAAAGACTGTTTATTTCATCCGTTGTAACTTCTACTACAATGTTTTTCTCTAAATTTGGATATTCATCGACTATGTCCGCAACTCTATATCCATCTGCCAATTTTTCAGCACATTCTTCTGCTACTGCTAAAGTTTGATAAGATGGCTGCCCCTTGGTAAATCTAGTAATAGCCTCAGAAAAAATACCATGCGCCATCTGTGTTTTGCGCAGATTATACAAACTAAACGTTGCCGATTCGACAATAACATTTCGTGTATTCTCATCAATTTCTGTCGACTTACCGCCCATCGCTCCAGCCAACGCTACCGGCACACTTCCACTGGCAATCACGATATCATTTTCATTAAGATCAACCTCTTTACCATCCAGCAAAGTTAATTTTTCTCCACTCTTAGCCAAACGCACAATAATCTCCGGCTTATCCTTACCGCCTACTGCCACAAACTTGCCATAATCAAAAGCGTGCAAAGGCTGCCCAGTTAATAGCATCAAATAGTTAGTCGCATCCACCACTGGGTCCACCGGCCGCATCCCAGACTTAGCCAAAATTGTATCCTGCCAAGTTAGATACTTTTGTCTTAATTCCCCATGTTTTTCCAAGATGATTGCGCTATAGCGAGCACAGATATTCGGCTCGACAATATTGACAGTTATTGGGCAGGCGGTTGAATCTGTTTCTCTCGGCATCATAAAATGATTTGAATTTTTAACACCTATATTCCTGCCGGGCCGGACAGGTTCGCCCCGTAGGGGCGGTTCTGCCCGCGACCCAGCGTATGAGATGCTTAAAAATTCAAGTCCCGATACCGAAGAAATAGATTCAGCAAAAGCCTGCCCGAGAATTCCACTAACTTCCCTCGCAAACCCAATCATCCCAAAACAATCCGGCCTGTGAGTTAAAGATTTATTTTCAATCTCCAAAATTTTATCATTTAGTTCAAACACGTCAGCCAGTAAATCCCCCGGCTTCGCTGCCTCTGGGTCGATCTCGGCGATTTTCTCATGCTTATCATCAAAATCTAGCTCATCTGCCCCCGCCAGCATGCCATTAGACTCGTACTTACCCAGCATCTTACGCTTACCAATCACAAACGGTGCATCTTCGTTTACACTCACCGGCACCACCGCACCCGGAGCTATCCACACCGCCAACATTCCTTCACGCACATTTGGTGCCCCGCATACTACTTGCACTAAGCCATCCGCATTCTTCTCTACCTTTGGTACTTCCACATCGCCCACATTAATCTGGCACAAAGTAAGATGTGTATCTGGTATTTTCTCCGCCTTTTCTACCCGTACTATATATATATTGTCGTATTTATGCATTTCATCTATTACGCCCTCTACTTCTACCAGCCGCGCACCGATTAGCCGCACCAGCTCATCATCCGATATTTTCACATCTACATATTTTTTCAGCCAATTTAATGAAATTTTCATATTAAAACTCCTTCAAGAAGTTAAGTTTACCAGACTCAAAATAGCGCACATCCTCCAGCCCATAGCGTAGCATCACTAGCCTATCAATCCCTCCGCCCCATGCAAAGCCATGATATTCCTCCGGATTAATCCCTGCCATTTTTAATACATTTGGATGGATCATTCCGCAGCCCAGCATTTCCAAAAAGTCACCTTTCTTGCCACCTAGCGACTTCGGCTTTTCAATCATAAATTCGAGCGATGGCTCCGTAAACGGGAAATACCCTGGCTGTGTTCTGATTTCCAACTTTTGCTCATAATATTTCTCAAAAAACTCTCTAAGAATTCCCAGCATCTGTCCCATATTGCAATCTTTCGACACATATACCCCTTCGCACTGATAAAACGTGTGCTCGTGCGTGGCATCTACATCTTCATTACGATAGACTCGCCCCGGCACCACCACGGCGATATTTTTTCCTTGTGCCAATTTATCTTTATATCTCTTCAAAACCCTATGTTGCATCGTAGAAGTATGTGCCGGCGGGATTAGCCCCTCTTCCGTACGAAAAGTATCGTACCCATCCCGTGCCGGATGCTCCTTAGCAAAATTTAAACTATCAAACATGTGATATTCATCATCCAACTGCCGGCTCTCCACCACATCAAACCCCATCATCTGATAAATTTCTGCCACACGATCTAATTCTGCCATCAAAGGATGCTCCGAACCGAAATCCTGAGGATATAATTCTGGCAATGGTTCATTTGGCGCCGTGAAAGCCGTAATGTCTATTGGCTCCACCTCGGCATCCAACGCCATCCTTTCAACTTCGGCCATCTTTGCCAAAATTTCCCGCTTTCTCTCATTTATCTTGCGCCCGAATTCTGCTCGCTCTTCCACTGGTACATCACGAATCCCTGCATACTCCGCATTCACTTTTTTTAGTTCTTGTTTTAATCTTTCCAACTCTACCATATATAATATATATTATAACCCTACTTGACTTTTTTTACAATCTGTGATATAATTAAGAGATGGAGGCTTCTAGCCTTATTTTTTATATTGCAAAACTTCTATTTCGCAGATCGGCATAGCTTATATAGCCCAGTAATATCCCCCATATATTATCTGCTACTTTATTGTCATTATCAAACTTTAGTTCCTTCTCTATCTCTACGGCCGGCATGCCAAATGCGTATCGCTCAGATGGATCGTAATTTGCAACGTAATTCGCATACTCCACAAAGTCCAACACCGCAACTACATCATCCTTTGTAAGCCCAGAATACCTTGCCAAAATTCCTTCATAAGAATTATCCAATGGGTGCTCCTCGCGGTATTCTCTTACAAAAGCTGTCACAGCCGATTCTTCAATTAGCCCCATTGTTTCGGCCAAAGATTGATCCTCGATAAATCTTTGATAATACTTAGCCTCATTCCAGCCAGGCGCCTTCGTATTATTGACAGTATTTCCAGCCACGCAAGACTCACCGCTAATATAACCCAAATTTTCAAGCATATTGCTATTACTCATCACATCAATCACATCGCCAAGTACCGGCACCGCACCTATAGCAGCATTAACACCAGTATCCAATCCCGAGGAACCAGTTCTTGCAGACCACTCATCAACGCTATTCGCTATATTCTGATCTGCAATACCAAATGCCGACTCTCGCTGATCACAATATATAATATATTTAGCTAGATCCGAATTACCATTAATTTTTACATTACCATCACTAGTACTTTCTTCTTGAAAATTATCACTTATTTTTTCTATCACTGCCGAAGGATCTTCATTAATGGTAGACATATCAGTAACAGAATACGGGTTGCAGTATGCATCACCGATTGCTCCGATCGAAGCCAAATATGGGCACGTATCAGCATATTCTTCTATGCTCTCCGGCAAGGTCTTTGCTACATCATAAGCCGAAGCCGTAGGCGTTAACGCCACAATAGAATTTGATACCACAGAGCTACTCGATGTAATCACCTTTGTCAACGAAGTTGCACTCGTAAAATTCATCAGCTGCGTTAATAATGTCCCCATAAAAGTGTATTTCGATGTTATGTCGAATGGATCTTTGGTTTGGCGTTCATATTTAGCATTTTCTGCAATCACTTGATTCTGCGCCAAGGCAAAACTCTCATATTGATCTATTGTAGCCAATGAACCACCATTAGATCTATGTGTATTACCCAAATACATATTTGCTCCAGATGTCAAAGCATTCCCCAAGTCCTCGCCACCAATATCGTTGATTAGGTCTCGTGTCATCATACTAGCTACAGTTGGCACAATAGCCGCAATTATTCCAGCCACAGTCACGCCAATTGCTACACCAAGCGCCATACCAACCAAGGAATTTGTAACAAATGGGCCACAAGCAGATGCCGAAACGCCAAAGGTAAATGCCGCACCAGCCAAACCTAAAATACACCCAGCAATCGTAATCGCATCTAATGCAGCGCTTGTTACATTAGCTGCAATTTTTGCAATCGCACAAGTTTCAAAAGCCTTCATACTCACACCTATACCGCCCAATATACTCTTAATGCTACTAGTAAAGTTAAAACTCTTTACACTCGCATCGTTCACATCCACTTTGCCACCACTATACAGAGCCACGATACCACTTGACTCCATCGCTGTCTTTGTGGACTCGGTCTCTTTACTATCCAAAGTCTTAATGCCACCATCCCCACCATTAATGAAATTTGAATTTTGATCATTATTATTCCAAGTCTCATTAGTACTCACTATCTCGGTATGCGTATTGGTTTTCCGTTCATTCAATGCCCCAGTCAGCTCATGAATCGGCGAATCCGACCCATCGCCAGCCTTCACTTTATCAATAGCCTCAAAATACGCCGACACCAAATTAATAATCTGCAAGGCCTCACTAGCAGTCACTAGTAAACTTACTGCTCCCACCACATTCAATGCAGCACAAGCAATATTTGCGCCTTTCTGTACCGTACCCGAAATGCTCTGCAGCTTACCCTTCACCGCATCAACATCCATATTTGATCGGCTAATTCTAGAAGACTTAGATGAATCGCTACCATTAGAATACCCAGCACTACTAGCATTTGTATCAATAGAGCTATCTCTAAAATTCGCACCATTCGGATTGCTACTTTCACTAGGAACGACTTCTGAAGTATCGACACCTTTTGTCACCTTCTTGCCACCTTCTTCTATTACTTTTCCCTCCTCATCTTTGACATCTTCATCCGCCCCCACTAGTTTTATCCCCCCATCTTCTATTTCATCAGCTCTTTTTGCAATCATATCCGTAGCCACCGTTCTAGTATTTCCCTCATTAGCCGCCGCCACTTTCTCTTGAAAATCTTGGAACAAATTCCTCGTAATCTTATTACTATTCAAAAATTCTGCAGTCTTTGTACTAAACCAATTCGCAATCGCTCCCCGCCATGTCATCGAGCCTTTATTATAACCATTATAAAAGTCCGCATTCTCCATATATAGTTTATCAAACGTAATTGCATCTGCATTATATTTTGTCGTTATATCCGAACCCGCATTCTTTATCGAAATCGCATCATTCAACTTACTAAGGGATTTTTCATCTGCCGCCACTACTCGAATTTCACCGCTGCCATCATCGAATTTTAGTACTCTTACACCAGTTCCTTCAAAATCATTGTCATAGTCAATCCCCTGCTGCGATAACCTCGCTGCCTGTTTCTTCGTGATCTTAAATGTATCTGCCCCAAAAATTTTTCCCTTAATTGGATTTTTCACCCTCCCAGAATCCATTTGCATTCTAAAAAATGCCTGGGATCTAGTATTTGCCGAAATATGCATAGAATTAAAAGTCTCTTGGAACTGTGCCAGCAAACTGAATGGCTGGAATAGCTGTGATCCACCTATAACTCCAGCAATACCAAAAATCAAACCAAAGATAAGGCCCATTGGTATATTCTTTTGCAACCAGCCCACTATACCATTAGCACTATTTTTACCACTTTTAGACCCTGACTCTTTACCATTGCCAGAATATAGCCCACCACCCTCATCTTCTTTCTCTTTAACTTCATCCAGTCCACCAGTATCTCGTTGCCCTACTCCCCTACTTGCCGCAACTTCACCCCCACGCAACCGCTCCGCTGCCTCAGCAAAATTAATTAACTTTGGGGTCTTCTTAAAACCACCTACCTTCTTCGAACTATCTGGAGCAATACCATTATGCCCCGATACATCCGAACCTATTGTATCATCAACCAAACGCAAAGATGGGCCATCCTCCCGAGGTGCTCTCGCACTAGTCCCATCCACTTCATACTTAACCATAACTATTATTATGATATCATAAATTCACACATTTTTGCTAGAAAAACACAATCGAAATCACCGACAAAATCGCCAAAATAATTAATACCCACCAAACCCAACCAAATTTACTAGTCTTCTTGAAATCCTTCATGTATTCTACATCCTCCGCAAAATCTGGCACTTTTTCATCATCTACTACCCCAGAAGACTTCAATACTCGCTCACGCAAATCCGCATTGATCCTCCTAGAGAGTTCATTATCTTGTTGATTATTTTTATTTACTATTACACCCATCTTCTTCCTAAATAAATTATTAACTTTTTCATTATAACATACAAAAACCGTGTTATAATAAGACAAATATTATTTAAGGAGGTCAAAATGGCGACTAAAAAGTCGAAAACGTCGACTAAGTCTAGCAAGACTAAAACGACAAAAACCGCCGAGAAGTCTGTCAAAAAACCAGAAGCAGAAGTCGAGGCTCCTAAAAGCAGTACAGTGGAAGAAACAAAAGCCACAACTAGCACCAAAAAATCTTGCTTTTCAGGATTTTTTGCTAAAAAATATGAAGAAAAAGAAAGTATTCTTACGGTTTTCAAAAATCATAAGTTCTACGGCGCCCTATTAGGTGAAGTTATTGGCACCATGTTTATTGCTATGCTACTCTTTGCCTTATCGCTTATGGGCATTGCCAATGTTGCCGTATATAGCTTTGCTATCATTGCTATATTTGTAGCTGTATATGCATTTTCTGGCGCCTGCCTTAATCCTATAGTTACCGTAGGCATGATGGCTTCTCGTCGCATGTCGGTCATCCGCGGTATTATATATATCATTGCAGAAGTACTCGGTGCATGGCTAGGTTGGTTAATTATTAATTGGCTACACCTATCCGGTGGCGAAACCGCCTACGATATTCCAGCTATGGCCGCTATCGCCGAAGGCAGTTTCTGGATGGTTGCAGCAGTAGAACTAATCGGAGCATTCATTATCGGTTTCTTCTTCTCACGAGCTATCGAATATAAGCGTAGCATTTTCACCTTCGCAGCAGTAGTAGCTGGCGGCATGGCACTGGCCGTAGTGCTAGGCTATGTAGTATCGGCTGCTTTCCTCGGCCTAAGCAACAACTTTGTTTTCAACCCAGCGGTCGCATTAATGATGCAAATCTTCCCTACTGCCGGTGAAAGCTTTGGCGAAATTCTCGGTGGCATTTGCCAGGCTTTGTCTGCCTATGCGATCATCCCAATGATTGGCGGCGCAATCGGCTTCTGCTTGTCAGATTTTACCAAGAAGCTATCTGAAGATTAAGTGCCTCAAAGAATTAAAAAACCTATTTCTTCGAAGCATATAAAATCGCCCATATAAAAAATACAACTCCACGGTTTGAGAACTGGACAGTACCAGTTCAAAAACCGCCTGGCGTTGTATTTTTTATCTTGGCGAGATTTTATCGCTGAGAAAAATGGTTTTTTAATTCGACACTAACTTAAACTTTAGGAAACAATGGTGTCTTTGGTGGCTCTATTTCGCCCGCAAAAATCTCAAAAATCTTTTCCGTAGTATCCGGGATAAATGGACTTAGCATATAATTCACGTTTAATAAATCCGCCATTAAACTCTGTAGACATTCCTGTAGTTTCTCTGTCTCGCCATTCTTCGCCAACATCCAAGGCTTTTCATCATCTATTCGCTTATTAATATTCTGAATCTTTCCCCATACATAATCAAAAGTATGCGAAAAGTCAAACGCATCCATCAATTCCAAATATTCTTTATCAAACTTCAAATCCGGTTCCGTGCTTAGTTCTATATTATTCTTACACGCCATCACGGCAAGCCGTTGTACCAAATTTCCTAAATCGTTTGCCAATTCATTGTTGTATGCATTCTCAAATTTTTCCCATGTAAAATCTGCATCCGTAAAAGTATCTGCATGTCTCAAAAAATAATAACGAAAAGCATCCAAACCATGTCTATCCAGAACTTCAATTGGATCCACTACGTTACCAATAGATTTCGACATCTTTTGTCCATCAGCCAAAATAAACCCATGAGAAAGTAGCACTTTTGGCAAGGGCAAACCTAAGCCAAGTAGCATCGCCGGCCAAATAATTGCATGGAATCTCAAAATGTCTTTCCCTACAAACTGCACTGCCGCCGGCCACCACTCGCCAATATCCGCATCTGGATATCCCAAAATTGTAATATAGTTAGACAAGGCATCTATCCATACATACATTACCTGCGATTCATCACCAGGCACTGGCACGCCCCATGTCAATTGATCAATAGAGCGCGAGATCGATACATCCGGAGACTCATCCAGAAGTCTCAGCACTTCTTTCTTACGAAATTCCGGTAGCACCAGCATTTCATCTGATTCTATTGCCGACCTAATTTTATCCTTAAAATCGGCAATTCTTAAATAATAATTCTCTTCCGCTAACTTTTCATATGGTTTCTGATGATCTGGGCATATCCCACCGTTTTCATCGTATTCCTTCTGAGTAATAAATCTTTCACAGCCAGAACAATACCATCCCTCATATCTAGACTTATATATATGGTCAGATAATCGCCGCCAGATTTCCTGACATCTACGTTCGTGATCAGTATCGGTAGTCCTAATGAAATCAGTATAAGACACATCCAGTCGCTCGATAAACTCCCGGAATCCTTTGGCATTTTCTGCTACATATTCTTCCACCGGCACACCTAATTCGGTTGCCTTCTTGTAGATCTTATTGCCATGCTCATCCACGCCAGCCTGAAGCCTCACTTCATCGCCCAGCAGTCTACGATATCTAGCATACACATCCGCCAGACAATAGTCCATGGCATGACCGATATGTGGCATGCCATTTACATACGGTATTGCCGTAGTTATATATGTCTTATTCATGAAAATATTTTACAATATCTAATTACTAGAGTCAACCGCACTGTTAGTATTGGACCCACCGGTAGTTGACCCGCTCGTACTACCCGAACCATTTACATCATCCGTAACAGTGTCAGTAGCGGTGCTACCGCTAGCCTCGGTACTAGTAGTACTATCTACAGTGGCATCAACTTCTACTTCTTCCATAGTATCACCATTTAAACCATCCTCTTCAACTACTGTCCCATTTACAGTATTGTCTGTTGATTCTACCACTGGAATAGAATTAGAGCTAGAGCTAGAAGATCCTCCACCCTGGAAAAGACTAACACCATCCATTTGGAAGAACAATACTGCAACCAGTGCAATTACCACCATTACCGCAACGATAATTAAGGCAATTAATGTAGTTCTGTTAGATTTCTTCTTGGTCGGCTTCGCCATCATGTTCTCATCTTGCTTCTTAGCCGGATCCGTAAACGATACGCTTGGCGTATTAGCCTGAGATGTCGCGGCAAACAATTCACTACCCGAATCAATACCAGCCTCCGGAACCACCTCCTCTGGCCCAGACACCGCTGAACCAATCGAACCTGGCACCGGGCCAGCCGCCTTCATCGGAGCCTTCAATTCTTCCTCTACCGGATCTGGAGCCGGTGCTGGCTCTGGCATCATTATTGGATCAGTTGCCGCCACACCACCTAAATTACCTGGCTGAAAAGCCGAACTCGATACACCTGCTGCCACATTCATACCACTAGGCCTAATTACTGGGTTAACTGGTGCCTGCATCACCACAGGATTTGATGCCACAGGAGGCACAGAAGAAGCAGGAGGTACTGGAGAAACAGAGGCCGGGGAGGCAGTCTGATTTACCTGAGTAACCGGGGCTACTGGACTTACCGAAGCCGCTGAGGCTACCGGTTGTGTCTGCACCGGGCTAGCTGGAGCCGGCTGACTCATCGATACACCCACCGAACCAGACACCGGCGGCACTACCCCAGGTACGTGATTAGGCGCGGGATTCGGATTTACATTTGGTGTTGGGTTAGACATTGGATCCATTTTTTATTATTCCTTTTTAATTTAATTCTAGAACTACTTTCTTTATTATACCGCTAATCCTTTATTTCCGCAAGTCACATACCGCACGAGCACTACGCCGTAACTACATCTTCACTGAATTAATCGCCTTTTTCAATACATTAATCGACTTTTGCAAATCTATACCTTCCTTCTCGGAAATTTTCAAATCCAATCGCCGTATTATCCCCTCACGCCCAAGCACCGAAGGCCAACCAAAACAAGTACCAGAAAAACCATCATAAGATGACACTGGCATTATTCGCATTTCATCATTTAAAATACAATTTAGTATTGCCACTACACAAGTAGCAATGCCGTAATACGTAGCACCTTTCTTCTCTATGATTCCATAAGCCTCGTTACGCACAAATTCCGAAATGTCGCTGCATATATTTGCTGGCAACGCTTCGGATATCCTTTGCCCACCCGCATCCGCCAATGACCATAAAGTTACTTCACTATCACCATGTTCACCCACCTGATATGCATGCACAGACTTCGCATTAATATTCATATATCCAGCAATCCTCTGCTTCAATCTCGCCGAATCCAACACTGTGCCAGAACCTATCACCCTTTCTGCCGGCAAACCAGAAAATTTCATCGCATAGTAAGTCATCACATCCATCGGATTCGTTACTACTAGGAAGATACCATCAAAGCCACTAGCCATTATCTGCTCTATCATACCCTTCAAGATATTTACATTCTTCTTCAAAAGCTCCATCCGTGTCTCACCTGGCTTTTGTGCTGCCCCAGCCGTAATTACCACTACATCACAATCCCGCGCATCCTTATAAGTACCGTTTTTTATCTTCACATAACTTGGTGCCACCGCAAGTGCATCACGAAGGTCCATCGCTTCCCCTTCAGCATCTTTCGCAATAATATCCGTTAGAACAATCTCGTTGATTACCGTGCGCTGATTCATAATTGCAAAAGCAATACTCGCCCCCACATTACCAGTCCCCACAATCATAATCTTATTGTTATCCATACTTTATATTATAACATAAGCACTTTATGTTACACAAACAAAAACAAGCCCATTATCATTCAACTTTCTCTATTTAATTTTTATTCAGAAATTCCGAGACTCTCAAAGTACAGCTTAAGCCCTTCGCCAATCTGTTCATCTTTTGTCCGCACCTCATCTAGCTCTTTCAAAAACTTCGGAGCTAGTCTTTTCAATCTCGCCTGCCGATATTCTTCCCATTTTTTACTTTCATCCTCACTCAGGCTCTGCGGAAAATTTCTCCCCTTATAGTGCAACAGTAAATCTGGCAATCTTGAATCATGAAAATCAGGATGAAAATCTGCCAACCTATCTTCATCCGCATTTCTCACTGCTGCCACCTTAATCCTATCGGCATCGCCCAAGAAACCGCCATATAATGCAGCCTCCGGCTCTATAGCTGGCGGAAAATCTGGCCGGTTCTCCGACTCCGTTCGTACATTCTCTGCAAATTCCGGATGTTTTAAAAGTATCTCCAAATTCTTTTCTATAGTTTCTTTATTTAAGCCAATCTTTTCCCAGCCATCACCGCTACTCAGTACCGCCAAGGGCGCCACTGCTGGGCACTTATTAAAGCATAGCTCTTTTACTGTTGGAAAAATACTACTCGTAACCATTGGCTCATTAGGACATTCTGCAGCCACAACTTCGTTATCCTTTTTTGTTTTTGAATGCAGTAATTCTTCTAAATTATAACGGAGGTCATATACTATTACATTGCCATTTCGCCCACTTGTAAGCGGAAAAGCCACCGTAGCTTTATTGAATTCATTTTCATACCTGCCAGATACATAGACAAAAGGTCGTTTATTATCCAAATTAACCAGTTTCTTGACCTCCTTTTTGTCACGCATTTTCAATAAATAATCAAACAACTTCGGCTGTCTCTCTTTAATCAACCTAGCTACCGCTATCGTTGCATATACATCGCTTAATGCATCATGTGCATGTTCATGAGATACGCCATTCAACTTCGTAATTAACTCTAGTCGGTTGGTGGCCGCCCCATCCTCACGCACCGGCCAATTTATTCCCTCCGGCCTCAGTGCCCTCGTTAAACGAACTACATCTAGCATATCCCACCTGCTCCGGCCATCTTTCCATTCCCATTCGTATGGCTCATGAAAATTCCGCCACAATATTGACCGCATAAATTCATCATCAAACCGCACAGTATTATAGCCTACGGCTATAGTATTAGGAACAAATATCCCATCTATTGCCAATCTTACAAATTCCGCCTCAGTTATGCCGTCTCTTAAAGTGTCCTGTGGCATGATTTTTGTTACCATTATTGCGCCAGGACTAGGCAATGTATCTTCGCTCATTTTTACCAAAATATTCACAGGCTTGCCCACTGGCTTAAGATTCATATCAGTACGCTGTCCAGCAAACTGCATAATCCTATCCTCCCGCGGATTTAAGCCCGATGTTTCTAAATCGTAAAAGAAAAATGTCTTCATATATACTCTTTTTTACCCCATTTCCTGCCTTTCTTATATCATGGGCCAAAAAAATATTCAACCCCCACCACAACTTATTATTTGAGGTAAACAATCGAAATACGACTAGTTAAATCGTTAAAACATTGGACTCCTAGTTTATAAATAAGGAACTATACCCCCTCCCCTCCTCAATCTGCCCAGCCGGCTGGCGTTTGCCCAACGGCCTCACCAAAGACTCCAATAATGACACCGTAATGTCCGAATTCAACCAACTCCTAAAAGCCTACTCCGTACTCGGCACCACCCTAAATGATGATGGTATAGATCTCCTTGGTAGTCAGGATGTTGGTTATGCTCCTAATGCCTTTACTACCATTATGAATACTACTCCTCTTTACTTTATTCGTTCGGGCGACCTGCGTGGCACTACCCTGTACGGTTTCGGAGCTAGCGGGTACTACTGGTCTAGTACGGTCAGTTCCTCCTCCAACGCGTACAACCTAAGCTTCTATTCCACGGCTCTGTTCCCAGCGCTTCGCAACGGCCGTAGCTACGGCGGGTCTGTTCGTTGTCTCTCCCGCTAGAGGCTCTGCTCTCCCTAAGAAGTTTCTTCTTCCTTCTATTTAAACTATAAAAAAACAAATTAAGTAAGCATAAATCCCTAAATTACTAAACCCATCAACATCGAGCAAACCCAAGTAAAATTC
>JAZQXF010000002.1:0-6550 GCA_045632725.1 Candidatus Nanosyncoccus sp.
TGGCGGAGAGACAGGGACTCGAACCCTGAATGGCTATCACACCAACGGCAGTTTTCAAGACTGCTGCCTTACCATTAGGCTATCTCTCCATATGGCTGCCCTTCAAGGTATCGAACCTCGGCATCCCGGGTCAGAACCGGACGCTCTACCATTAAGCTAAAGGGCAATATTGGAGCTAACGACGAGATTCGAACTCGTGACCTCTTGCTTACCAAGCAAGTGCACTACCTACTGTGCTACGTCAGCATATTGGCGGAGAGAGAGGGACTCGAACCCCCACGCCGTTTCCGACGAACGGTTTTCTAGACCGAGGCAGTGCCAATTATGCTTATCTCTCCATAAGGCCACCCTTCACCCCGGGTGGGGGATAAGTTTCCTTTATTTACAAGTCTGTGGCTTATAAAAGACTTGTCGCAGTATTCCGGATGAGCCCACGGGCGTCCGGGTCTCCATTGGGGCATATGACCTCCCTTTGGTGTAATTTACTTTTGGACTATACTACATACTACTGACGAACTTGCGCTTCGTCCGTTTTGGTGCGTCTTCAGGGGTTCGAACCCTGGACCTTTAGATTAAGAGTCTACTGCTCTACCAGCTGAGCTAAAGACGCATATATGGTGCTCCCAATAGGACTCGAACCTACACGACCTTGCGGCCACCAGCACCTCAAGCTGGCGTGTCTTCCATTCCACCATAAGAGCATAAAAGAGCGAGGTTTAACCCTCGCCGCAATTAATATATAATCAACAGTCTACGCCCAATGTCATCTAAAACAACTGGGATATAGATCTGATAATAGTCACTCCAACGATATACTTCTTCTGGACGTGTGTAATACGCAGTGCCTTCGTTGTAACGAGCTATGACTACTAAATTGCGATTTGGGTCATTTGTTAAATTGCTTACAAGCTCCTGGGCATCCGAGAGCTCGGAGAAAAAACCTACTGTACACTTGTTAGTAAGCTTATCTATATAATTACATCTTATTACAAAATACATAGTGGTTTCTCCTCTCATTGATTTATGGTGTGCCCGGAGAGATTCGAACTCTCGACCCCGTGATTAAAAGTCACGTGCTCTACCAACTGAGCTACGGGCACAAGTCACTAGACGCGTTATACTTTTTGGTTTCTTTTAAGGAAAAAAAGAATATGTATAATTGCTGCGTGCGCCTAAATTCTAATTTTCTAATTCTATCTGGACTTATGTGAATTAACTTCTCTAAATAGATGTTTATGTTGCGAGAGCCGCATCTTTTAGTTTCCCTTAATCTCTCCATAAGCCACTATCATCTTTTAAGCATTATTTACACTTTCTAATTTCATTAGTAATATGTAATAAAAAAATACTTTGCTGCGTGGCTCTCAAATGTTTCTAACTCCCATAGAAACGCTCCATTGTGCCCGGAGTTGGGGAGTGCTATCGCGCACTTTGCGGTGCTTATTTAGGACTATCCAAACTGACCAATTTCTTTGCGCTTGTCCTAACCACTTTACCTCCGTTTGTGCAGAGCCGTAAAGTTTTCAGTTGCTCACGGATACTGAACCCCGATGGATGTACTGGTGCGGACCACCATTTCCGCAGATTTAACGACACCAACCTGTCGCCCGTATTATCGTGATAGAGAACGGCTTTATGCGTTGTGTGCTCAACGAGAGGTTTGAACCTGACTAATTCACCCCCAAGTGCAAATGAACTGATGCATTTAACGAGGTTAACCGAAGGGTTATCTGCACCCTTAGCGAGTTTTAATGTGTTTCTCCACCGCATAGAGCCTTATCAGACTTTCTCTCTATGACACTTTTAGCTACCAACTATCCCTTGGGTAGGGAATCCTACATTAGAGGTCTACTGTTTTCACCGAAGCTACTATTTCGACATACATGTGTCGGCCCAATCTGCGCTTTGGAGCGAGATACCGGATTCGAACCGGCCCTTTCAGCTTGGAAGGCTGACGTGCTAGCCGCTGACACTAATCCCGCATATAATTAAATAACTCACTAATTAGGGAGGAATTGCACTTGCCACCCTTTGCAGCTTCACTCTGCCTATAGCCTACTTACCGTTATTGACGTTATGAGTTATTGGTTTGGTGCTCCAGACCGGACTCGAACCGGTACGGGCTCAGCGCCCAAGGGATTTTAAGTCCCTGGTGTCTGCCTATTCCACCACTGGAGCATATAAAAGGTATTTTTGAAAAATACCTTTTTCTTTTTCTTACATATATATTATAACATATTTTTTTATAAAAATCAAAAAAGATTTTTAGTCTAAATCTTGATAATCTCTTTTTGGTATAAGAGTACCAAGTGTATCAAACTCATCATAATCCATTGCCATTTGTTTCTTTAAATCTGAAACTTTATAATTTAAAGAGCGAGAATAATTACCTTTGTGGTATCTGCGCTTTCCCTTATTACGAGTCTTAGCAGAACAAATAGGACAAGAACAATGAATTTTGTTTTTAGAATACTGATGCAAATTATCATAATAAGGATGTTCGTCAGCATATTTCCAAAAACCGCGCTCTAAACGACGCTTACGCAATGCTTTTTTCCACATCATTTCTCGTTTAAAAGCCAAAGAATTTTTCTTCATAGGTCTCCTCCTTTGCCAATGGCTGCCCCCCTGGGATTCGAACCCAGACAACCCCTTCAGAGGGAATAACGGTTTTAGAGACCGGCGTCCTACCCTTAGACGAGGGGGCAATATTTAATTATTTTTTGATATAAATATTATATCATATTTTTTTCTAAAAGTCAAGAAAATTATTTATTAAGAATTGTATCCCCAATGTCCAGCCATTCTAACTCAATCACTGCATTATCCCAGTGAATACCATCATCTACCGCAAGCTTTACGATACGATGAATGGGTAATATGTTTCCGGTCCGGCCGCAAATAATAAAATCGTGATAGGCAATGCCACCACAATATTCCCCGTTATCTATGTCCCAAAAACGCACCTAACAGGGCGTACCATAGTAGAGGGGAGTATATTCATATGTCATAGTAATTCCTCCGCTGTGAATAAATCTATCTTATCGTGAATTATTGCCCATTTGCGCAAGGTGTCTCTTTGTTCATAGTTAAGATTATCATACATACCGCTACTAATATAATAAGGTAGCATTAGTGAGGTAGTAACTTTAACCCAACCATATACTTCCACTAATTCATCTGCTGGATCGTAAATATCATACTCAGAATTATATCCAAACAAAAATTCGGAAATGCGCTCGGCACAATAACTGTGCCCATCGCCCTCATACAAATTACCATCAGTATCCATCCACGCATCTCGTGCGTAAAGGTCTACCATAAGAGGACAATAACCTGTAATAAGATAAAGTCTGTGCCAACTTTCCGCTTCAATGGTAGTAGCTTTACCCCATCCTTCCGAATTCTCGTCAATGGTGCGCCATCCGCCTCGGAAATTATATAAACGCATTTGTTCTTTATCCCAGTGATAATAACCATAATCACCAAATAATTTTACAAAAGTCATATATGCACCTTCCTTTATCTTTTTACATATATATTATAACATATTTTTTTTGAAAAATCAAAAATATGCATCTATCCCAGTCGGGGGTACTATTGCACCCCAATATATATAAAATTGTGAGCCAATATAATTATTACATTGGCTCACAATTAATAGTCACATAAGTTTCTCCAACCTACATCGTGTACGGAAATCCGGGTCCCGGGCCCACACGCCTCACCTCTCAACCAATAGCAAAGTTTATCTATTAGTATCTATCCAGCATTCCTTTATATCAGTTCCGCTGGAGCCTGGCCGCTCTTTCGACCTTCCCTCAGTTGGCTTATGTTGCAACGACTTCCCAAAGCATGCGTCCTGGGGCTTTCGCGCGTTGCCAGCGATGGAGCTGACGGTGGGACTCGAACCCACAACCTACTGATTACAAGTCAGTTGCGCTACCAATTGCGCCACGCCAGCATATTTTCAATTCGTGTTAAAACATCAATAATCTCTTACTCTAAACGCGCTAGACTCTCGTCTCGCCGCCTACTACCTACCTAAGCTCCAAAATGCAGAGCTTTAATTCTTACCATCAAATCCTATTTTATTTTTAACACGAATTGCACTTAATCATTACACTTTAAGTTAGTAGTAGTTAGGCTTAAATCGGACGCCCCTCTCCACATAATGACTAAGAATTTACATACCATTATAAAGTACTACTCTACATACACTAAATATCGTCTACCGATTATTACTTGGCTGTTTCGCCTCCAAGATACGACGCTCTGTCTTATGGATTATACACAGAGGACCTAATAGCATCCCACTAACGCAGACCGTAGACCACGCAATTATCAACTACCACCCAGTTTGGTATGGTACAAACTGATAAACACCCACCTTCAATAACGCTTGAGGAGCGTCAATATAAGTGTCTGATAGGTATCAGCACCGCCTCCAGATATATCATTTCACCGTTGGCAAGGAGTTTCTGTCTCTTCACTTATATCAAATACTACCAAGAGCCTTCAGCCATAGGAGCAGCTCTCACGAAAACACCCTAATGAGGACTTGGGAAAGAGGTAATGCCCCACCTATATTCGCAGCGAATAGTATTCATTTTTATGGCTGGGGTAGCTGGATTCGAACCAACGAATGCAGGAGTCAAAGTCCTGTGCCTTACCAATTTGGCGATACCCCAATATTACAAGGCACCTAAAATGTTGCTTAACCCATTAAGCTATTCGTCAAATTGCTGGCTGACAAAATCGGACTCGAACCGATAATATACATCTAATGTATAATTGCTGCGTGTGCCTTATTATATTCAATTATAAGTTATCATAAAATTCTCGGAGCATTTGTGCTTTATGCCTCAATTCGTCTTCAGATAAAGTCCTCAATGCTTCGAATTTTGGAGGTAATTCTGTACCAAGTATTGCCGCATGGAGTAATAATCCATATGCCGCAATAGCATTTTTTAACTCCTGTGCAAGTTCTTCATTCATTACCATATGTGTTTTCCTTTTACTAGACGCATTTATAAGAAAATTGATTTCAAGTCAATCGCGTAAACCATTCCGCCAAATTCGCTATTGTGGTGCGAACTGTGGGATTTGAACCCACACTCTTCATTAAGAAGAATTGCTGTGTGCGTCTATATTTAATTAAATGATTAGCAAAAGCTAGACTCAAAAGAACTTTAACGATATATAGCCCAGTCTCATCGTCTCGTTTGTTCTCCCTATGGCGACAATCCTATTGGGTAAATGGAGCTGTGTAGGTGCCACAGCGCGCGTTTCATCACTCTTTTTAAGAAATAATTTGAATTATATCCTGTTGTTAGAGATTTGCTGTATTGAGTCTATTTATTTATGTTCTCTTGATTTTGTTTCTGTTCCAAGAGAAATACTTCAGTGCGCCCTAAAGGCTTGGTCGGATAGGCAAGTCTCGAACTCGCGGCCTCATGGTCCCAAACCACGCGCTCTACCATCTGAGCTACTACCCGATTAAATTATTAACCTCCCCAGCTCAATCACCGCTTCTACTCTTCCGGGGTTGTGCGCCGCTAAGCGACTTCTATTGTGGCAATCAGGTCCGTGGGTGAAAACGATTGCCCGAAAATTGTTCCACAACAAAGGTTAAATGGTACGAATGGTAGGAATCGGACCTACGACCTCAGTCTTATCAGGACTGCGCTCTAACCTACTGAGCTACACTCGTATATTAAAATCTTTTTTTATTTTCTATAAATATTATAACATATTTTTTTTGAAAAGTCAAAAAAGATTACATTAGTTAAGACAACTTATTTATTAGTTGCCAAAAATCTTGGGGATTACTATGGTCTGGTGCGACCAAAAGCACTCTCTTACCAACCAAAGTTAGCAAACCGAGAAGACTACGAGGATCAAGAATCACCGTACCGTAACTCACAGTAACACCCAAATCAGCTTCTGCGGCAACCTCGCTTAATTGACGAGCTTCCGTAGTAGACTTAATAGTGATTGGATATACCACGATTTTCATCTCCTTTTAAATAACTAGACAGGTAAATCATTAACATACATTATTCCCAAAATAAGCGTTTTTGATAGTATAAATTTGCTGTGTCTGTCTTATGGGGTGAGAGACGGGGCTCGAACCCGCGTTCTTCAGAGCCACAATCTGACGTGTTAGCCAACTGCACTACTCCCACCATATATGATGTCACTCTTTAAGGCTCTCTGACACCTGAACTACGAGGATTTTCTCTTTTAGGCTACTTTGCGCGCATTCGCCTACAGAGCGAGCGCCTTTTCCAACCATGTCCTCAAAGGTCTCTGGAGCAATATACGGGAATTGAACCCGTGACTCAACCTTGGCAAGGTCGCGTTTTACCCCTAAACTAATACTGCATATACAAGGCACTTTCAACCCGTGCAAAATATTGGACTCGAACCAATGACTTTTAGTGTATCAAACTAACGCTCAACCAACTGAGCTAATCTCGCTGTTGCAAGTTTGCTGTATGTGCCTTTTAATTAAATTATAAACTTTGGTATCTCCGCAGCCAGCGCA
>JAZQXF010000003.1:0-2593 GCA_045632725.1 Candidatus Nanosyncoccus sp.
TAACCTTTTGGAGGCAGCGTCCTAAGGCAGGGTTGGTAACTGGGGTGAAGTCGTAACAAGGTAGCCGTACCGGAAGGTGTGGCTGGATCACCTCCTTTCTAGGGAGATTAACGGTAGCAGTCAATTGACTAGCATAGATAAACCGTTCATCCCAAGGTCGGAGTCGCTGAAAGTATTTATCTTTAACTCTTAAATGTTCAAAAGAGAGGATTTCTGAAATACTGGAGACTACGAAAATCAACAGGTATTTGTCGAGTGTATATAAATGTTTCAACGAGGCTCAAACAAAAGTTGTTGCATTATCATTCAAGCCGAAGTATAGAAAAAGAACCATTAAAAACTTGAATAAATAAATTGATATGTTATTCTCTTTCCAGTGCGCAAGAAATTGCAAACTGAATCGTACATTGAAAATTGCATAATGATAAATAAGCGTTATCGAATAAAAACTAATCGAAAGATAAGTTATTATTCTGTATAACACGTAAGATGATAACCAATGTAATCAAAAATGCAGTATGACAAATTTCAAATTATATACTGCTCAGGTAAAGCTACAAAGAGCTTACGGTGGATGCCTTGGTACTGACAGCCGATGAAGGACGTGTAAAGCTGCGATAAGCTCGGGGTAGGCGCTAAAACCCTTTGATCCCGAGAATTCCGAATGGGGAAACCCTCTAAAGGTTATACTTTAGAATCCTATGATGAATCAAATAGTCATAGCGAAGGAAAGCCTGTGAACTGAAACATCTTAGTAACAGGACGAAAAGAAAATAATAATGATTCCCAAAGTAGCGGCGAGCGAAATGGGAAGAGCCTAAACCCTCTATGCGTGATAGCCTGTGAGCGTTGTATAGAAGGTGTTGTGGGACTCATCCGAGATAATCACAGTTATCTCAAAGAGTTACAAAATTAATTATTAGATGAATACAACTGGAAAGTTGAGCCATAGCGAGTGATAGCCTCTTAATCGAAAGCAATTGATCTCTTTCTAAGCACCCGAGTAAGGCGGGGCACGTGAAACCCTGTCTGAATCTGCCACGACCATGTGGTAAGGCTAAATACTAGTCAGTGACCGATAGTGAACGAGTACGGTGACGGAAAGGCGAAAAGAACAGTGAGAAGCTGAGTGAAATAGATCCTGAAACCGTTTGCTTACAATCAGCTAGAGCACTCTTAATAGTGTGATAGCGTGCCTGTTGAAGAATGAGCCGGCGAGTTATCTTATTTAGCAAGGTTAAGTGGTTAATACACGGAGCCATAGCGAAAGCGAGTCTGAATAGGGCGTTAAGTTAAATGAGATAGACCCGAACCTTGGTGATCTACCCATGACCAGAATGAAGCATAGGTAACACTATGTGGAGGTTCGAACCGACTGATGTTGAAAAATCAGCGGATGAGTTGTGGGTAGGGGTGAAATGCCAATCGAACCAAGAGCTAGCTGGTTCTCCCCGAAATGCGTTTAGGCACAGCGTCGAATTTATCTTACAGGAGGTAGAGCACTAGTTTGGTGCGGGCCGGGTCATCCGGTACCAAATCATGTTAAACTCCGAATGCCTGTAATGTTACTGTTCGGCAGTGAGGCTATGAGTGATAAGATCCATGGCCAAGAGGGAAACAGCCCAGAACGCCAGTTAAGGTCC
This sequence comes from Candidatus Nanosyncoccus sp., assembly GCA_045632725.1. GTDB lineage: Bacteria > Patescibacteriota > Saccharimonadia > Saccharimonadales > Saccharimonadaceae > Nanosyncoccus. The sequence goes on from JAZQXF010000003.1 coordinate 1,644, forward strand.
CTAATATATGCTAAGTGATTAAGGAGGTAGAATTACTTTGACAACCAGGAGGTTGGCTTAGAAGCAGCCATCCCTTGAAAGAGTGCGTAATAGCTCACTGGTCAAGTGATTCCGCGCCGAAAATATAGCGGGGCTAAGCATATAACCGAAACTGCGTCATTAAGTTTACTTAATGGGTAGGGGAGCGTTCTGTTGTAGGTTGAAGTCAGACCGGAAGGACTGGTGGACGAAGCAGAAGTGAGAATGTCGGCATGAGTAGCGAAAACATTGGTGAGAATCCAATGCACCGAAAACCTAAGGTTTCCCACGGCAGGCTCGTCCGCGTGGGGTTAGTCGGACCCTAAGGCGAGGCCGTAAAAGGCGTAGTCGATGGATGTCAGGTTGATATTCCTGAACCGATTAATAATCGTTACCAGAAGCGGAGGGACGCAGGAGGATAGGCATGCAAGCTGCTGGATATGCTTGTTGAGGCTCGTAGCTAGTTTGAGTAGGAAAATCCGCTCAGATGTTTTAACGTAAGGGGCCAAGGGAGGTTCTACGGAACCGAAGATGTTGATTTCACACTGCCAAGAAAAGCTTCGCTCTCGAGATTATTAACCGTCCGTACCGTAAACCGCCACAGGTAGGTTGGTAGAAAATACTAAGGTGCGCGAGATAACTCTCTCTAAGGAACTCGGCAAAATAGCCTCGTAACTTCGGGAGAAGAGGTACCCTGGTAGAGTGTAGAAACTTGCTTTTGAAGCTCGATAGGGTCGCAGCGAATCGATCCAGGCGACTGTTTACCAAAAACACAGGTCTCTGCTAAGTCGTAAGACGATGTATAGGGGCTGACGCCTGCCCGGTGTCGGAAGGTTACGTGGAAGGGTTAGACTTCGGTCGAAGCTCTGAAACTAAGCCCCGATGAACGGCGGCCGTAACTATAACGGTCCTAAGGTAGCGAAATTCCTTGT
>JAZQXF010000004.1:0-18518 GCA_045632725.1 Candidatus Nanosyncoccus sp.
CTGACTACCAAGGAGATCTATACCATCATCATTTAGGGTGGTGCCGAGTACGGAGTAGGCTTTTAGGAGTTGGTTGAATTCGGACATCACCGTATCATTATTGGAGTCCTTGGTGAGACCGTTGGGTAAACGCCAGCCGGCTGGGCAGATTGAGGAGGGGAGGGGGGTGAAATCTGCGGTGTACGAAGATGTGTTGTTGGTGGCGACCGCGGCGGACCAGTTGTAGTAGTTACCTACGTGGTGGTGCTCACAGTCATCGGTAGTGTGACCGGCCGTTGTACAGGCCTGTATTCCAGTGTATTTAGTGGTACCATAGATGTAAATTTCATTACCGCTGGTATCTGCACCCTCGGCCTGATAGGTGTTGTTGGCTGTACTGCCAGACCAGTTTACTGAGTTATCTGGGTTACCAGTAGAAAAATCTGTAATTACTGCAGTGGTGACACTTGGCTTCCAGGTGGCATTGGTGTCAAATGAATTTGGATCCCAGCCAAGGTCAGTGTCGCCGTGGGTGTAGGTTTTATTGTTATCGATAGTGAAGTCTAAATTCTCGGTCATCCAGAGGCGAGAGTAGGTATTGTCGGCATCGGTAGCTCCAGCTACACAGTTTGTTGATGGATTGGTTACATCCATACAAAGCCTAGCTACCCAGTAGGTCTTACCATCGCGAGCATCCATCGCCTCGACCTGTTGCCCAATCTTAACACCTCCAGCCCATTGGTCTACGTTCTGCATGGCGTAGAAGGCATCATCGGCGGTTTCTTCGCTATTTGGATGAACTAAAAGAAAAGCCACTTGACCGGCATAGGTGCCAGCTGGCTGTGTAGGAGAGACATAAGCCGCATAAGTAGTGGTAATAGAAGAAGCCTGCGAGGCCTCGCCCGTGCTACGACCTAGGTAGGCCACCTTAGTATACTGCAAAGATGGTACAGTAGAAAAGGCTGGATTACCGCTACCATCAGTGAAATCATCTGTAATGGTAGGTACAAAATTACCACCGTTGTCTACCGGTGAAACTTTCATCGCCCAGTTACTAGTACTACCACTTGTGGCTGTACCGCTGTCGATATCGTATCCACTTAGCGCATTGTTAACTAACTTATTATTACCTACAGTGTTATCGGTGTAGCCGACTGTGTAGATCGAATACCCAGATGGGTCATTACACATGGTATTTATGGTAGTCTGTCCGATGCCACTGCTGTAGTTGCCGTTGTTACCGGAATACTGGCCGTTGATAAGTGTAGCCGTGTGAGCTACATTGACATTGGCTGTCATCGAGCAAGTCGCCGATACCGTAACAGCAGCCTGGGCTACTTCCATATCGCTGGTTACGGCGGAACTTCCCGGCGCCATTAATGCAACGCCAGATATAGCCGTAAGTCCAACTAGCCCAATAGCAACCGAAAGACTTGGTTCCTTGTGCATATTATCTCTCCATTATGATTATATACACTACCATTTTATCACCTGCACACTTTAAGTACAAGCACTTTTTCCATTAAAGCACCACATGCCTTCTGCGGTGTCGCTTGACCGAAAATATAATTGCAACAATTATTGATATTATCGTTATTAATACTAGCGCCATAAACCAAATCGGGCATGCCACCACTACTTGGTGTGTCCTCTCAGAATTTCCAAGATAGTTTACTGTTTGAATGACATCATAAACTCCGAGTGGTGAAATATTATTGATGTCTCTTGTGATGTATCGTGTAGTTCCTGGCATAATGATTTCTTCCACCATTCCGCTTTCGCCAGCTGCAGGGTAAATCTGCCCAGCTGAAAAATAGCTTCTTACTTCTAGCGAGATTTTTGCGGTCTCATGGATATTGCCATCATTTCTTACTGATGCGCTCGCGGTAATAGGTGTAGTGGTCACAAACCCTGGTATACTTGCGTCCAAGATTTCTCCTTTATGGATAATATCACCCTTTACCTTGGCATATAAGATACTAGCCATCTCGAAGATATTATTAATCGAAATACTGTTTGCGGATATCTCATTGGCGTTCGAGCTCACCATAAATGCAGCATACTGGCCACCCGCCGGTGCAGTACTTGGTACATCTATTCTGTAATGTATCCTTGCTGTTTCGTTTGGCTTTAGTGTACCAGTGGGATTCTCTATTGTAATCCAATCCACTATCTGCGAACGTTCTGATTCTGTGAGAAAATCTGCCGTGTATTGCTCATCCACTACGTTGTAAGCCGAAACCTCTACTTTGTAATGAAAATCCTCGACAGCATTGGCCGGATTAGCCACAGTGATATCGCCTTCGTAAGAAGAGCCAGCATCCAAGGAAACCCTCTGACTCATCGGCGTTATTGTAAACATGTTGCTATTATCCATTAAGCCTCCACATATAATATATATACATTATAGCATAGCTTACTCTATGCTAGTAATTTCGCCAGTGCCCACTTGTAGGTGTAGTAGCCTTTGGTTTCTTGATCCTCTAAACTTCAATCCTAGATCCTTTTGGCTCATGATAAACGGCCCATCGATCAAAGCATCTAAGGATTTTAAAAACTCCCACGGCTCTTTGCCGTATTCTTTAATTACTTCGTAGGTAAAGCCTGAGAAGCTCCATACATTCCAACCTAGCTCTTTTCTAACATAATCCGCAATCTGCTTGCAGGCTTTGGCTTGTACAAATGGCTCGCCACCGCAGAATGTTAGTCCGGCTTGGCCCTTAAAGGTCGAGAGTTGCTTAAGCACATCATCTATTGGCACTACAATCCCAGCGCAATATTCCCAAGTCTCAGGATTCTGACAGCCTGGGCAATGATTTGGGCAGCCTTGTGTCCACAATACAGCTCGTAATCCATCGCCATTCACAATATTATCGTGTTCTAGCGGCCCAGAAAGCCGAATGTGGCCTTCTGGCACCTCTACTTGCTTGGCAAGTTTTTCGAGCGATAGTTTGTGGTAATCTAGGTTTTTCACGATTACTCACCCTTAGCGCAGCTACAGACTTTTTCGAAAGGTAGGTCACCTTCCAGCCGTCCGCAGTGTGGGCACCTATTACCAGTGATGATGCCAGAGAATCCGCATACCGGGTCGCGATCTACTGGGTGGTTTACTGAACCGTAGCCAATACCTTCATCGTGCATTTTGCGAATTACCGACTCAAATGCTGCAATATTTTGCGATGGATCACCATCTAATTCAATATAAGTAATATGACCAGCATTACACAAGTTATGATATGGTGCCTCAATTTCAATCTTTTCAAATGCTGAAATTGGGTAGTATACCGGTACATGGAATGAATTGGTGTAGAATTCACGGTCTGTCACGCCTGGAATTACGCCAAATTCTTTGCGGTCTATCTTGGTAAAGCGGCCAGCGATACCTTCTGCCGGTGTAGCCAGCAAAGAGAAGTTCAGTTTATATTTCTTGCAGTATTGATCGCATTTCTCACGCATGTGTGTAATAATATCTAGACCTAGGTCGCGTGCCTCTTCATCTTCACCATGATGCTTGCCAATCATAGCTACTAAAGTTTCCGCTAGACCAATAAAGCCGATACTTAGCGTTCCGTGCTTGATTACATCGCGCAAGGTATCATTTGGCCCTAATTTCTCGCTGCCAAACCAGTTGCCTTGCCCCATTAGGAACGGGAAGTTCCTCACGTGCTGATTGGCCTGGAATTCAAACCTCTCCAGAAGCTCATCTTTTACCAAATCCATCTTCTCATCTAGCTCTTTGTAAAAGCCTTCCCAGTCTGCCTCTTTGCGTTCGCCTAGACAAATACCGTGCTTGATACCAATACGAACAAGGTTTACAGTCGTAAACGAACAGTTACCGCGACCAGTCACTATGCCATCACTCTCTGGGAATACCGATGCAAATACTCTAGTACGGCAACCCATGGTTGCAATCTCCGTGCGGTAATCACCCTTCTTGTAATATTTTAGGTTGTATGGTGCATCGATAAAACAGAAATTCGGGAACAACCGCTTGGCTGATACTTCCATAGATTTTTTAAACAAATCATAGTTTGGATCTTCTGGATTGTAATTTACGCCCTCTTTTACCTTGAAGATGGAAATCGGGAAGATTGGTGTTTCGCCTTTACCTAGGCCATTCTCGGTAGCTATCAATAGATATTTCGATACTAGTCGCCCAGCCGGAGTTGTATCGGTGCCAAAGTTAATAGAAGTAAATGGTACCTGTGCACCTGCTCTGGAGTGCATGGTATTTAGATTGTGTACGAATCCCTCCATAGCCTGCAAGGTCTCGCGCTCTACATCTTCATTCGATGCCTCGATTACCTCTTTTGGCCACTTGGCTTTCTTTAGCTTTTCATCATCTCCGAAGCTATAATCATCTTTTACTTCTAACTCTAATTTCTTGCCGGCAAATTTATTATATTTGCATAAGTTTCGCTTCAAAGCCTTGCGGAATGACTTATCTACGCCGGGAGCCATTGCATAGTCGAAATTTGGAATAGATTGGCCACCGTGCTGCTCATTTTGGTTTGCTTGCAATAGAATTGCCGCTAGTGCTGCATAAGAACTAATAGAGGTTGGTGTGCGTAGGTGCCCATGCCCAGTATTGAATCCACCATTTTCAAACAATACGAACGGATCGCTCTGGCAGCAGGTTAGGGTGCCGGTCGCATAAAAATCTAGATCGTGGATATGAATATCGCCATTGTCATGCGCCGCGGCGATATCTGGCCGAAGCATCAGAGTTTTGGCGAATACCTTAGAGCCCTCAGCGCCAAATTGTAGCATTTTGCCCATGGCTGAGTTGCCATCTACGTTAGCGTTAGAGCGCTTTACATCGGAATCTTCACTTGCATCTGCATGCGAAATTGTACGGTAAATCTGCATTAGGTCACTTTTGGCTTCACGCCGACGAGACCGTTCCTGCCTGTAGCGAATATATTCACGAGCAGTCTTTTTAAAGGATGACTCCATCAATACTTCTTCTACCAAATCTTGAATCTGCTCGACATTTGGTGTGCGTGCCTTAATCTCTGCCTCGGCTCGCTTCAAGACCTTTTCGGTTAAAGCTTTGGCACGATCATATTTGAACTCTTCGGTCGCTAGACCTGCCTTGGCAATCGCCTCGGTCACTTTCTCTGGGTCAAATTTTACAATTTTCCCATCCCGTTTTACTATTCGCTTGAACATTTTACCTCCTTGCCTTGTCCATTTAGCAATTATACTACTATATTATCTTTTAGCAATTATGTTGCCTCTTAGCAAATATGCTGCCGTATGCACCTAATTATTTTGCCCCATATATAGTGTTATTATCTAATATACACCACTAAATATGGATTTACAAGACCCTTTATGCTTATTTTTTGTTTAGTAAACATAAAAACTATTGACTTTTCGTGGGTTATGTGCTATACTATGTAAAAGTACTTTAATAAAGAAGATCTATTCGCGTTATGATCTTAAGATTAATTGGGGGGATTATTTTATGAAAAGAAATAATATTAAGTTGATCCTGGTCAATTTGGCTATAATTGCCATTTTGGTTGGCGAATTGGTTATTGCGGTCATGGGCGCAGCCTTTGCCGCTATGGTCGTTGCTATTACTGTAGCGATTGGTGGTATGCTAATCTTCGCCGCACGCCCGTACGGCGAAGAGGTCATCTTTAATGTGTCTACGCTCTGCTACGCAACGGCCTTTATTGGCTATTGCATAGCCGAAACGATGGATGCTAGTCTTGCCCCGGTAGTGGGCATTGGACTTGGCGTATTTGCCTTTACCTTGCAGATTTGGATCTCGATATCCTGCCTGCAGGGCAGAATTTAACTTAACTTTTCCCTGGTATACGCGATACCGGGGATTTTTCTTGCATGGAGGCTCTTTGACTTTATGGCTAAGTATGATATAATATGAATATTGGGTTTAGGCTATTCCAAAGAAATTTAAAAAGGTGGTGTTTTTTATGGCTAAAAAGCAGGATTTTCAACAGTGGTTCTTTGAGCATAGGGGGATTTTTTATTTTGCTACTGCGGCCATGGTTGCATGCATGGATGCCATTTTGGTAATCGATTATTTTTCACAGTCAGAAGACACGTTAAGCATGATAACTAGGGTTATGGCTGGAATCGTAACGGTATTACTTATGTATAGTGGCATAATGTCACTTAAGTATGAAGAACTTGCTAGTTTCATCAAAACCGTATATGGCAACTCTGACAAAATGTATTTCCATGGTTTCAGGCTCAGCCGCTACATCGGTACGGATGCCTTCCTGAGACTAGAGAACTGGCTCGGCAGTGGTATGTGCTACGAGCTGTCGGCGCTAGCAATGATTCTCATGAAAAACTGCAAAACGGCAAAACTCTGCCGTGGCAAGTGTTTTGACAGAGATGGCAACCTCATCACATTGCATTCATGGGTAGAGGTGAAAGTTCCATTGAATGGCTGGGTTGTAGTTGATCTAGCATGGATTTCTCCGGGATTCTGTAGTAAAAAGAAATTCTTTAGTTTTCTTAGGAGTTCGGGAAAGTATTTGATCTGTGAATGGATATGCACGCATGATGACTTTTGGAAAATTGATTTCACTAATGTTGTCAGTGAGGCTATGCAGAACAGAAAGACATCTTGTGTTCTAATGGAGCTTTGTGGCTTTGGTATGCCAAAAGATGGCTACGAATTCAATGAGTATATTTTTGAGTCGCATGACCTTATGTTTACAGATGGTAGAGCAATGCTTCCCCATTACAGAGATGATTTAACCAAGCCTATCTCTACTGAAGTCATTCGTGATTTCATCAAAAATCCAAGATGCAAAAGTCCTAAAGCAAAGTCTGTAAGGCTAGCAAAGAAGTGGATTCGTAAATACGAAAACGCAATGCAGACATCAGCCTAAACCCCACCCCTCCATCTGGAGGGGTATTTTATTACTTCGAATTCTCGACAAAATAAGTGCCTATGGAGGCACTGAATCTATCGTGGTGGATCTTACAGGGCTCGCACCGAGCAAAGCGAGGTCCGAGCCCCCAACAAAATAAGTGCCAATGGAGGCACTGAATCTATCGTGGTGGATCTTACTGGGCTCGAACCAGTGACCTTACGAATGTGAATCGTACGCTCTAGCCAACTGAGCTAAAGATCCTCACTCCAAAAAGTATGCTATAATTATACCATGGATTTATCAAAAATTAAAACTGAATTACAAGATATCGAAACTTTTCTCGCCGAGCCTAGCGCTTATAACAATCCCGATTTTCCTGCCAAATCTAAGCGTGCAAATATTTTGCGCGAAATTATCGAGCTGGATGGTAAAATTGCCCAAAATAAAGCCAACCTTAAAGAGGCCGAGGAACTAGTAAATGACCCAGAGCTTGGCGAAATCGCTAAAGAAGATATCGTAAATCTTAGATCCGCCATCGCCGATGCTAAAGAGCGCCTAGAGGAGCTCCTTATCCCACGCGACCCAGCCGATGACAAGCCGGCCATTATTGAGATTCGCGCTGGTGCCGGCGGCGATGAGGCTAGTCTTTTTGCTGGCGAGCTTTATCGTATGTATTTAAAATATGCCGAGAATCACGGACTAAAGACCGAGCTTATCTCCAAGAACGAAAATGAAGCTGGCGGCATGAAAGAGGTTATCTTCAAAGCCTCTGGTGATAACGCCTATGGTCAGCTCAAATTCGAAGGTGGCGTACATCGAGTGCAGCGCGTACCAGTCACCGAAAGCCAGGGGCGCATTCATACTTCTACTGCTACGGTCGCAGTCCTTCCAGAGGCCGCCGAGGCGGATCTCGAAATTAATCCCGAGGATCTTCGCATCGATATTTATCGTTCCGGTGGTCATGGTGGCCAGGGTGTCAATACTACTGATTCGGCTGTACGTATCACGCATTTACCTACCGGCTTAGTAGTAGCTATGCAAGATGAACGTAGTCAACAGCAAAATCGCATCAAAGCTATGAATATTTTGCGTTCACGTTTGTTGGAAAAGAAAAAAGAGGAAGAAATTAAAAACGCCAGCGAGGCTCGCAAATCCCTTATCGGTACTGGCGACCGCAGCGAAAAGATCCGCACTTACAACTTTCCGCAAGACCGCGTAACAGACCACCGCATCCACTACTCCCGCAGCAACATCCCAGCCGTGATGGATGGTGACATCGAAGACTTGATTCGGGAATTAGTTAAGCATGAGCGCAGCCTCGCCGAATAACCAGCCCGAAGCATATGCCCGAGGCGTATCCGATTTTTACGGTCGCGATTTCCTAGTTACGCCCGATGTCTTGATCCCGCGCCCCGAAACAGAGCAAATTATCGATACCGTATTAAATCTAGCCGGCAAGCCATATTTACCAGGTGTTAAGCCTGCCTCTAGGGTATTACCAGAAAATCCTGTAATTTTAGATGTCGGTACTGGCTCTGGTTGCATTGCTGTTACTATCAAAAAAGAGTTGCCTGAGGCCACGGTTTATGCTTCTGATATTTCTAAAGAAGCTCTCAGAATTGCACAAAAAAACGCCGATAAACACAGCGCCCCTATATCTTTCATTATATCACACTTATGTCAAAATGTCAACATCAGCCCAGATGTCATAGTGGCAAATCTTCCTTATGTAGATAAAAATTGGGATTGGCTCGATAAGAAGGCTTTATCTTACGAACCAGCCATTGCTCTCTATGCCGAAGACCATGGCTTAGAACTCATCAAAGAGCTCATCGATACCGCCACTAGTAAATACCTCATTCTCGAAGCCGACCCTTGCCAACATAACGAAATCGCCCACTACGCCCGCGGTAAATATGAGCTAATAGAAACCAGAGGGTTTATAATGACTCTGATTTCAAAAAATAGTAGTATAAAAGCATAATGAGATTTAGACCAGATTTGTTTGGCGTAATTTATACAACTTAGCAATGAAAAAATGTCCCTAGTGAGCGAAAGCGAACGACTAAAGACATTTTTTCTTGCCCTATGTTGTATAAATTACAAACCAAACAAGTCCAAGCTTTATACTACTATTTTTTGAAATTTCCTACTTCTTATACCCTTCTAGTGTTACATTTACCGCAATCTCATTCCCCTCCCGGATTACGGTTAGTTGTACTGTATCGCCAGGCTTATACTCACCGATTAGATCAGTCAAAGTTCCAGCCTTCCCTATTTCTACTCCATTTACAGCCTTGATGATGTCCTTGTCTTTTAATCCCGCCTTGGCCGCTGGACTATCTTTTACGATTGCTGAGTAGGTAGAAGGGCTATAGAGGTAAGCCCCAGAAGTTACCGGTAAGTTATAGGCCTTTGCCATCTCCGGGGTGATTTCTGCTACATATACACCTAGATAGGTGCGCTCAGCTGAGCCAGTTTCAATCAACTGCTGAAGCATACCCTTTACGCTAGATATTGGTATCGCGAAACCCATATTCTCTGCCGTGGTAGAGGTGGCGGTATTGATGCCAACTACTTCGCCAGCTGCATTTACTAATGGGCCACCCGAATTGCCAGAGTTAATGGCCGCATCAGTCTGAATCATGTCAGTTAGAGTCTCGGTATTATATCCGGAGCCATCCGATGCCGTAACCGAACGTCCCAACCCCGACACTACCCCTACGGTTACGGTATTCTGATACTGACCCAGTGCATTTCCTATTGCCATCACCTGCTGGCCTACATTTAGGGTCTTAGAGTCACCTAGAGTTGCTGCGGTTAGACCGGAAACATCCTTTATCTTCAAGAATGCTACATCGTTCAATGGGTCGGTGGCCGCCAATTCTACATTCTCGTAGGTTGTACCATCATCTAGTATTACAGTGATGCTAGTAGCACCATTTATTACGTGCTTGTTTGTTAAAACGTACCCATCGCCTGTTACGATTATGCCGGTACCGGCTGCTGCAGATTCGTAGTCTTGCCCAAAGAAGTTTGTGGTCTTGGTAGAAGTTACAATAGATACCACACTAGCGGATACCTTTTCGGCAATCTCTGCAATTGAACCCTCTACGAAATTTGCCGAGTTGCCATCTACTCCACTGCCGAGCAAAGTAATTGGGGTCGAAGTTTTCTGATAGGCTGCCAGCCCGAATCCTAGGCCACATCCACCTAGTACTAGGGCTGCCAATGATATGACTATCGCCGTGCTGCTACTTTTATTGCAACACTTTTTCGGAACTTCGCTAGGCGCTTTGACTTCGCCACCTACCTTGTTTTCTTCTGCTTCAAAATTTTTACCCTTTTCTTCCATTTTACCTCCTTATATATTAAATATTGGATTGCTAAACCATAAAACGATTATACCGATCAATATCGCACCAAACATTACTGGGGCCAGAATATGTTTGAATCTAAAGTCATCCCGGTATTTTATCATAGCTTGCCTTGCATAATTATAAACAAAAGCAAAAATGGTCAAGATTAAAGCGACCTGTGGTATGCGAACACCGCTGGCGCCAAAGGTGTAGACAATCGCCCAGGATTGACAAAGCCAAGCTACTTCCGCGAACACCAAGCCGCACACTAGAGTAGTCAGGGTGAAATCCTTCTCACTGCTTTGTATTAATACGTGGCGACTTGCAGCATAGCCAATCAGAAAAGCCAACAATACTGCCACTATTGCATCTGTACTTGCCGATACGGTAGCTGTCGCGCTCATACCTAGAAAAACTGCAATTAGAGACTGTGCTAAGGTCGCCTTCTCGGATGACATTGGTTTGATAAAAAGTAGCCATACACAATAAAATATAGCTAGAATAAAATCTACCGGCAAAACTGTACCGCCAGCGTAGTAGGTCAAAAGTACTACACTTAAACCTACAATCAAATCTACTAAATTAGACTTAATATTTGGCCACAAGTATCTCCCCCGTACTGCAAACATTCTCCATTTTGAAACTAAAACTAGCAAAATGCCGAGTACCGGGCTAGCCGATAATACCGTAATCAGAACTGCACCCACACCTAACAAGATATTTAGGAATATATGCACCAAATTACTTGCAATATTGCGCGACTTCCTCGCTAATACGTAATCTACCATATATATTATATTATAGCATTTATTTTAAATTAAGCTTAAAAATGGTATAATAGCAGCTATGGAACCGACATTTTTCCAAAAACATCCACTATTGAAGGATATCTTAAGCCTAGCTATTTTTATCGGCGCTATCGTGCTCGGCACTATGTTTCTAAACACTTTTATCTATCGCTCTTACAATGTAGTGGGTAGTAGTATGGAGAATACCCTACACGGCGATGACCGCGTAATCGTTAACCGGGCCGCCGTTTCTTGGGCACACTTTATCGGCCAAGAATATGTCCCGGAGCGCGGCCAGATTATTGTTTTCCTTAATGAAGATGAGGCTAAAGTTGCCGAATATAAAGCTCAGGGTATAGCTAATCCTATGACTTGCAATGTCCCATCCAACGTGAGTGATCAGTATATCATTAAGCGCGTAATTGCTTTCCCCGGCGAGCGAGTTACTGTCAAAAATGGTATAATGACCATATATAATGATGAGCACCCAGATGGTTTTATTTATGATACTGAGTGGCGCACTTCCGACACTGATGGTCCCAAAGAATACACATCCGGCGAAGTTGACACGGTGGTGCCAGAAGGCGAATTGTTTGTATCTGGAGACAATCGTGAAGGTTCTAATTCTTGGGACTCTCGTAACGGCTTAGGCACTATTCCTTATTGTCGCATTATCGGGCCAGTTATTCTGCGCCTCTTCCCATTTGACAAGATTCGTACATTCTAGATAATTTTACTATTGATAGATTCAAATTTAGACTTCACCAATTAATTTTATCGACTCACTCTCGGGCAGTTCTTCTACATCTTTTAGCTTTCGCTCTATTTGGCGAGAAGTTGTCTTGGCATTTTCAATCTTATTAGCAGATTCCTGCAGTTTCTTTTGCACCCCCTCCAAGAGATCTGAGAATTTACCAAATTGAGTCTTTACAGCACCAAGTGTTTGCCATACTTCTGCCGAGCGTTTCTCTATAGCTACTGTCTTAAAGCCCATCAAGAGTCCATTTAATGCTACTGGCAGAGTAGATGGGCTCGTAATGGATACATGATATTTCTGTCTTACCTCATCCGAAAGCCCTGGTATCCTTAGAATTTCTGCATAGAGGCTCTCTGTAGGTACAAACATCATGCCAAAGTCTGTAGTCATCGGCGGATCCAGGTATTTAGTTGAGATTTTCTTGGCTTGCTCTTTTACATCTGTAGCCAAGGCTTTGGAATATTTTTCGATCTCTGCCTTATCACCATTATCGTATGCCGCAAGAAGTCTAGAATAATTTTCTACCGGAAATTTACTATCTATCGGTAGATATATCGTGCTCTCACCATCTTTCCCTGGCATTTTGATGGCAAACTCCACCCTATCTGCGCTACCTTTTTTGGTGACAATATTTTCCTCATACTGTGCCTTGTTCAAAATATCTTCAATTATTGCGCCTAGTTGCACTTCGCCGTAAATTCCTCGGGTTTTCACGCCCTCCATTACTTTTTTCAAATCCCCTACACCAGTGGCTAAATTTTTCATTTCGCCTAGGCCCTGATACACTTGTGTAAGTTGAGTAGAAATAGATTTGAAACTTTCATTAAATCTTTTCTCTACACTGGCTTTTAATTTTTCATCTACCGTTTCGCGCATTTCTTCTAGTTTTTTCTCATTGCCAGTACGCAATTGTTCAATACTCTTGGCATTGCTATTTTGCATTCGCTCCAAATTCTCGCTAATTTCCTTGCGATTCTCTCGAAAATTTCGATCAATCGCCGGATTAATTTTGCCAACTTCCCCTTCTACGCGAATCAATCTTTCCTCCATAGCCTTGAAATCTGCCGACTTTTCCGGCTGCGCTGGTTTCTTGAAAATCAGCACTACTAATAAACTAATAATTATCGCCCCTAAAACCATTAACGCTATATCCATTTCTTCATTATAACATAAAAGTATGATATAATAGCTCCATGCCGTAATAGCTCAGTTGGTAGAGCAGCCGCCTTGTAAGCGGCAGGTCGTCGGTTCAAGTCCGACTTGCGGCTCCATTTTTTTGTTCTAGAATAGTTTAATGAGTTGGGAACCGAAACTTCGTGAACGGTTCAAGTCCGACTTGCGGCTCCACGAGAGAAAACAAAAGAGAACGCCTTGCGTTCTCGCTTTGTTTTCCGAGTGGAGCAAAAGTGCCACTGCGCTTGCGGCTGCATTTTTTTGTCAGAAGAAATATACAATAAAAACTCTTCTCAGGGCATAATGAGATTTAGGCCAGATTTGTTTGGCGTAATTAATTTATACAACTTAACAATGAAAAAATCTCCCAAATTTAAGGAGATTCTTTCTTGACTTATGTTGTAAAAATTACAAGACAAACAAGTCCAAGCTCTGAGAAGAGTTTATTATTGTATACTAGTAATTTTCTGGCTTAATTTCGAAATAAGCCTGCGGATGGTTGCACACTGGGCAAACTTCTGGCGCATCTTTACCAATTACAATATGTCCACAGTTACGACATACCCAAATCACATCACCATCCTTTGAAAATACTTTTTTATCCTTTACATTTGAAAGCAATTTACGATACCGCTCTTCATGCGACTTCTCAATCTTGGCCACTTCTTCAAATTTTACCGCTAATTCTTCAAACCCTTCCTCACGCGCAGTTTCCGCAAACCCAGCATACATGTCGGTCCACTCATAATTCTCGCCATCCGCAGCAGCTTCCAAATTAACTTCTGTATCCTCTACCGCGCCGCCATGAAGCTCCTTATACCACATCTTGGCGTGCTCTTTTTCGTTTAAAGCAGTTTCAGCAAATATCGCCGCAATCTGCTCAAACCCATCCTTCTTGGCTTTGGATGCATAAAAATCATATTTATTGCGCGCCTGACTTTCTCCGGCAAAAGCTTTCTCTAAATTTTCTTTAGTTTTGGTACCATCATACTTAGTTTTCATTTTCTCTCCTTTCTTAAATAATTAAATTCCTATTTTCAAAACCTAATTTTTCATAGCATTGAACGAACCAGAGAAATTTTTTCTAAATTTTAGAAAAATTGACACGCGAACCCGTAACAGGCGAGAGTCGTGCAATTTTTCGTTAAGAAATTTAGAAAAAATCTTCCCTGCGTGAATGTGAAACCGCTATGAAAAATCATGGTTTTGAAAAATGAGTTGTTAAAGTATTAAATACAGGTATACCCACCATCAACTGGAAGTATTGCGCCAGTTACATACGATGCTTCTTCCGAGGCTAAGAATACTACGGCTGCATCCAATTCGCCTGGCTTACCATACCGCTCCATTGGCACATGGGTTTTGGCAAATTCTTGGAAACGTGGTGTATCTAGTACTACTTTGGTAAGTTCCGTTTCGAAATATCCCGGACAAATCGCATTACAAGTAATACCATCCGTAGCCAACTCTGCTGCTACTGCCCGAGTAAAGTTTACCACGGCGCCCTTAGAAGTATGATATGCCACTGTATGAATTTCGGTATTGCCTACCAAGCCATACATCGAAGCAATGTTGATAATTCGCCCGTATTTATTCTTTTGCATGATTTTGGCAAATGCACGAGTCATCTTGAATACGCTGGTTTCATCTGTGGCAATTGTAAAGTCCCATTCTTCATCTGTCATTTCAACTACGCCTTTATCCTTGGAAGATCCAGCGCAGTTCAAAAGTATATCTACTTTGCCAAATTCCTTTTCCGCCATCTCGGCCGCCGCATTAATGTCATCCGTAGAGGTTACATCGCACTTTATTGCTAATACCTTCTCTGCTCCAGCTTCTAAAAGTTTTGGCTTGAATTCTTCTAATCTTTCTACTCTTCGTGCCAATATTGCTAGACTTGCGCCTTGTCGCGCTAAGGCTAGTGCCATTTGTTGCCCTAGTCCCGAAGATGCCCCGGACACCACTGCAACTTTGCCCCTTAAGTTAAACATATTTATCTCCTTTCTATCCCCTCATTATATCAAAACTATGTTAAAATCATAGTTAATGACAAAAGAAAAATCCTTGAAGCTGGGTTCTACGCATAACCAGACCGTACTGAGGGCTGGTTTCATTGCTATTGCCATCAATCTACTGCTCGCGGTTTTTAAAATTCTCGTTGGTGCAATTTCTGGCTCACTCGCCGTTATGTCGGATGCTATCCATGGATTGATAGATACTCTTTCTGGCATTATCGTAGTGGTTAGCGAAAAATTGGGGTCTAGTCAGAAGTTTTCAAAAGATCATGAAAGCATTGAGCATATTGGAGCCTTGCTTATCGCGGTAATCATCCTCGTAGTTGGAGCCCGTATTTTTATAGAAAGTATCGAAAAGATTATTACTCCGGAAGAAGTAGAATATTCCGCACCTATTATCATAGTTTTGATCGGCAGTATTGTTGCTAAACTTTTACTTGGCCGCTATCTTAAGAGTACCGGTAAAAAGGTTGACTCGGATACCTTGATAGCGAGCAGTGTAGAAACTATTAACGATAGCATCATCAGTGGCGCCGTACTTCTCTCGGCTCTTATTTATATGATTTGGAATGTTAATATTGAAGCATACATTAGTATTATTATCTCTGCTATCATTATTAAATTTGGTCTTGAACTAATTTTTCCCAATTTCTTTCATCATCACTAGAAATCCAGTGTATAAGCATATTAATAATGCCTTATGAATATATATGTTATAATTAACATAGTATAACATAAGGAGTTTTATGAATATATTTGGTATTACTTCGACTGAGGCTGCTTTTGCTGGTGGCTTAGTTGGTTCATTGTTGGTATTTTTGATTATATCTAGTTTTCTTTGGTACATCTTGCTGGTAATAGCAGGCTGGAAAGTATTTAAAAAGGCTGGTGAACCTGGCTGGAAATCCATTATTCCTATCTACAATTTTTATATCATGTATAAGATAGTCGGTATGCAGGGCTGGTGGTGGGGCATGATTGGCCTCTCCTTGTTGTATAGTATAGTCGCTACTGGTGCTGGCTATAGTCCTAGTCTCACTCCGGAAGAACTTGCTACATTTAACTTTGGGGCGCACCCACTATTTATTATTGTCCTGATTACATTTTGCGCCGTTGCTATTTATGTTAGCATTACCTATGCTTATCGCACCTCGAAGGTCTTTGGTCATGGCTTGGGTTATACTATTGGTATCTTCTTCTTGCCAAACATCTTCTGGCTTATCCTTGGCTTTGGTAAGTCAAAATACAATAAAAAAGCTTTGAAAAAATAATATTCGTTAAGTTATATATAAAAAAGCGCCCATTCCTGGGCGCTTAGCTTTGGCACTGTACCGCCATTAATCATTGCGGCCAAACAGCCAGCCGAAGAAGCCTCGCTTCCTTAGCTTACGCGGTACTTTTACCTTTGCATTTTTCGGGAATTTGAAATTAATTTTACCTTCGCGTTCGCCGATCAGGAGATTAAGTGATGTAATTTTGTGTCTACATTTCTCACTTCTGTCTTTCATCTCCCGATATTTTCTTTTGCGGTAGTCAAGATTTTGAGCATTAAACATGTCGATATCACTCTGATATTCATCAATCAAACTACAGCTCAAATCCCTTAACTCCTCAATTGACATTTCGGCATATTCATTGTAATCGAGTATCCAGTCTTGCTCCAGTATCCAGCCAACATTCTCCGGATGTTCGAAAACATAAGCAAACTGACAAGCATCTCCGGTTGTTCCGTTCATGAAGAAGGCTTCTTCCTCATCTCCGCCAAAAAGCTCATCCATAAAGCTCCCAGGAAAGCTAGTGATTCCGTGCAAAATGCCTGCTACATCGAACTTCTGGATATACACCTTCTCATCTACCTCAATTTTCACGCTAACCCCTCCTTAATAAAAATCGTTCCCAACACTAAAAGGACATAGAAACCTGGCTCTACTGCGGAAATTCTACCATATCTAATATTTAAAAACAAGGTGCAGTTAATGCCGGGCTCATTGACTATTTATGAAAAATATGATAAAATTAAAGCAGAGGCGCCTTTTGGGGCCTTGAATCTTTATTTTGAGGAGGTCGAAACGATGTATAACGAAAGTATTATCGATAGAGTTGTCATCGGAGTGGAAAACGGCGACACGGAAAGTGTTACCGCAATACTCGATGGAGCTCAGGCATCAGGGAGGGGATACTTGAGTCAGACCGGCAAAACGGTCGCCAGCACAGCGTTGATGACAGCAGCTTTGCAAGAAGATGTCGCAATCGACATGGCCTACATGCTGATAGAAAAGCTGGGCTGCGCCGTAGACATATTCCTATTCTTGAGGATGTTTTTATGTGCTGCCAACAGCTATTCCGAAGATATGTCGGACAGCGCCATTGAGGTCATCTATGACATAACGAATGGGGCAGCGTACGACCAGGCAACATCAACAGCCATCAATATGATGAGTGAAGATGAGCTAATTGCCTTAGCCTGTTCCATCATTAATACTGTCAACGTTATTGATACTAGGTATAGCCCATGTATCATTAAATCCATTTATGAAATGGATATGATCTCGGATGAGACTTTGTTCTCATTGATGGCCGGCACACTGAATGTGACCGACCTAAGGGATTTTTTTGGACTGGATGTCATTGATGGCATCACATTCCATCTGTTTTGTGATAACGATGAATGACCCTCCCCGCCCCCTATATGGGGGCATTTTTTATTGGTAGCATGAAAATGGTCAGAATGTTGGTTATGCTCCTGATGCCTTTACTACCATTATGAATACTACTCCTCTTTACTTTATTCGTTCGGGCTACCTGAATGGCACTACCCTGTACGACTTTGGAGCTTACGGGTACTACTGGTCTAGTACGGTCTATTCCCCCTCCAGCGCGTACAGCCTGTACTTCAGTTCCACTGGTCTGTACCCAGCGAATCGCAACTACCGTGGCAGCGGAAGGTCTGTACGTTGTCTCTCCCGCTAGAGGCTCTGCTCTCCCTAAAGAGGTTTTTTATTGCTTCCTATTATTTTCTTAATTGTTTTATCTCATTATGGTAATCGGAGAATAACATCACCAGAGACTCTCGCAGAACACAGCGGACGCTGAATCCGACGTACCGGTAGTTGCTGTTCTCGGGATTGACATAGCTAGAACTGAAGCCCAGGTAGCGAGCGTACTCTGAATTATAGACCGTACTAGACCAGTAGTAGCCGCCGCCGCCTGCGCGGTTAAGGAAGCCATCATTAATATAGCCAGGCCGAGCCAAATAAAGGGGAGCCTGCATAAGGTTAGTAGCATTAGTAGTAAGGTTATTATTATAAAGAATATTTAACCTTCTGAATTCGTTGGTGGAGGGAAGAATATATATCGAACTGCACCCCAATTAGTAGACACCACTCTGTAGTCTAGACCCAAAAAGTAGATAGCAACTTCTGTATGGTGTACCCTAAATCACTAACCCCATCAACTGCTCGCTGCACACCAGGTAAAATTCTTGTCGACTAATCAGGTCTTCTCCCGGTACTTTCCGGTGCTCGACCTGACTAGTCTCCTCGAATTTTACTTGGGTTTGCTCGATGTTGATGGGTTTAGTAATTTAG
>JAZQXF010000005.1:0-1161 GCA_045632725.1 Candidatus Nanosyncoccus sp.
TCCCAGTCCGGATTGGAGTCTGCAACTCGACTCCATGAAGTTGGAATCGCTAGTAATCCCGAATCAGAATGTCGGGGTGAATACGTTCCCGGGTGTTGTACACACCGCCCGTCACGCCATGGGAGTCGGTAATACCCGAAGGTGGTAGCCTAACCTGATTTATTAGGAGGGGGCCAATTAAGGTAGGACCGGTGACTGGGGTGAAGTCGTAACAAGGTATCCCTACGGGAACGTGGGGATGGATCACCTCCTTTCTAAGGAGTAATTCTAAGAGAAAAAAATAGAAGCTATTCGAAATAAGTTTTGCTTGGTTTTGAGAGATCATAAGATTTCTCAGAAATAGTTCTTTGAAAACTAGATATTGTGGTTATATTAAATCAAACGAGCATTTAATATAACAGTTACTATATTTATTAAGTGTATAGTAATAAAATCTCATCAAATTAGGATAGAAATATCGATTAATGGTGGTTAAATTAATAAGGGCGCATGGCGGATGCCTTGGCACTAGAAGCTGATGAAGGACGTGACAAACAACGATATGCTTTGGGGAGCAGTAAGTACGCTTTGATCCAGAGATTTCCGAATGGGGAAACCCAGCAGTAGTAATTGACTGTTATCCTGTTGTGAATACATAGCAACAGAGAGAGAAACCCGGCGAACTGAAACATCTTAGTAACCGGAGGAAGAGAAAGAAAAATCGATTCCCTTAGTAGTGGCGAGCGAAGAGGGAACAGCCCAAACCAAATCTTCGGATTTGGGGTTGTAGGACTTCTATATGAGAGTAAAAAAATTGATGCATAGCTAAATTAGATGGAAAGCTAAACCAAAGAAGGTGAAAGTCCTGTCAGCGAAATGCAACAATCTCTCTGAAGTATCCTGAGTAGGTCGGGACACGTGTAATCCTGTCTGAATCCACGGGGACCATCCCGTAAGGCTAAATACTCTCTAGTGACCGATAGTGAACAAGTACCGAGAGGGAAAGGTGAAAAGAACCCCGGGAGGGGAGTGAAATAGAAAACTGAAACCATGTGCTTACAAAAAGTCAAAGCCCGTTAAAGGGTGATGGCGTGCCTTTTGCAGAATGAACCGGCGAGTTAATGTTGCATGCAAGGTTAAGTTGAAGAGACGGAGCCGAAGCGAAAGCAAGTCTTAATAGGG
>JAZQXF010000006.1:0-2604 GCA_045632725.1 Candidatus Nanosyncoccus sp.
TCCATGGGGATGTCGTGCTTCGCACTCCATTCGAACTTTTAAGAATATATGGCTTAATTGGAACCGTAGAGGCTTAAAACAGTGACAATGAAGAAAATAAAAGAAATACAATGTCAATGGTATAATTATAGTAAGTAAACAAAGGATCTTTTATGGAACAAACTATTTGCCAAAGCTGTGCAATGCCGCTAACTTCAGAAGATATGTACTCTACTGAAAAAGATGGCAGTATCAATAAAGACTACTGTAAGTGGTGTTATAAAGATGGTGAATTCGTAGATAAGGTTTCCATGGAAGAATATATCGAAATGTGCTCGAAGTTTGGCGAACAGGCTGGTATGACCAATGAGCAAATGAAAGGGTATTGCACTAAGGTTTTTCCAACTTTGAAAAGATGGAAGAAAATATAGCATGGTTAACACTAAAATAGATAAAGGTCTCAAGATTTCCATACCCATACTTGTTGTCGTAGTAGTCTCAGCAATCATCACGACAATCCTAATGAATAATAAAAGTCCAAATATAGATCCTGAATTAGACCAAGAGACTTCAATCACTAACAACAATGAAAAGGAGAATAAAATGGCCAAAATCTACGCAAGCCTTAATAGCAAAAAACTCGAGATAAACTTAGAGGAAAACTCAACTGCTTCCGCCTTAGTTAAACTATTGCCTCTAGATATCACAATGAACGATCTGAACAAAAATGAGAAGTACGCATATTTAGACAATTCTCTACCGACCAATACTTATAGCCCGAAACATATCAAAGCCGGTGACGTAATGCTGTTTGGTAATAACTGTCTCGTAATCTTCTATGAATCATTCGATACAAGCTATAGCTACTCAAAAATTGGGCATATTAACAATTTGCCAAGCCTAGATGATGGAAATATCTCAATAAGTATTGACGTGAAATAAAAATGAGCGAGAAAAGACAAGCGAATATAGTAGTGAAACATATTAAATCTGAATATGAAGCGAATCCAGAATTCTTATGGCCAGATCGCTATCCAGGTTACGCAGTTTTCCGCCATGACAATAACAAGAAATGGTTTGCATTAGTAGCAACTATATCCAGCAAGAGTCTGGGGCTAAAAGAAGATAAAGCAATCGACATTGTTAATCTCAAGTTCGATAAAAATCAGACTTATGATTTTGCCGAGACAAACGACCATGTTTTTCCAGCTTACCATATGAATAAAAATAATTGGATTACGGTTGTTTTGGATGATGGGATTTCGGATGGGATGGTATTTGAGTTGATTAGAAAGAGTTATTTACTGACAGATAAATAGAGGTTGCGTTTTGTGGTGATGGTGGGAATATGTAATGTTGATGATATGATAATTATATGGATAAAATTTTAGTTATTTATTTTTCACATGCGGGGGAAAATTATAATGTCGGCACCGTAGAAGTTGGTAATACGGAGCTTCTGGCTAAAGAGATTATAGCTAAAACTGGTGCCGATGAATTTAAGATTGAGCCTAAGGACAAATATCCTTTGAGCTATCAGGAGGTGATAAAGCGTGCGGCTGATGAGCAAAAGGTTGGCGCGCATCCAGAGTATGTTGAAGATGTAGATATCGCTGGCTATGATACAATTTCTTTGGCTATCCAATTTGGTGGGAAGATTTGCCGATGATGGTCTATAGTTTTATTGAAAAACATGATTTTTCGGGTAAGACAGTAGTTCCGTTTAATACGCATGAAGGATCTGGTAATGCTGAGACTTATGAAACTTTGAAATCTCTCATGCCGAGTGCGATTTTGAAAGGCGATGGGTTTAATATGACTGGATCCATGGCGCGGACAGAAGAGGAAATTAAAAAGCTGGATGATTGGCTAAGTGGCTTGTGAAACTAAAGATTCTAGCTAGTCATCGCGATAACGGTGCTAGCTATGTGCTTGGCAATCGATTATCGTGAGTTTTTGTCGCTCAACTTTACGCGAATTCATCTCTGCCTCGTCGATATCAGGGACTTTCCGTTCTAACTTGCGGTTTTCAATCTCCGAAACGTTAGCTTTTAGTTTAGCAAAGGCGCACTTATCACCACATTCCGGCCAGTAGAACCATTTATCATAGTCGTCAAAATTGTTCGTATCATCGCCGGAACAAAACCAGTGTTCAACCTGCCAATTACATTCATGTTCAGGCCAATAATTCTCGACGATGTTACCGGGTTCGCTATTATCGATAAACTCGATAATAAAATCGGCTAGGAGTGCTACGTAGAGTTCTCCGGTTTTGGGGTCGTGCCAATAATATAACAGTTTGTCTGGGTTCACTGGTTCGAAGCCGTCAAAAACGAGACCTAGCTTATCTACTTTGTAATATTCTAGTATTTTTGGAAGTTCTCTGGCTGTTAATTCCATATCTTTATTATAACTGAACGACGGCCAAATTGAAAGCAGCAAATGAGTGTTGACTTGTGGTTGGCTTAATAATTTCTTTATATGGTGAGGGGCGAGAAGACTACTTTATTCGGTTATGCATGGTTGTGGACTGGTGTATTGACCACCCCGAATGCTATACCTAAGAAAGACTATCCTATTCTAATGCCTTGCGAGTTCTGAGGTATACTTTTGCAGGCAAAGAGA
>JAZQXF010000007.1:0-1103 GCA_045632725.1 Candidatus Nanosyncoccus sp.
GGCTTATTGGTCAAAATAGTACATAAAATCAGGGCAATTTTTGTTTATTGGTCAAAAATAGTACATAAATGCGGGTATTTGCCCGCATTTATCATTTCCATTTGAGCCTGAAATACTCATCTATAAAGAGTCTTCGATATCTCTTTGACATTCCATTATGTACCCTCAATTTAGTTTTGAGATCCGTATTGATTGCTTCGAGAATGTTGTTTGTATTTGGTATTGGCGTATCAGGATAATCGTACCAAGTCCAGAGCCATTTCATATGCCTCTTTATTGAGAAATAAGCACTCCTCACTCGCTGATGCGTGTATGATTTCTTGCCAGTCTTCCTATCAAGAGTTCTGTGTTTAAGCCACTCGCCCCATTTCTCATACCACATCTCTAACATACCAATAAAAGACTCCTTATCAGTATGGCATAATAGGTGTGCAATCTTTTGTAATTCCTTGCCAGCATCGGTTAGAGGATTCTTCGTAAGATACTCATCTACGGTCTTAACTTGGTGAAACTGACAATATTGCACCTTATACCGTGCTAGAGCCTGAGGTAATCCCCATAGACCATCGCACACAATGCCGAGTATTTTGAATTTATGCTCACGCAGCCACTCGATGCCGTCTAAATAGTCGGCAATTGTTTCCTTTTTATCGAGAAACTTGCGCCACAGGAGTCGCTTGCGATAGGCATCGACAATAAGTAGAACACCAAAGCTCTTACCCCAATAGGTGGCATCCATAAGAATTACTACCTCTTTGTATTTTGATACGATGCGAGTGGTGCGAACTTGGCGCATTCTGCGCTGCACAGTACTCACGGATAAGCCGTGTCGCTCGGCTATTTCGGATAGAGTTTGCTTGCCCTTTACGTACTCCTCGTAAAGACTCTTGGGCGAGGTGCTACGGCGAGCTATTGGTAGTACGGAATGGCGATGGCAGTTAGTGCAAAAATATCGCTGTTTACCCCCGTTGTAGCCATGTCTGACGAGGGTGCGATGCCCACATTTTGGGCAAACTTTTTATCCATTTCTAACGCAAATAGTGCAAATATAAGAAAATCAATCGATTGCCCTGATTTTATGTACTAATTTTGACCAATAAGCC
>JAZQXF010000008.1:0-4052 GCA_045632725.1 Candidatus Nanosyncoccus sp.
AAGAGCCTGCACAGGCCGCAGACTCTTCACTGAAAAGAAAAATGAACTAAACATACTAATTGTTGGCATATAGAAAAAATAGTCGAGGTAATTATACCATGAAATTAATTAAAATAACAAGCAGATATAAGAAAATATACCTAGAAGAACGAGGTATATTACCAGTGTATGAAGAGTACGAGGAAGCCTGGTATAAACCTACCAAAAAGCTTCGTTTACTTTTGGAAGACTATCAAATTACAGCGGTTTATTATTAGTCGCTAAGAAAAAGATAAGGAGATTTATTATGGAACAAGTTTTGTTAGAAAAGTTGGTAGAAACTATCGAAAAAAAGAATGAATTAGAATTGCAGTTCATTCTAGTTAATTAGGAATATGAAAAATTATTGGCTGCTTATAGAGCTTACAAAAATACAAAAGGAGATTCACAAAAATGAGATAGATTGATATTGGAGAATTGCAAGGTTACGAGGAATACGCAGGACGCTATATAGTTTATGACGATGGTAGAGTATGGAGCAACTCGAAGAAGATGTTCTTGGTGTAGCGGCCTAATGAAAAAGGCTATTTAAGTGTGGATTTGTGGTTGCCAGGAGACAAGTATGCTAAACATGCCAAAGTAAGTAGATTGGTTGCGCTGGGCTTCATTCCGAATCCAGAGGGCTTGCCGCAAGTGGGCCATGATGATGATAACAAAGAGAACAACCACTATTCCAATCTCTATTGGACTGACGCAAAAGAGAATAATAGCAGAGATTCGCACATGAGAAGCTTTAGAAAAAGAGTTTATTGTGTGGAATTGGAGCAAGAGTTTGAGAGTGTTACAGCAGCAGCGGCTGCGATTAATAGTTAGGTTTCAAATTTATGTTGTCATTTAAAAGGCAGAGCGTTGAGTTGCGGCAAACATCCTGAGACTGGCGAGAAGTTGCACTGGAGGTACGTAGAATGATTGTATTACAGATTGTTGGGACTGTTGGAGTATTCTTTCTGGGGACTTGCTTTGGTTTATACCAGGCAGTCCGCAGATTAAGCAAGGGAAATGCGGCCCAGATGTTGGCGCTCCTGGATGAGATTAAGGGAACGCGCGTTTGAGTTTGATAAAAAATTTTAGTATAATTAATACTATACAGGGTAGGGTATGAACGAAACATATAAAGAATATCGACGTAAAAAATAGGAGTTTATTGAAAATTATAAAACTCCTTGTGTGAGATGTGGTTGTGATAAAAAATGTGTAATTGATTTACATCACATTGATTCATCCACAAAAGCAAAAGACATAAGCCGTTGCGCTAAAGAATATGGTTGGGACAGACTTAAAGAAGAGCTATAGAAATGTATTAGCTTGTGTTCCAATTGTCATAGAGAATTTCATTTTTTATATGGGCAAGATACTAATGCTCAGGACTTAGAAAAGTTTTTAAATTCTTAATGGGTATTTTTCATTATTTTATATAGATAAACTTTCACGTTTAGTAAAGGAGGTGGCTAGATTGGCTAAAGAATTAACAGATAAGCAGATGTTAGCATTAGAATTGCTGACTTCTGGAAAAGGAATGAAATATAAAGACATTTGTGCGGCCTGTGAGATTGACCAGGCTACCCTCTATCGGTGGCGTACCTCGCATGATTTCGCACACTTCCAAGAGCGCCTGAAGCAACTAAACGACGAAAGATGGCTAGCTACAGTCGATGCCGCAAGAGAGGCTGCTCTTAGGTTGTGTAATGAAGGCAAGTCAGACATGGTTAAATTCGTATTACAGAATGAAGGCTATAATCCTAGCCAAAAGATTGAAGCTGACGTAAATAATAATATTACGATTAATATCGAGGAATGATTTTATGCCGAAAATGTTAGATTTATTTTGTGGTACTAAATCAGTTTCCAGCGCTTTCGCTGCTGCTGGATGGGAAGTCTATACGGTGGACTGGGAAAAGAGCTTTGAACCTAGCCTATGTGTGGATATAGGCAGCCTAACCGCAGAAGATATTATTAATTTATGCGGTGGCGTTCCAGATGTAGTATGGGCCAGCCCAGACTGCACTTCTTATAGCATTGCTGGTATTAGATACCACAGAAAGAAAAACGAAAAGACAGAAGAATTAGAACCAGTTAGCGATTACGCTAAATTCTGTGATGAGGTTAACACTCATATCATTAATGTGATCGTGAATGAGCTGCAGCCTAAATACTACTTTATTGAGAATCCAAGAGGCGGTATGCGCAAGATGGGATTTGTTAAGGACTTGCCCAGACATACCATTACTTATTGTTAGTATGGGGACATTAGATAGAAGCCTACTGATATCTGGACTAATCATCCTGCTCCTGGATTCAAACCACCTTGCAAGCCTGGGGCTCCATGCCATGAAGCTGCTCCAAGAGGCAGTAAGACAGGAACGCAAGGTTTAAAGAATAAAGTAGATAGATCACGCATTCCAGAGCAATTATGCCAACATATCGTGGAGATTTGTAATGATTCAGTTGAATCTGAAAAAGAACTTATTCATTCCTAAGTTCTACCCTTATATTCGGGATTATTCTCATCGTTGGGAGTTCTGGTGCGGTTCGGCTGGTTCTGGTAAGAGTTATTTTTTAACGCAGCGAATTATCATTCGTTGCTGCAGCGAGCAGATTCGATTTGTTGTTTGTAGAAGATACGGAACAACATTGAGGAATTCTGTTTTTGCTTTATTTAAAGAAGTCCTAGCTAAGTGGCAGTTAACACAATATGTAAAGATTAAAGAAACTGATATGAGTTTTACTTTTCCTAACGGCAGTCAAATAATTCTGTTAGGCCTCGATGAAGAAACGAAGCTCTTATCACTAGCTAATATATCTGGTGTATGGGTAGAGGAGGCGTATGAAGTGCCGCAGAATTTGATTGAGCAGTTGAATCTCCGTATGAGAGGCCAGGCCGCAAACCAACAGATTTGGCTCTCTTGGAACCCGATTAGTAAGAACTCATATTTGTATAAATTCACTGTGTTAGAGCCTCCAGAAAACTCTGTGTTTATTCATTCTACGTTTAGAGACAATATCTTTCTGAATAAGGAATATGTCGAAGCGTTAATGGAAATGTATAAGCGCAATCCTGCGAAAGCGCGCATCTTCTGCGATGGTGAGTGGGGCGTTGATGCAGAGGGACTGGTTATAACAAACTGGAAGCCGCAAGACTTTGATGAATTAGCTTTGGCTGCTTCTGGATTAGAGCATAGATGCGGAATGGACGTTGGTTGGGTTGATCCATCTGCTATTATTGATACGCTTTACGACAGAGAAAACAAAATTATCTATGTATTCAATGAATTCTATAAGAGTGGCTGCCAGTTGAGTGATTTAGCTCAAGCTATTAGAGATATGAATCTCCAAAAGACAAAAGTATTTGTGGATTCTGCGGAAGCTCGCTCTATTGCTTACTTTAAGCAAGAAGGACTGCGGACTGAGGCTTGTGCTAAGGGCGCTGGTTCTGTTAAAGCAGGGCTTATGTTCTTACAAGATCACTTAATTATTGTTAAGCCATCGTGTCAAAACTTTATAAACGAATTAGAGAATTTTTCATATATACGTAGCAAGCAAACTGGCGAATGGACTGAAGACACAACGCATGAATTCAGTCACGCTATAGATGCTTGCAGGTATGGGTATTCCGATATCTATACCAATACAAAAATGAAGACTTTGAGCAAGGCTGCTCTGAGTCTCTAAGATTGGAGGTTGAAAGACTTGTTTAAGATTTATGATGGTAGAACTGAATTCTACCAATGGGACTTAAACTGCAAATTGATTGTAGAAGATAAGTCTATTTCGCAAGTCCATTTCTGCAATCGCACTGGTGAGTGCTCTTTAATCCGTTACGTCTATGAAGTGAATGGCGTGTATCTGGCTGATGTGCCTAACATTATCTTGCAGGATAACTGGGATATCAAGGTATATGGCTATGATGCTAACCAGACTAAGCATAGCGCAACTTTCAATGTCGTTCCTCGTACTCGTCCAGAGAACTACGTCTTCAGTGATGAAGAGCAGAAAGTCTGGGAACAGTTAGAAGA
>JAZQXF010000009.1:0-1284 GCA_045632725.1 Candidatus Nanosyncoccus sp.
ATACATAAACTCGCCGGACCGTTCTACAAAAAGTACCACATCGCACTCAAGGTGCTTTGTGTGCTTGTAAACATAAGGTTTCAGGTTCTGTTTCACTCCCCGCCAGGGGTTCTTTTCACCTTTCCTTCACAGTACTGCTTCTCTATCGGTCACTGATTAGTATTTAGGCTTGGAGGGTGGGCCCCCCTTATTCTCTAGAGATTACTCGTGTCTCTAGATACTCTGGATACAAACTGTCAATTCACCGTTTCGCCTACGGGATTCTCACCCTCTTCGATCGACCTTCCCATATCGTTCGGCTACGGTTCGTTGTACGTTGTGTTTGTCCTTACCCCACACTCATTTCTGACTGTGGTTTGGCCTCCTCCGATTTCGCTCGCCACTACTCTCGGAATCTCGTTTGATTTCTTTTCCTCTCCCTACTTAGATGTTTCAGTTCGGGAGGTTCCCTTCCTTAACCTATGTATTCAGTTAAGGATCTATAGTTCTTCACTATAGGGGTTGCCCCATTCGGAAATCCGCGGGTCTAAGATTATTTCCATCTAACCGCGGCTTATCGCAGGTAATCACGTCCTTCATCGGCTCTCAGTGCCAAGGCATTCACCTTACGCTCTTTTTCGCTTGAACAGCCGTTTGCTATTCTCCTTTTCTCTTTCGAGTTTTGGGAATATTCAGCTTTTTTTTGCTTGAGCTTCGCAAATAATTGTTTTTTGGGTTGTAAATTAAAAGACCTTTAATTCACACTTGTTTTTTCTTGTCCGTCGTAGATAATCTCTTATCTACTCCTGACGAAATTGTTACCCAATACTTGTACGGAAAAACCTTTAAAATTTTATTCTAACAAGTTTTTCTCAATATACAACTATCTGTTTCGTTTCTTTTCTTTATTCGGTTTTCAATGAGCATTTTTTGTGTCACTTTCTTTGAAAAGAAAGTAACCAAAGAAACTTTACACTATAATGTTTTTATATAGTGTTGGTGGAGATGATGGGATTCGAACCCATGACCCCCTGCTTGCAGGGCAGGTGCTCTCCCAGCTGAGCTACACCCCCATAAATATGGTTGGTAGTTATTCTCCGTTTTTTACCTCTTCTCTTTTCACTGTTACTTCTTACCTATTTTCATATGCAAAAGTGAATAGTTAAGAGTGAAGAAGTAATAAGTGAAATTTTCATTCGCTTTTGCTTATGAAAATTTCTGGTAGGCCCAAGTGGACTCGAACCACCGACCTCGTGCTTATCAGGCACGCGCTCTAACCTGCTGAGCTATGAGCCTTTGTGGTTA
>JAZQXF010000010.1:0-3453 GCA_045632725.1 Candidatus Nanosyncoccus sp.
CTGAAAATGCAGACCCAGAGCCAGATACTAAAGACAACGTATCGGAAACTCTTAAAACATTAACTGATACAGTTAATTCTCTTACTGAGACAGTCAAAGCCATGCAAGAGAATAACCAGAAAACCGCTAGAAAATCCAAGAATGAAAACGCTCCGAAGTCGGCGGACGAAGTCATTAAGGGTTTTATAGAAAATATGTAAAGGGGGCGATAGGAGGACTGCGAAAGCCGATAGAGCTATGGCATAGCTTTATACTAGCTATCATACTCGCTCTAATCATTTTGATAACTTTATTCTTTTTGCTTCTATCAACCTACAATAAAACGAAAGGGGAAAATGAAATGAGTGTTAATTCACTTACTTTTGAACAGTCGGCGGCTTTTCTTATGGACATGTATGAAGAAGCCACTGGCAAGGACTCAACTATCCAAGTCGTAGACACTGGCACATTTACAACTGTTGCGACAACGCTTCTTCAGCTCGGATATGACCCTATTATCTCAGCTATAACTCAGGTGCTTGACAAGTCTATCTATTCAATAAGACCTTACTCAATGAAATTTAGGTCTATCAACGTAGACGAGTCAAAGTGGGGCGCGATTACAAGAAAAATCAACTATCTGGACAGCGACCTCGACGCCGCAGACCAGAGACTTGCTCTCGTAGACGGACAGAGCATTGACCAGTACAAAGTTAAAAAGCCAAAGGTACTCCAGACAAACTTCTACGGAGCTACACAGTATCAAGACCATATCACTATCTTTAGAGACCAGTTAGACTCAGCTATGAGAGACCCCGCAGAGTTCGGACGCTTTATGGCGGGCGTTATGCAGAATATGGCTGACAAGCTCACTCAGATTGCAGAGGGCGAAGCAAGGGGCGTGCTCGCTAACTTCATTACTGGTAAATTTGCACTCGAGGATAACTGTATCAACGTATTACAAGCATATTACGACCAGACTGGTACAGAGCTTTCTCCAAGCACAATGTATAATCAGGAGAACTATCCCGCATTTATACGTTGGCTCTATTCCTTTGTAAACGACCTCACTGACTTTATGGCTGAGAGAAGCTATAACTACCATGTAAACTTAACTGGTAAACCAATTCCGAGACATACTCCCGCTAATTTCCTCAGAGCTTACATGAGCGGGACTGTTATTAATAAGACAGCCAGTGAAGTGCTCGCAACTGTATTCAATCCAGACAAGCTCAAAATGATTGACTTTGAAAAAGTCACATTCTGGCAGAACTTGAACGACCCTTATACAGTTAAGGCAACTCCAAGCTACTTCGACCCAACTACTGGCGAAGTTACAGACGCGCAGGAAGCTGTGACAGTTTCAAATCTTATCGGCGTATTGTTTGACGAAGAGGCTCTCGGAACTACAAGACGTAGCACTTGGACGGCTTCTAGTCCATTTAATGCGGCGGGCGGTTACTACAATATCTTTTATCACTTTACCCAGACCACATGGAACGACTTCACAGAAAACGGCGTTATCCTCTACGCTGATACTGTCGACAAGTCATAAGACAACCCGAGGGCTTGGAGCTCTAAGCTCTGAGCCCTTTATTTGTGAGGTAGCAATATGTCTATTCAAATTACTGCTTATACTGGTTTTAGTAAGAAAATCAACTCCACTAAGCAACCAACTGGCGGGCAGACTATTGACGTATTATTAAAACACCCGACAAGCGTTATACGTCCAAGTTTTATAATAACTGGATTTAATACCGCTTGGAACTATATCGCATGGGGAAATAGATACTACTACGTCGACGATATTGTTATTTTAAGTAATACGCAAGCTGAGTATATGTGCTCACTTGACGTTCTGGCGACCTATAAAACAACAATAGGGAATAGTTCTCAATATGTCGTAAGAGCTGACAGCTCTTATAATTTGAGAGTTATCGACACAAAATATCCGACACTTGGAGATACGGAGCTAAGCGAAATTGAATTTAATACGCTTCATACTTCGATAACTGATACTGGTTGTTTTGTCGTAGGTATATCTAACGGCGTAGGCGTTGAGAGTGCGGGCGTTACCTATTATGTACTTAATTATGTGACAATGGCGAGGCTCTTAGGGATTTTATTTGACGGCACTTGGCTAAACGCCGCAGATATATCTGTTGAGCTCCAAAAAGAACTTGTCAATCCCATGCAGTTTATCGACACGATTAAGTGGTATCCGTTTGATATAGTACATTCTGGTTTGATTAATCTGGGCTCTGGCGAGATAAAGTTCGGTTACTGGGGTACTGGGATAACAGCTCCGACAGTCAGCGCAAACGACTGTGTTTGTCCGTTTTCTCAATCTCAGACAATACCGAGTCACTCACAGTCAGCAAGAGGACTATATCTAAATGGCTCGCCATATACACAGCTTACAATGCAGTGCTACGGCTTCGGACAGATACCGATAGATGCTAGTTTATTTGTATCACATAATACTATCACTTTAAACGTATCTGTTGACGTTATCACTGGACTCGGACGAATGACACTTTATTGCGGAAGTAGCAACCCAAAGTCATTTTATACCCAGTACGGCGAAATAGGCGTTGATTGTAAAATCTCTCAGATTACGCAAGGAATTATCGAGAGTGTCGGCGCTACTGCGGGAGCTTCTTTTTCGCTTGTTGCGGGAAATCCGCTCGGATTTATGGCGGGGATTGCGAGTGGGATTAGCGCTCTTATGCCACAGCTTAACTCTAGCGGCTCAAATGGCTCAAAGCTCGCATTTACTTATCCACCGAAGTTAATCATTAAGAGACAACTCTTAACTCCAGAGGATAAAGCTCAGCTCGGTAGACCACTATGCGACGTAATGGTAATAAGTCAACTATCTGGCTATATCCAGTGCGATAACGTAGACCTCGACAGTGTAGGAACTAGCGCAGAAAAGAGAGCAATAATTGAGTATATGCAAGGGGGATTTTTCTATGAATAGGATTGATAATAAACTAGCCGTAGTAATTTCCATAATATGGTTTATTGCCGTCTTTTGTATCGTACTCTTTTCGTGCGTCTGGGGGTGATTATATGGCATGGAACGCAAAGCCGTCGGGTGGTTATGACCCTTATTCTGCATCTGGTATAGCTAATATAAACGCTTTTCGTAGTGCTTTTAGCACATGGACGACAGAGTCTATTGCGGGTATGCTCGGAAACGTGCAAGCGGAGTCGGGGCTAAATCCGTGGCGTTGGCAAGGGGACACTTTCGGAACTAGTAGGGGATATGGACTTTTTCAATTTACTCCCGCTAGTGGCTATCTGGCACTATCTGGCGTTACCCCTAACCTCTCGACTACTTCTGTAACGAGCGGAGCAACTCCAGAGGACGCGGACAGACAGATACAAGCATTTAGAAATGACGAACTGGGAAAATGGAACTCTAGCGCGTGGCGCTCCTATTGGGACACTACCCAGTACGCAAGTCTC
>JAZQXF010000011.1:0-1519 GCA_045632725.1 Candidatus Nanosyncoccus sp.
CAATAATTTATCACATAAATTTCGGTATAATTCTTTATTTATTTTTGAATTTTTAAATATATGTGGTTTGTGTGGAAGTACTCGGTATATTTTTTTAAGTTCTTTTATTGTATTCAAATATGGAACTAAATGTATTTCATCCAAATTAAAGTTCTTCTCGTCATTTGTACGCGGAATAACAGCACCATAATTAGAATCGGATAATAATCTTGCATTTATATACTCCATCGATTCTACTAACAAATCATCCTTGGTATCATAATGCATATAAAATGTACTTCTATTTACACCGGCCTTTTCACAGATTTCTTTTACTGTAATGGAGTTGTATTCTTTCTTTTCTAATAATAAAAGTAATGCTTCAACCATTAAAGAAGACGAAAATGAATTTCTTGATTTATACATATTGGTTCTCCAATGATTCATTAAATGTAACTAAAATGATAAAATTAAATATTCAATTAACCAATTAACCTTATGTCAGCATATTTTAACAAATAAAATGCGAGAAAATCAACAACACAAATAAAAAAAGTGTTGATTACGAGAAGCAAAAGAAAGCAAGATGCCGATAAAAGATAAATGTTCAAATTCAAATTCAAATTTTCCTAACATTATTGTACCAAATAAACGTGCAAATTCCCACATAACATCTGTTCGACATATTCAAGTTTTGCGAACTGTCTAATTCTATTATATTCAGAGCGATATTGAAAATCAATTTCAATTATAAAAGGGAATGCGCCCTATAAGTCACCCACAAATGTGAAAGTCAGAAAATATATAGGAGGTGAGATCTGTGAACTATTTGAATGACCCCCACTACGATGTGGACGAGGCTCAGCTGGACCATTTCGACCAAAGCGCAGCCAAACGGCAGCGGTATCAGCTTTGGAAAGAACGGCTGAACCAAGTGGAACTGCAAATTGAAAAAGACGAAGCAGCGCCCGATCCGGATGCAGATCTCTCTCCAAAAAAGAAGCGGCTGAAGCGACAGATAAAAGAAGAGGCACTGCTGCGTTTGGAGGAAGCCGCCCGGACAGAGGAAGATTTCGCAGCAGTACAGTATCACTGGGATCGCCGGGATTCCAACCGGGAACGCAAAGAGCGATACCATGAAGTCCTCCGCGGTGATGTGCCGCTGGATGTAGGCATTGCGAAGAACCCCCATATCTTCCCGGAGTGGTTAGGCACACCGGTGGCGCAGCAAATGCGCAGTGGTAACTATTTGGATTGGCTTGCCAACTGCCCCTATGAGATGCACGATCTGTTAGCAGATGCGGTTCTATCCTCTTTGATCTACTCACTGAAAGAAGACCACAAGGAGAACTTCTACTACTCTGCTATTCAGCTGCTGCAATCCCAGGAGGTTGCCAAGCTGATGGGGCAATCCACCCGGAACATCCGAAAGAAGCGGAATGTGATCCTCCGCAAGCTAAGAGCCGGTTGGTACGAACACCTGCGCACAAAACCTGCCGGTTCGCACTACTGGACAAGCCTACCATCGTTTGGTATTTCC
>JAZQXF010000012.1:0-2290 GCA_045632725.1 Candidatus Nanosyncoccus sp.
GTTATAGTTGGGTTCATGTCTACATTAGTATTCATAGCTTCTGTTACAGCTCCTATAGTTCTAGAAACTGCTTTATAAGCCGAATTTGATATACCTTCAGATGTTTTCACAACGTCTGACATATTATCAGATATACCTTTAACGAATCCTTCGATTGTGCCAGCACCTAATCCCATGAATAACTTAGAAGGCGAGTTTATGTCTAATGCGTTTTTAGCTGCTTCATATGCAGATCTGGCTATACTTCTAGCTTTCTCATATAAACTTCCTGCTAAACCACCCATACCAGAAATCAGACCTTGCACCATGCTACGACCTATACTCGAGAATCCAGATGAACCACTTTGAGCCCCGGATTTAGCTGAATTTGCTGCACCTGTACCAGCTGTTCTCGCTCCACCAAACATACCTCTGATACCGCTTATCATGTTATTAATAAATCCAGAACCTAAAGGTTGGAATTGACCGGATTTGCTATTAACTCCATTTCTAGCTGCGTCTGCTGCTTTGCCGCCTGCGCTGTTTGCTGCTCCATTTTGACCTCTTATACCGTCTACCATTTTTTGTATTAAACCTGAACCGACAGGCTTAAATTCGCCTTCTTTTGACTCTAGCCCATTTCTAGCAGCGTCTGCTGCTTTACCACCAGCCGTATTGGCTTCTCCGTTTTTACCGCTTATACCAGCTATTACTTTATCGACGAACCCTTGACCTATTGGTTTGAATTCGTCATCGTTTTTCTCTAAACCGTTTTTAGCGGCATCTGCTATTTTACCACCTTGCGTTTCGGTATCGCCTTCTTTTTGACCCATGCCATCAATTAAGTCGCCTACCCATTCTATACCAGCTTTCAACCAATCAGGTAATATAGCGTATAGGGTTTCTACTATAGCACTGCCTAAATTTTTCACAGCATCTTCAATAGCTGGTATATTCTTTCTAAGTCCATCCGCTAAACTATTCATGAATTTCACTGCTAAAGTTATCGCTGCTTGAACTAGTGTTTCCATGTTACGGTATAAAGCATCCGCTATTTTTATAATTATTTGAACCGCTGCTGTAGTCAATGTATCGGCTGAGTCGACTAGAGTTTGTGCTATTGTAACTAAAAGATTAACAACCGATTCGGCTATTTTAGGCGTATGATTTGTTATGGTATCTAATACTTCAGTTATTGTTGTACTTACAGCTTCCACTATTTTTGGTATCCCAAGAGTCACGGCTTCGGCCATATTAACGATACCCTCTCCTAGTTTCTTACCGAATTGTGGTAATAGATTTATAGCTTGACGAAGTATTTCAATCATCAATAGTCCACCAGTAGATAAAGCCGCTACTATTGCAGCTAACCCTGTACCAACCAATGCTAATCCTGCTCCAGCTAAAGCCGCACCAACTCCAAATAACGCTATAGCGCCTGCTAAACCTAATATCGCTGGTATTGCTGGTGCTAAAGTTGTTGCTGCCACACCTATTACCGCTAATGCTCCACCGATAGCTAGTAAACCAATCGCTAATGCCGTAGGGTCAAGTTGGCTAAGTGCGATTAATTGTGGCACAAATATAGCCATTGCCGCTGACATTACTAACATAGCAGCTGCACCAGCTAAGCCTTCTGTCATGTATTTCATGGCCACAGCGAATATCGTTAATGAGCCCGCCATTGTGATTAAACCTTTAGCTATCTCTTCCCAAGTCATGCTACCAAACGCCGTTAAGGCAACATTAAGAACTAACAACGATGCACTTAATGCTGCTATACCAACCGCCACTTTAACCATTTGACTATCTTGCATTGTCGTAACTGCTACATCTAATGTCACTAATGCCGCGGCGATTGCAAATATACCAGTTCCTATAGTTTCCCACTCCATAGAACCAAACATTTTGACCGCTACGCTTAATGCTATTAGCGCCCCGGCCATAACTGTTAACGCTACAGATGTCTTTAGCATTCCGCTATTATCTTTCATCATTTCTGAGAATATACCGATTTCGAATAACACTATACCAATACTAGCTAAACCTTTTACTAAATTTTCAGTATCTATCTCTCCGAATAAATTAACAGCTATAGCTAATAAATTCAATGCGCCTGCTAATACTAATATAGAGGATGCGCTACGCACACCACTTTGACTATCCATCGAACTCATGAAGAATGACAATTCTGCTAGTAATACTCCTATAGAAATAAGTCCCTTGTATAGGGTTTCTGGTTTTAACTTACCTAAATATTTAACGGCTCTAGCTAAAATATTTAAAGCCGTTGCGAATACCGTCATAGCCA
>JAZQXF010000013.1:0-1485 GCA_045632725.1 Candidatus Nanosyncoccus sp.
TGGGCCCCCTACCTTCTCTACAGATTACACGTGTCTGTAGATACTCCGGATCCAGACCGCTGCTTCGCCGTTTCGTCTACGAGATTCTCACTCTCTCTGATCGACCTTCCCATGTCGTTCGACTACAGTTCCGCATACTTACGTCTGTCCATACCCCGAAGGCATTTCTGTCTTCGGTTTAGCCTCTTCCAATTTCGCTCGCCACTACTTTCGGAATCTCGTTTGATTTCTTTTCCTCTCCCTACTTAGATGTTTCAGTTCGGGAGGTTCCCTTCCTTAACCTATGTATTCAGTTAAGGATCTATAGCTCTTCACTATAGGGGTTTCCCCATTCGGAAATCTGCGGGTCAAAGGTTACTTCCACCTAACCGCAGCTTATCGCAGGTAATCACGTCCTTCTTCGGCTCTCAGTGCCAAGGCATTCACCTTACGCTCTTTTTCGCTTGAACAGCCTTTGCTATTTTCTCCTATTTTGGAAAATATCCAGCTTTTTTTGCTTGAGCTTCGCAAATAATTGTTTTGGGTTGTAAATTAAAAGACCTTTTGGTTTTAATTCACTGATGTTTGTCCGCCTTAAGTATTGCTACTTAATGCTGACGAAATTGTTCCCACATTGTACGGAAAGACCTTTTAAAAATTATTTTCTAACAAGTCTTTCTCGAGTCAACTATTTCTAGTTAACATTACAACTATCTGTTTCGTTTCTTTTCTTATTCGGTTTTCAATGAACATTTTTTAAGCTGTAATAAATACAGCTTGGTGGAGATGATGGGATTCGAACCCATGACCCCCTGCTTGCAGGGCAGGTGCTCTCCCAGCTGAGCTACACCCCCATAAAAATGGTTTGTAGTTTATCTCCTGTGTTACTATATAGTAACTGGTAGGCCCAAGTGGACTCGAATTTAAATAGCTTATCTCTCCTTTCAGTCGAGAAAAGCACGCTTACGCTTATTTAAACGTTCGAACTCTACTTAGTTCTACTGGTAGGCCCAAGTGGACTCGAACCACCGACCCCGTGCTTATCAGGCACGCGCTCTAACCTGCTGAGCTATGAGCCTTTGTGGTTAGTGTGTGATTCGCACACGTGGGTTTTGGTGGAGATGATGGGATTCGGTCTCGCGCGAACTGCGCGCTCGGTCTTCCACGGTCGTGGACGTCCACCGGAAGTCCGCTCTATGCCGTTTCCCCTTCGAATCCCATAAAACAGAAAAACCTAAGTTGAACACACAGTGCTCCACTTAGGCTCTTACTGGCGGAGAGAATGGGATTCGAACCCATGATACCGGTTAGGGTATACACGATTTCCAGTCGTGCGCCTTAGACCAACTCGGCCATCTCTCCAAGATGCTGCCGCTACTAATTTTCGCGACTTCTACATTATAGCAGAAGTTTTTTGAAAAGTCAATAGAATTTTTTCTTTTTTTGAAGTTTTTTTAAAAAGTGATTATAAGTATTTAAAAACGGAGTTTTAAGGTATGCGTTACA
>JAZQXF010000014.1:0-23015 GCA_045632725.1 Candidatus Nanosyncoccus sp.
TTGCTCCCACAAAGAAGCAATCTAAATAAACTCTAATTTAATCCTACCACACGCTAACTTGTAAATCAACCCCACGATAGAGTAATTTATCAACCTCCCATAATAGAGTAATTATATTTGCTATTTGATACGGAATATCAAAAATAAAATAAACTGCGACTCTCGCAGAACACAGCGGATGCTGAAACCGTAATATCGGCTGTAGTAGTTCTCGGGACGGACATAGCCAGAACCGAAGCCCAGGCCGCGAGCGCCCTCTGAATTACTGACCGCACTAGACCAGTAGGCGCCGCTACCGCCTGCACCGTTAAGGGAGCCGCCGAGAATGTAGCCGGACCGAGTAAAATAAAGAGGAGCCTGCATAAGGTTAGTAGCATTAGTAGTAAGGTTATTATTATAAAGAATATTTAACCTTCTAAATTCGTTGGTGGAGTTTGAGAGAAATAATTAATATAAAGTGATATTCATCTACTTGAATCCCTAAATTACTAAACCCATCAACATCGAGCAAACCCAAGCAAAATTCGAGGAGACTAGCTAGGTCTAGCACCGGAAAGTACCGGGAGAAGACCTGATTAGCCGACAAGAATTTTACCTGGCGTGCAGCGAGCAGTTGATGGGTTTAGCGATTTAGGGATTTATGCTTACTTAATTTGTTTTTTTATGGTTTAAATAGAAAGAAGAAGAAACTTCTTAGGGAGAGCAGAGCCTCTAGCGGGAGAGACAACGTACTGACCAGCCGTAGCTGCGGCTGTTGCGATTCGCTGGGTACAGAGCTGTGGAATTGAAGCGTAGGCTGTACGCGTAGGAGGGGGAATTCACTGTACTAGACCAGCAGAACCCGTTAGCTCCGAAACTGTACAGGGTAGTGCCATCCAGGTAGCCCGAACGAATAAAGTAAAGAGGAGTAGTATTCATAATGGTAGTAAAGGCATTAGGAGCATAACCAACATTCTGACCACCAAGGAGATCTATACCATCATCATTTAGGGTGGTGCCGACTATAATATAAATAATACCAAAATCTAATTATTCAAAGTCTTAATTTTCTTAAAATCTATTGCCATTACCGCCTTACGCAAAGCCAGCTCATTGCCATAATGTGTTTGCCGACCCGGGCTATCACTAAGCATATGTTGCGCAAATGGAAAACATGCCGCTCGCTCTAACACTGCACCAAATTTCCCCGTAGTGGCTGTCGCCACCTCGGCAAGTCTCACATCCTCAAGGGGAACATCTAAAGCCTGTTTCATCTCCTCCGGAAAGAAAGTTAACGAAAACAAATCCCCATCTGTCTCTCCCGCTAGCCTCCCATAGGCAATTGAAGTATTACCCTCTATCCATAGCTTTTGATCTAGGGGTTTCATCTTAGACCTCAATAAGCTCGCCTGACACTCTGCTTTTTTCTTTTTGTCGATACTTTTCATTTCACATACAAAATCCCCCTCACAAGTAGTAGTCATTACTGAACTCATCATGTCTGGCGATTTTAATCCATGCTTTTCATCATATGAAATAGTATCGCTGATATAATCCATCATTATCCAACTTAACAATCCAGTCTCAGTATTCTTCCCCACTAAATAATATTCCGCTCTTGCGCCCCAGAATACACTGGTATGTATCCTAAACATACTCACTATACCATAATATTTTTTCGGCCCGCCCTCAAACACTGCAGACTCAGCCGGCACAAACCCATCGGGCATAAATTTTTGCACCTTGGTAGGATCCGGTATTTCATAAAACAAGAAAAAACAATACGGTTCCACCACGAACGGCATTTTATCCGCCTTTTTTGTGGCACTCGATACGATCTTCCTCTGCATCCATACCGGCAATTTGGATAACTTTGTTTGTAAATAATGCGTTTTACCCACCCCCATCGGGCTGACCAATTTTTCTACCCCCTTAGCATACTCCAAAATATTCATGTTTACATTATACCATCTAACGCTTTATATACTGCTATCTTATCCGCTGCTATCAGTTTAAGTCTGGCTTTAATCTCTTTTTCTCCAATTTTAATCGCTCTATTTAGGGCCAGATCATCCTGCATAGATTCGAAAAACCCTCGCCATAGTTTATATTCTTCTTCTGTCCGTATTACATTTGCCATATATCTAGGATAACTATCTAAAGATTTGTCACCAGACAGATTCTTTACATATTCCCAATTCCCGGTTAGCCATCTCCCCACTTTTTCGCGCAACCTCGGATTACGATATAAATAGATGAATAGATGTAGCTGATCTTGTGGCTTCACAATTTCTGGCTTGTTTAGGAGCTCCATCATTTTACTTAGAACCACCTCATCCTTAGAAATTGTACCTGAAAACAGCAATTCAAATTTCAGCTCTGGATCAGCAATTTTTTGATACATCTCCAAATACTCATCTATCATCTCCGGTTCTTGATATAGCTTAGCATCTATAATATCCTCACGAATCTCCGCATCCAATTCATCATAATTCTTACCATACATCCTAGCAAGCGCCTGCATAGTTTCCGATGTTTCTGCGTAAAAATCTAACCCTATCAGGATTGATCTCAAACGTATCGTATTCTCATCATCCCCCCTACGTGTAGCTAGGCCCAGTTCTTTTAACTTTGGCTGCACCAATTCGCCTACGAATTTCTTAAATTTCTTTTCTTCTTCCGAGCCATCTTCAAAGAAAATCTTCAGTGTAGCGATAATAGAGAGTACAATATTCCACACCGCAGCCTCTGTCTCATTTTTAAATTTCTGCACTAAAGGAATCAATGAAGCAGCACTCGCCAGTTCTGTCCTTGTAAGCAAATTCCTATCTATCAATAAGCGAATTTTCTCTTCTAAGCCTAAGCTATCAAATTCTGTCAATTTCTTTCTAAACTCTTCTTCCGACAAGTTCAAAACATAGTGTCCACTCATATCCCCAGTAATTTCTGGCAATGGCCAACTTTCTTTTGGCATTGGTCCATCCAATAAAAACCTCTTCTGCTCGCCATCTGTAATTACCGGATATCCAGGCTTATCTATAAATGCATGCATCAATTTGCCCGGATCAAACTCCGCATAAGGTTTGAGCGCAGACCACAAATCATCTCCCACCGTATTATCATATTTATGCTTTTCAAAATAATCCCGAATCCCTTTGCAAAATTCTTCCCAGCCCATTAAGCGAATTAACATTAGCATCAATCGTGCACCTTTAGAGTACACAATTGCCCCATCAAACAACGTAGCAATCTCCGCCGGATCTCTTACCTCCTGATGTACCGACTGTACACCGGTATATGCATCACGCATCAATGCTACATAGCAATCGCCCGTAAAGAACCCTTCAAAAATTTTGTATTCCGGATGAATATAATCCACCGCATAGTATTCCATCACGCTAGCAAATGATTCATTCAGCCACAAATCATCCCACCACTTCATAGTTACGAGGTCCCCAAACCACTGATGCGAAAGCTCATGCGCCACCGTAAGGGCTATTCCTTTCTTAGCACCAAGTGTCGCATTTTTACCAGCCAGCAACATACTTTCACGATACGTTACCAACCCCCAATTCTCCATCGCCCCCGCCTCGAAATCCGGCAACGCTACCTGATCCAACTTTTTCAAAGGATATGACACACCAAAATTATCATCATAAAACTCCAGGGACTTAGCCGCGATTTCATTTGCAAAATCCACCGAATCCAAATCTTGCGCCAAAGTTGCATAGGTCGTAATCTCTATCCCGTGGTCATTTTTCACCGTTTTGCCATGGAATTTACCAATCACCCAGGCGAGGAGATACGTACTCATCCTAGGAGTTGGCTGGAAAGAAATAGTTTTACAGCCAGAAGCTAAAGTATGATTCGGCGCATTTCGGAGCGCGGCAGCGCGAGGGTTAGTGCCCGAGCCCCGTGGCGATGAGAGCGAGGGACACGGCGACAAATCATATTTTAGTTCTGGCATATTGGACAATATTACATCATCCGAACCCTCCGGAACAGAAATTGATAGCTCAAAAACCGCCTTTGCTTCTGGTTCATCAATACAAGGAAAAGCCTCTCTAGCATAATGACTCTCAAACTGTGTCGCCACTATTACCTCTGTTTTCCCCTGATACTCATAAGTGGAAAGATACGCACCTTGCATATTCTCATTCAGAGTGCCATGATACCCCACTTCTATAGTTAAATCGCTCCTAGGGGCCTTAAATATCGTTAAGAGGCCATCTGCCACCTCAAATTTCGCTTTTTTACCATTCACTACTACTGAATCAATAGATAAGCCCACTGCATGAAATTTAATATTTTCCACCTTAGCCTGCCCAGTTATAGTCACTGTGCCACCAATAGTCTTAACATGCTTATCTATCTTTAAATCTAAATTATATTTTTCCGGTACGAAATATTTAATCAATCTTTCCATATTTTCCTCCAAAAAGTTAGAAAATAGTTTTTGATAGCATAAATGAGAAAGTCCAAGCTAGCAAAAACTATTTCTAGCTTTTTATATTAAGATTTGTTAATGTAATTTAGCATTCACCGGCATTTTTGCATTTTTCAAAATCGGTTCAAGCTCTGCCTCTTCCAAAGTCTCCGCCTTCAAAAGTTCTTCTGCCAACTTATCTAATACCGACTTATTTGCCCGCAACACTTCCTCCGCCCGCTTCGCCGCCTCATCGGACAGCTTTCTAATTTCTGCATCTATCTGTTCGGCAGTCTTTTCCGAGTATGGCTTACCAGTTGAAATAGTATAATATCCAGTAGCCTCACTTGGAAATACCAAATTACGCATACCATCACCCATGCCTTCTTCTATTACCATAGATTTTGCCAGCTCGGCCACATTTTTAAGGTCAGAAGATGCCCCGGTAGTGACCGCATCCTTACCAAACACCAACTTCTCTGCTACACGACCACCCATCGCCCTCGCTAGTATATCTTTTAGTTCATAAATACTCTTGTAACTTCTATCTTCTGGCGGCAAGAACCACGTTACACCACCAGTAGAGCCACGCGGAATAATTGTCACCTTGTGTACCGGATCCGAATCAGGGAGCACATGCCCCACTACCGCATGCCCCGCCTCATGATAGGCTGTAATTTTGCGTTCTTTTTCATTCATCACTTTGCTCTTTCGCTCCGGCCCAATTGCCACCCGTTCAAAAGCTTCCACCACATCCGCATTACTTATTGCCTTATGACCTTCACGCGCCGCCGTAATTGCGGCTTCATTTGCAATATTTGCAAGATCCGCACCAGATGAACCAGCAGTCTTTTTGGCCAATGCCTCTAAATCTACATTTTCTTCTACCGGCTTCCCTTTAAAGTGCACTTTCAAGATTTCTAACCTATCCTTTCGCTCCGGCA
This sequence comes from Candidatus Nanosyncoccus sp., assembly GCA_045632725.1. Taxonomy (GTDB): domain Bacteria; phylum Patescibacteriota; class Saccharimonadia; order Saccharimonadales; family Saccharimonadaceae; genus Nanosyncoccus. Next base: position 5,350 of record JAZQXF010000014.1, read on the forward strand.
AAGTTACATTCACATGCCGATCAAACCGCCCCGGACGAAGCAGTGCCTTGTCGAGCATATCTACTCGGTTGGTTGCTGCCATTACAATTACGCCCGAATCATTATCAAACCCATCCATTTCTACTAGAATCTGATTCAAAGTCTGCTCATCCTCGCGCCCTGCGCCGCCCCGTGCATCACGTTTATGAGCTACCGCATCAATTTCATCAATGAAGATAATCGATGGAGCATTTTTCTTCGCTTTTGAAAATAGATCTCGTACTCTAGAAGCACCTACACCTACAAACATTTCCGCAAATTCCGACCCCGAAATCGAAAAGAACGGTACATCCGCTTCACCAGCTACCGCACGCGCCATCAAAGTCTTACCAGTACCCGGCTCACCCGCTAAAAGCACACCACGCGGTATCTTTGCTCCTAATTTTTCATACTTTTTAGGGCTCTTTAGGAAATCTACAATTTCAGTCAAATCCTGCTTTGCGGATTCGTTTCCTGCCACATCCTTAAACATCACCTTTTTCTTGTCTGGACCATAAAGCCTTGCCCGAGATTTACCAAAGCTCATCGATTGATTATTAGCAGACTGCGCCTGCCTCATTATCCAGCTTAAAAACACCACAATCGCAATAATCGGAAGTACTGTCAACGCCACATCTAGTACAATCCCCCAAGTGTTAACATCTTCTTTATACTCAATCACCGGATAAGTTCCCTGGCATTTTACCAACTCATCCCCAGCCAAACCATCACAATAGTTAATTAATCCTTGGTCATACAATGTACCAGCTCCATCTTTTCGTGATGTCTCCGTAGGCTTATCGTTTCCCTTCAGGGTAATGTCTAAATTTTCACCAGTAATAGTAATCTTAGCAATATTGCCATCTGGATCATTCGCTCGCTGAATCACCTCCGAAATTGGTACTTCTACTTTCTGCGCACCATCATAACCCATATTTGCTATCAAGAATACCCCTAGACAAATCAAAATAAACGTAAACAAGATGCTCCGAATTGCGTTAGATCGACTCGTATTATTATTTGGATGCCCTACTGGCTTTTTAGACATTTTTTCCGCCACTATTTTTTCTCCTTACTTTTTCTATTCTATCATAATATACTTATTTTTTTCTGAAAAACATGCTATAATTACTACATGGCTGGGTGTAGCACAGTTGGTAGCGCGCGACTTTTGGGAAGTCGAGGTCGCAGGTTCAAGTCCTGTCACCCAGACCATTTTTTATATCTGGGATTAGCGCAGCCAGGTAGCGCGTACGCATGGGGTGCGTGAGGTCAGGAGTTCAAATCTCCTATCCCAGACCAAGATCTACCTAAGGCAAATACCAGGGTATAGCGCAGTTGGTAGCGCGCGACATTCGGGATGTCGAGGTCGCGGGTTCAAGTCCCGCTACCCTGACCACACAGATTGAGCTATTCACAATATTTATATGTCAAGTCGTAATTATCTAAAACGATTTGATTTTTTTCTAGCCATTTTTTAGCATTATTTTTTAAATTCTCCACCCTACCTTCATCACAAGTATATAAATATACTATTACTTCTGTTTTACCATCATTGTTCTTTGCCGCATTTACGCGAAAACCATTATTATAATCATAATACGGCGTTATTTTAAATATTGGATCAGAAGCCACATATTCTTTACTCTCCTCATTAGCATAGTAATCGCCTATCGTATTCAACAACATATCATCATCCGTATGACCTAAATACCAGCCCATGTCGCCATCTTTGCCGGTCAAATATAAATATAATTTCACATCCTCGCCATCTTTAAAATTCGCCACATCATTATATGGCTCCAATTCATCGTGTGTAATATTTATTATATACTCACCAGGCTCCACATGATAAGTTCCATTCTTATAGACTTTATCATTTATTTTTATAACCGCACTCTTCGGAGCTACCAATATGTCTAGCGTTACGCTCTTACTGCTTTCGATTATTGCAAAAAGTATTATAGCCAACACCAATATCACAAACGCCACCATTGAAAATCCAATTAATGCCAAACGCTGCCTAGCTTTTTCATCGTTAGTTTTTATTACTTTAGCTTTTGTTATTTTCTTCATCCCACCTCCTATTTTTTACGATAAATTTTATAACCACTATCTGCATAGTAAGCGCTAGCATGATCACCAGTCCTATCACAATGCGAAGCTGAGGCAATCGCGCCAGTTCCATCCTCTAGGACTACGTACATTTCTATATGTTGCCCAGGTTTTATCCGTATATCTCCAGGCTGCATATTTTCCGCACTACCAATATTTGGTATTTCTTCATATAATTCTGGATGGCCAGAAAGATAAGCATACTGCGTAGACACACCACAGCACGGAAAATCTTCATCCACGCCAGAATACCTTAGCACCGTTGTTACAAATGCATCACAACTATTACCATTCATCGAACAAGAATCCCCTAGTTTATTTACGCCAGTCTCAGCCAAGGCAGTTTTATATTCCGGCTTCACATCCTTCCATGGGTCATGCCCATTGTCTGGCCAGGATATCATCAATGCTGTCTCATTCAAATTGCCATTACCACCCGCCGCGCACATACTACTTACGCCGCCTAACGCCATATACATTAGGTACGCCCCAGGCGAAACATTGGCAGGATAATTTACCGGTGAACCACCATCAGTCACTATTTGCTTCCAATTGTGATTTTTAGTTGGATCACGTTTTTCATCCGCCATGTTCATCACATACGGCGAACCTTCACCCCAATTCGCCTCTTCTTCCGTATAGCCTAAGTCCCTAGCCTGCGCAATGTAGGAACCCGCCACGCCATTATACTCAAAGAAAAATCGCTTAACCCCACTTTCAGTGTTTAAGTCTAAATTCTTCTCGCTAATCATTTTCGCCACAATTTCGGTTTGTCTAGTAAACTCCGCATCAGAAATCGGCCCCGCCGGCAAAAAGGCATTACTATTAGTCCCACCATTCGTATAACTATATAATTGATATGCACCCTGGCCATTACTTGGATTACCACGCTCTGCACTATACTCACGGATATGCAATACTGCTAAAATTTGCCAAGGGAATCCGCCGTATTTCTTTGCCGCTGCCTCATAAAAAGGCTGGTTTGCCTTCACCCTCTCCATAAGATTATCAGCTATCACCGGGTCTCCATTGTATAATTTATTACCAGCCCCGCCAGCATTAGTACTAGAATTTCCACTATTCCCACCTTCTGGCAAAGCTTCATAAATTAAATCCACCCATTCATCATAGTGACCAAACGGATGCACACCAGAGCTATCGCTATTATAGTATTCTGGCTTTGCCACTGCTGCCCAATCCGCCACCGACACATTGTTGTAATCTTTTGCCGCCTTTTTGATCACTTCATTAGTAGATGCATAATCTGCCGCCACAGTATATACAGTAGTTAACACAATCTTAGTATTCGCTCCAGCCAAATTAATTAATTCATTTATATAATTCTCAGTTACCCCACCATTCGTACCAAGTGCAAATACTAAATAAGGCCTTAATTTATTCTCTTTTGTGATCTCTTTTAATAGAGCTACACCGGTAGGATTATCGCTATCCACATCATTAGTGCCATCAGCAAAAAATTTGCTACCTTTTATGTATGAGTCCGCTGGCGGATCTGTCGTATCATCATATCCACCCAAATCCACTCCTGGCAATTTCTTCGTAATTAAATGATCGCCATACTCCGCCCCCACCGAATAAGAATCCCCAATCCAAGTTACATTCTTGCCAGTCGGGCGAGACACTTTGCAATCATTCGCCTCTGGATTATAAAAATATGATCCATTCAAACTTGCTGACCGTAATTTTTCCTTACTAATCGCCGTAGCCGGCGCCGCCAAATTTATCAAGAAATACATGGTAGCCATCACTAGCACCAAAAACCTCCCACCGATTCTTCTATTTTTGTAACACAAAATAGAACCCATACCCTAATTATAGCACATTTTGCTTATTTTTTCAAGAGGTAGACTACGTAAATCCCCAAATCGCTAAACGCATCAATATCCAGCGAACCCAAGTAAAATTCGGGGAGACTAGTCAGACTAATTATACATAGATACAACTCATTCAAACACCGGCACATCACTCGGAAAAGGATCAAAATCACTCTCGCCAAATTCATCATCCGCAAAATCCTTAAACCCATCGCCATCCTTATCCTTATATCCAGCTGAGCTATACGGATTGTAGCCTAACTCTATCAAAAATCTTGATGGCGTATTGTAGTTCCTATTTCCATACGAATATCTACTAGCCGCATAGGTTAACCACAGTTTCCGCATCGCTCTTGTCATCCCCACATATGCTAACCTTCTCTCCTCTTCGAGCCCCGCTTCATCTTCACTAATTCGCCCACTTGGAAATAATCCTTCCTCCATCCCCACTATAAATACTACCGGAAATTCCAAACCCTTTGCCGCATGCAAAGTCATCAGAGTCACTGAGTTCTTTTCAACACTCTCATCAGCGCTAGATATTAGCATAGCATCAGCCAAAAAATCCTCCAGCTTATCATACGTAGCCGCATTAGATACTAATACTTCCAAGTTCGCCATTCTCTCTTCCGAGTTCGGCGTACCATCATTGGTTAATGCTCTAAAATCAAAATATTCAATTACGTTTTTAGTAATTTCGCCAGGATTATCCTCTAGTGAAACTTTCTTTACAAAATTAACTAATCTCGTAAGACCATTCTTTGCTTTCGCCGTACTTAATACATCCAAAATATCTGGATCTTTCAATGGTTCTGCATCCGGCAAAGCATCCATTACTTCTAGTACCTTATTCAATGACACCTCACCCATGCCAGATAGCACATTCTTTGCTACCCTTTCCAAGCTCACTTTGTCTCGTTCATTTACCAATAACTTTAATATCGCTAATACATCTTTTACTTCCTTGCGATCATAAAATCTCACCCCACCCACAATCTTGTAGGGAATTCGCATATTTATAAATGCTTTTTCAAAAGCATATGACTGGGCATTTGTCCTATACAGTACAGCAAAATCACCCAGATTTGGATATTGATTCTGCATGTTCAAGATCTTCAGTGCCACGAAATTCGCCTCTTCAGTCTCATCACGCAATGACTCTATCTCTACTGGTTCACCTTTACCAAGCTCAGTAAACAAAGCCTTATCCGTACGTGTCTTATTTTCATTAATGACTTTTTGCGATGCCGCTAAGATATTCCCGGTTGAACGATAGTTTTGTTCCAATTTTATAACCTTCGCGCCAGGATAATCCTTCTCGAAATTTAGAATATTAGTAAAATCCGCTCCTCGCCAACTATATATAGATTGCCAATCATCGCCTACTACGCAAATATTTTTCTTATGATCGACCAATAATCTCACGATATCGTATTGTATGGTATTCGTATCCTGATACTCATCTATCAGGATATAATGAAATTTTTGTTGCCATTTTTTTCTGATTTCGGGATGATTTTGCAATAACTCTAGTTCTTTTAATAATAAATCATCAAAATCCAATGCCCCCGTTCTCTTTTTCTCCTCTTCATAACGTTTAAAAACTTTTGCAATGCTCTGCTGATTCGGATAAAAGGCCGATGCCGCATACTCCTCGGGGCCATTGCCCTGATTCTTTTCGCTAGAAATAATTGCCTGAATAGATTTTGGCTTCAAATTTTTATTATCAGATAATTTCAAACTTTTCAAAATCCGCCGGATTAGAGAAACCTGATCATCAGTGTCATAAATCACAAAATTTCTGTCCAGCCCCACCGCCTCAGCCTCTGTTTTTAGAATCCGCACAGCAATCCCGTGAAATGTTCCCATATATGGCATGAACGATCGTGATGGGTCCAGAACAGGTTTGCTTGACTGCAACAATTTCCACAACCTACTTCGCATTTCATTTGCCGCCTTATTAGTAAATGTTACCGCCAAAATATTGCTCGGTTTCACTCCATGAGCTATTAGATTTGCGATTCTATGTGTCAAAGTCTTGGTCTTGCCAGATCCCGCGCCAGCCAATATTAATAGCGGTCCTTCCAAAGTCTCTACCGCCTCCTTCTGTGCCGAATTCAAACCCTCCAAAATTTTGTCCATTTTTTAATTATATCATATTAAAATCTTTTCAAAATATTCATTCTGTGATATAATTATTCCATGAAAAAGCCTAAAACTTACCAACAAGTCATTGGTGAAACCATTGAACATATGCGCTTAAAAAAGGACTGGACCCAAGAAGACCTAGCCAAAGCCATCGGTTCTTCCCAGTCTGCTATTCATCGTATTGAAAAAGGCGGGCAAAACATATCTTTACAGATGGTTAAAAAGCTTTCTGAAGTTCTTGGTGCTCAAATTCTCTCTATTAATGATTCTGTTTCTCAAAGCTTCCGCATTCGCGGCGGCAAAGAGTTATCTGGCGAGATTACCATCAACACATCTAAAAACGCCGCTGTAGGCCTCCTATGTGCCGCACTCCTAAATGAAGGGCGCACTATACTTCATCGTGTAGCTCGCATTGAGGAAGTTTTCCGCATTATCGAGGTATTAGAGTCTATCGGCGTTAAATGCCACTGGCAGAATCGCCATCGCGACCTAGAAATTATATCACCTCGTGAATTAAAACTAAGCGAAATGAACATCGAAGCCGCCCGTAAAACCCGTTCTATCATCATGTTCCTCGGGCCCCTTCTTCATTATTTCGAAAAATTCCAGCTTCCCTATGCCGGTGGCTGTTCGCTAGGCACTCGCACCGTTGAACCACATCTTAAGGCACTTGAATCTTTCGGACTCAAAGTAGATGCTGCTACCAATAGTGGCTTCTACGATATAGAGGTGGATCAGAAAGTCTTAAATAGTAAAGAAGATCGCTACATAGTACTTACCGAGCGTGGCGATACCGTTACAGAAAATGTACTAATGGCGGCAGCTCTTTCCCCAGGTAAGACCACCATCATCGGCGCTTCGCCAAATTACATGGTGCAAGATGTTTGCTTCTTCTTGGAAAAGCTCGGCGTTAAGATTTCCGGCGTTGGCACCACTAAGCTAACCGTCTATGGTCGCTTACGTTTCAATACCGACATAGAATATTATCTTTCCGAAGATCCTATTGAAGCCATGTCCTTTATTGCCGCCGCGCTAGTTACCAATTCCGAAATCACTTTACTTCGCGCTCCTATCGAATTCCTCGAAATCGAGCTCGAAGTACTTAAAAACATGAATGCCCGCTTCACTAAATCCCCCGAATATCTTTCCGCCAACGGCCATACTCGCCTAGTAGATCTCACCATTCAAAAGTCCTCCCTTATCGCACCAGTAGACAAGATTCATCCTATGCCATTTCCTGGCCTCAATATCGATAACCTACCTTTCTTCTCTGTCATTGCCGCAGTGGCAGAAGGCCGTACTCTTATTCACGACTGGGTCTTTGAAAATCGCGCCATTTATTCCACAGAGCTAGCCAATCTCAATGTCAAAGTAGAGCTTCTTGATGCTCACCGCATCTATATCGAAGGCCCAACAAACTGGCGCCCAGCCGAACTTGTCGCTCCACAAGCTTTGCGCCCAGCCGTAGTTATCCTAATCGGCATGCTCGCCGCTCCTGGCACTTCTATTCTCCGCAATATCTACCCTATCAATCGCGGATATCAAGATTTCGCCGCCCGGCTTCGCCACCTTGGCGCCGATATTTCTCCACTCACTGGTATTTAAGCCTTTTTGATTACTTCTAGACCTGGCAATTCTTTACCCAATAAAAACTCCAATGCCGCACCGCCACCAGTAGATACCAAAGAATACTTCAAATTTGGATGATCCTTCATTAAGTTCTCCACAAATCCAGTCGTATCTCCGCCGCAAATCACAGTTTCCGCATTTGTTTTTTCGCCAATTACTTCCGCGATTATCGTAGAGGCAGTTGCATAGGCCGGATCTTCAGCCTTACCAAGCAAGCCATTCCAAACTATCGTTTTAGCATCAGTAATTAACCCTGCAATCTTTGCAGTAGATAATGGTCCAATGTCGAGTTTCTCACCATCTGCATTTTCATCAAAATCTTCCGCAATATATATTTTTTCATTACCTTCAACTTTATATCCATCTGCCGCAATCTTGCCACCCACTGCTATTTTATCTGCTTTTTTTAAAAACTTCTCAATCAAAGGTGCCTTATCTTCCACTTTCGAACCGCCAATTATCATTAGCATTGGTCGCTCCGGATTCATAGCCACCTTCTCCAGATTCTCGACTTCTTTTTCTAAAAGCAGCCCCATATAAACCGGTAAAAATTTTGCCACTGCCGCCACTGAAGCATGCGCCCGATGAATCACCGCAAAACCATCCTGTACATATATTTCAGCACCAGTCGTATCTATGATATCTTTAATAAAACCTTCTGAATTCTTCTCTTCATCAGGACTAAATCGCAAGTTCTCCATTAGCAAAATACCACCCGACTTCACTCCATCTACTATCTTCTTCGCATTTTCCCCACTCATTTCAGGCGCAAAGCCCACACCTGGCAGCATTCTGCCCAAAGCCTCAGCTATCTCTTTTAGAGATAGAGTTTCATCCTTGCCTTCTGGCCTCCCCATATGTGAAATCAAAATAATCTTTTTAGCTCCAGCTTCGCGTAAGTATCTTAAAGTTAGCAAACTGGCTCTAATTCTTAAATCATCTACAATCTTACCATCTTCTATCGGCACATTATAGTCCACCCGCACCAATACTACTTTATCCTTTACATCTACATCCCGAATCGTTTGATATTTCATTATCCTCCTAGACATACCGCACTTTTATAGTATCGGTACCAATTTTATCCTTATCTCCAGATACTATTACCGACAAAAGCTCATCTTCACCTTCCTTCATTCGCAAATAACCAGAATCTTTTAATTCCTTCGCTAAGTCATAACCAAAATCTGGCGAATATGATCGAACAAATGCTGAATTTGCATATATCAAAGCCAGCTGATTCGCCACTCTCCGATTCGCTGTCACAGTAACAATAGGCAAATTCGGCCTCTGTGCTGCCACCGTAGTAGCTGTCACACCAGATGCAGTCTGACATACTATTACATCTGCTTCCACATTCTCTGCCAACCTAGCCGCCGCATTAGATATAGCATCATAAATTCTTTCCTTCGTAACTGGTGGTCTAGATATCGGCGCCAACCTAGAGTGATTCTGTGTATACAAAATCACTTTTTTCATCGCTTTTACGGTCTCTAATGGATATTTTCCATTTGCCGTTTCATCAGACAACATCACCGCATCTGCCCCCTGCACTACCGCAGTAGCCACATCCGAAACCTCTGCACGTGTTGGTTCTGGCGAATCCACCATCGAGCTAAGCATCTGAGTTGCCACAATGCAGAGCTTAGCATGTTCCCTACACATCGCAATCAACTTGCGTTGTACAATCGGCACCACTTCTGCACCAGCCTCCACTGCCATATCGCCACGTGCTACCATTATGCCATCCGCAGCTTTCACAATCGATTCTAGATTCTCTTCACTTTCAATTGCCTTTTTGGTCTCAATTTTTGCTACCACTTTAGCAGTAGAGCCCAAATCCGCCAAAATTTTCTTGAGCTTATAAATATCATCTGCTGACTGCACGAAAGATAAAGACACATAGTCATAATCGCATTTAGCACCATACTCAATATCCGCCATGTCCTTTTCGGTCAAAATATCGCCGCCAAAGTCTGTATCCGGCAAATTTAATCCTTTCTTTGACATAATGAATCCATCGTTCAGAATCCTCACTTTTATCGCCGTATCCGAAACTATATCTATCACCTCGCTCTTAACTTTGCCATCAAACATCGACAACGGTTCACCCACTTTAACTTTTTCCGCCAAATTATATTGCACCGGCACCATCATTCCACCATCGTGTTCAAAACCTTCAGCTGCTTCTAGTACCAGCTCATCATTCACTCTTAGATCTAGATGGTTATCCTTTAGTACCCCCAGACGAATCTTTGGACCCTGCAAATCCTGCAAAATAGCTACACTCCGCCCCTTTTTAGTCGCCGCATCCCGAATCCATTGTATTTGCTGATCACGCTCCTCATTGGAACCATGCGAACAGTTAAGTCTACATCCATTCACTCCGGCCATTATTACTGCCTCAACCATCTCAGCCGAATTTGTAGCTGGGCCAATAGTTGCTAAAATCTTCGTTCGTTTAAAAAGTCTACTCATACAACTAGTTTACCATATCTCAAATTTTATGATAAGATATATACATATGGCTAATGCTAAAAATAAACACAGCTCCAATATTCATTCTCGCACCCGTTTCATATCGAATTACGAAACACCAGCACGAAAGGCTATTCTTGTTATTATTGTCATTGCAATTTTCGCAGTTATTGTCTCTCTTATATGCTCTTTCACATTCAATACAGAACGCACAATCAAGTCCGAAATCTCCAATCTAGCTACTGGCTACTACGAAGATTACCTCTACAAAAGTATCTCTTCCAGTGGCAAAGATATCAATGAAGTCATGCAAAAATACGTTGATACTGGCTTTTCCACTATTCCTTTACGTCAGCTCATTCTCCATAGTCCACAAAAATCTAGCCTTGAAAATACCATACTTAACTACTGCGATGAAAATGCCACTCTCATTCAATTCTTCCCCACCGAGCCATTCGGCAAAACCGATTACGGAGTAGAATATACTTACTCTTGCAGTTTTTAGCAAGTTTTGTTATAATAATAGCAACTGGTCTCGTAGTATAACGGTTAGTACATCGGGTTTTCATCCCGACAACGCGGGTTCGACTCCCGCCGAGATCACCAAGTATTAAAAAGAAGCCCTTTAGGGCTTATTTTTTAATATTCAATGGTTTCAGCGGGGGGCGAACTTTAGTTCGCCCTTCCAAGGAAATGAGTGAAAAAGAAAAATTTATTTTTCTTTTTCCGAATAACGCAGAAAAGAAAGGATTTCGCTTGCGAAATCCTTACTCCCGCCGAGATCACCAAAAAATAAAAATAAAACCCAAATTTATAGTAGCATCTTCAGTTTGTCTATAATTCTATTCTTGTCCAAATTCTTTTCCTTAACAATAAAGCGATCAAGCGTAGCAAGCAACGCTGGCAATAATAACAGAATAATCAAAGTTGCGCATAAGGTGCCAAGCGAAATCGACTGACAAATTTTACCAGCAATCGCCGATGTAAAATTACCGACAATTGCTGTCACGATAATCAAAATCGATGCCGAAGTCAAAATTGCACTTATGGATTTATTATATGTATTAATCAACGCATCTTTTATACTTAGCTTAAAATAGCTACGATTTTCAACGTAATAAGAAGTAAACAATATCGCGTAATCAATTGTTGCGCCCATCAAAATTGCTTGTACAATAATCAAAGCAATAAAATATATACTCGACCCAGTCAAAGACAAAAACGACATCACAATGTAAACCGCACATTGAATCACGAGCACAAGTAGCAGTGAAACAAACACGGACTTAAATGTAAAAACAACAACCGCAAAAATCGCTAGCATCGTAATAATCGTAATCATATCCATTTCACCGCCAAAGCTTTGCGACATTTCATAAGCCATTGCAGAATCACCAATCAGATAATAATTAATGTTATTCTCTGGGCCTAACTCATTTTTCAAGCCTTCTATAAACTCAAAAGTCGTCTCACCTTCAGCTAGCAAGTTTGTTTCAATCAGCATACGATAATGTTTTGGCCCAATGAGCAATTCTTTGGCATCACTAATTGTCTTGCGACCATCAGTAATCTTTTGATATGTCTCATCATCAATACGTTTTGAAAAACGTAAATCCGGCAAGATTTCATCATTTAAGAAATTAACAAACCGTTCAAGCGTAAGTGTCCAATTCTCATCATAATCATAGAGCGAACCATAATACAAATAAGCCAAGAATACTTTGTTTTTATCAAGATTGCCAGACAATGGTTCAATCGCACGATAGAGCGCATCGTAATTATAAGTTACACCATTCTTTGCCGCCCGCATCAAAGTCGCAACTACTGCGAGCTCTGTCCTCTCTTCATCGTTCAAGCGACTCGCATATTCCTCATTTGGCAAAATCTTCTCATCGATAAAATTAATCAGATCCCAAAGCGAAAGTTTCGGATCCGTATTAACATAACGATATTCATAAAAGGCATAGACAAGGCGCAGCTTCTCAGCATCAAGATTGAAAGTTTGCGCCAGCTCACCAGATGAATACCTCGTTGTCTGATTATTCATAATGTATTGTACAAGTTGCAATTTGCTAATCGCATCACCATCCAGAGCATCCTTCATTTTCTCATCAGAGGCATGCTCTAGCAAAAAATTCACCAGAGCGCGCGGCGTAATGGTATGGTATCTACCTATTTCCTCCGCCTGATAAAGTTTGTAAATTTGCTTGAGTCCATCAAGCTTATCATTTAAATCAATTTCAGTACGCACCTCAGAGATTCTATCAGAAATTTTCCTCGCATAACTCATCACCTCATTTTTTATCTCATCATCGAGCCGAGAAAAGATTTCCGGGTACCTCTCATCCAAATTGTTCAACCAAACTATCACAGTATCTAGGTCTTTATTAATTTTACCAGCCGCCACCACGTAATCCGAATAAGAATATTCTTTATTTATCACCGCTTCAGCCATCTGAATTTCCTGCTCAATTTCCGTACGCAGCTCCGCAATATATGGCGCAATTTCTTCCTGCGTTTCTGCCGGTAATTCCGCCACTGCTGCATCAAGTTTCGCATTAAATTCATCATAGCGCGCTTGAGCTTCAGTCTTCATATTTTCAGCTGTCATCTTTATCTCAATAAATCGTGCACGAATATTTGTCGCTTCCGCTTCAGAAAGATTTAATTCGGCGAGTACATTCTCATTTGTAAGCGCAAAATCAATCAAATCGCCAATTGTCGCGGTCGCGGTTGGCATTTCAGTTATACTAAAATCATAATAGACTAAAATCTGCTCAATCGCGCTCTGACTAATCCCAAAAGCACGCGCAAGTTCCGCCGCACTCTTTTGACTATCCGTATAATTATAATCACTAAACAGTTTAAGATTCATTAAATCAGAACGTTGCGCAGCTGTTATCATCGATGCATACTTCGAATTTGTCAAAATCTCATTCGATACAAACTGTGCAAACTGATACAATGTCAAGCGCACCGGTGACTCCCGCTCGGAAAGCCAAAGTACATACACTTCATCAAGTTTCTCCGCATCTACGCCAAGAATCTTTGCGATCTCTTCTTTACTACGCAGTTGATTCACTTTTATCTGATCAGTAAAGTACGAGAACTTTTCAACTTTTTCACACATCTCGTTTGTCACTTCATCAGAGAATTTTTCATCCGGGAACACATCGTGCTGCAAAAACTTCACAAAATCATCAAGTGTAATCGTAAGATTATCCGTGTCTTTATAATAGTGATAATAAATCGCCTTAATAAGATAATCTTCCGTATCAACTTTTTCATCCGACAACTCATTAATTTTTGGCACAAGCTCATCATATTTTTCGGGTTCATTAATTGTATTACCATAGCAAAGCACACGTACCGTATCCTCACGCGCATCATATTTTTTGCAAATGTCCGTAACTTGCTCATCCATTTCACCATCATAGACAAGCGCCATCTGATTCACCTCTTCAAATACATCTTTAATCTTATTGTTTTGCGATGAGGTATAATTAATCATCGTGCTGCCTTTAAGCATAAAACTACCAACAAAAATCAAAATGAATAGTAGCAATGCCAAGCGACGAAACATATAGCTAAATTTACCAAGCCAATCCATCTTGAAATTAATTGTCTTTTTTGCGGTCTTTTCAATCGCCTTATCAAATAGGAGTAGTAGTGCCGGCAAAGAAGTAAAAATTGAAACGAGGCTGAGAACCACGCCTTTACTAAGTACTAAACCCATATCGCGGCCAATCGTGAAGCTCATTAATACTAGAACAATCAGACCAACCACAGTCGTAACCGAGCTTGAAGAAATCGCCCCAAACGAATAATACATCGCACGGCGCATTGCCGTTTGCTTATCTGGGCAATCCGCCTTTGCCTTTTCCTGGCGATAGCGTGTCGAAAGCATGATCGCATAGTCCATCGACAACGCCATCTGTAAGATCGCCGCAATTGCATCCGTAATGTGCGACACACTCGGGAAAATAATATTCGTACCCTTGTTTACAACCACAGCCAACAAAATCGCAAAAAGAAACAAAAACGGCTCCACCCACGACTTACTCATGATGATCAAAATCACCATCGCACAAGCCACAGCAAACACGGCTATATGAATCTGTAAAACCGCCCCATTATAATCATGTACCTTGCCCGACTCGGCAATCTCAAAACGCTCCGAATATTCGCCATGAATTGTATTATAGACACGAGCCGCCACCTCAGAATCAGCCGGCGCACCAACATTAATCACGTAACGCGTATATTGGTCACGATTATATTTGTCACTCTCATCATATTCAACCGAATCAACGCCATCAATCGTTTCAATGTACTCCTTAATTGCCATCTTTTCATCGGTTGGAACATCGGTCAGCATCATCTCGTAGCTACTTGTCTTATCATAATCAAACTCATCATTCATAATAGCTAGTCCATGAGATGTTTCCGAATCGGCCGGCATATAGGAGTAAATATCTTTATTAATCTTTACTTGTGTAGCCAGGACACCACAAATTCCAGTAAGTATCAAAAAAATAGCAAAAATCACGTAACAATGGTTCACGATAAAATCTGTTATTTTTCGCATATTCTGTATATTTTATCTGTTATTACAAAAACAATAAAGTACAAACTCTTTATACTGTGTCCAAAATTAGACAAATTATTGACATAATGTTCAAATAGTGGTATAATTATAAGTATGAGTAGGTCATCTTATACTAGGGCAACAACGAAAAATCGCCAAAAAATTCAAGTGGCTTTTGCTGAACTTCTTGCCGAGCGTGGTTCTATTAGCAACATCACCGTTACAGACCTTGCCGAACGTGCCGAAATTACACGCGGAACTTTTTACAACTATTACAACAATATCTATGAGGTTGGTGCCGAAATCCAGCACGAAATCGAAAAACAGCTTTTTTCGGAATACGATGCAATGGATACGGCCGACAGCATCGAGCATTACATTGATGAAGCCTTTGCTTTTCTGGGCAAACAAGAAGGTATTTACAGGGAGCTGCTCGCAAGCGATGCATCAAACTCATTCCTCACTCAGTTCGAGAATGAAATGAACAACCGTGTGCTTGCCGCCATGCGCCGTAGTGGTGTTGAAGATAAAAAAATTGAGCTTGAGCTCCTTTTTGCCATCGATGGCGCAATTGCAATTGTCCGCAAATATTACCGCCAAGAAGTCGCCTTTTCGCTCGATGAAATACGCGACTATCTAAAAGGCAGGTTGCGCTGGCTTTTTGAACATTATCTCGCTGCCCCCGTTTAAATAAAGCTACGCCGCCTAACACAGCGAGCCGTACGAGACGGACACTTTACTACGATACATCCCTTCTGATTTATATTATATCTATAACCTAAAAATGATATCCCAGTAGCTGAGCGACAATCACGTATACCAAACTTAAAATCAGTTAGCAGCTTAGCCCTCATTAATTCATCAATAATCTTCTGTCTAATTTCGTTTAATCTAACCTTATCGGTATCAAGAATCAAAAGACTATTCATATAGCGTATATAATATTTACAATGCAATTTCTCCTTAATAAAACGATCCGTGTCGCTTAAATAAAAAATCGCCAAAAATTGCATCAACATCGTATCCGCACCTAAGCCTTTACCGGATTGATAGTGCAAAAAATTTTCATGATACGCCTCATTGATTTCATCTATCATCTTATTTATATATGTTTTGTCAGTCTCATTAATCAAACGCCTCATGACCCCTATCACATCCTTATCTTTTATTTTTTTCTTTAACATTTCCAATAAAATCCGATGGTCTATAGAATAAAAGTATTTCGATATATCTATCTTCAAAGCATAAATCCGAGAATCTGGATTTTTAGCTATAATTTGAGATAAATAGCGCCTTAGCATCTTCATCGCATAATCTGGCCCCATTTTCTTACGTGCTGCGACATTTGTATCAATCAATGTCCTCTCTATCGTAGGAATTAGATACTCATTGGTCACGAAATAATCTACGATTTTATCTTTCACCGACCGTTCCATTATTAGTCTAGGCTTTGGTTTAAAAATAACGGAACAATCTAGCCGATCCGACCGATACTTTCCCTCCTCCAACATTTCCAAAATCTTAATAACTCTTACATGTGCAAACATTGAGAATTCAAATGTATCTCGATACCCCTTGCCAGACTGCGATATTTTAGTCCAAGCCTTATATAAATTTTCATAATTTAATTTGCTATGATAAAGATTTCTGGTCTTACGATGTGTCATTTAATTTCCCATCTTTAAGCCCGTAGTTTTTTGCGAATTCAAAGGATTCATCTTTTTACTTTCTTTATCAATCCAGCTCCAAAGAATCTCCATCACCCGCCTATGTCGTTCTGCGCAAATTCTAAATCTATTCTCAGTAGCCTTATTGAAATTACGTTGCATTTTACCACGATAGCAAACATCGCGAATTTCCTGCAAATACACGCTCACCATTATCATTTCGACTTTGTATTCCAGCAAACGTTTTTGTCGCTCACGCTTCTCAGTCAAAGCAGCATAATACATCAAATGCCACGCTCTATCCATCGCCTGGCGCAAAACATCACGATATTCTTTATACTCTGCCGGAATCTGCGGAATAATAAAAACCCGCAAGTATTCATCGAGCTCAATCATAGCATATCGAAGTCTAAATGGCCCACGCTTATAATTCTTGCGTATCTGTTCCATGTTGCGCCTCTCGGATGAGTTTCGACAGGATCTCCGCTTCGTTCAAGCTTTTGACTTTCTCTACTTGACTACCCTGCCTACTACTCATCTTTTTAATTTAAGTCCAGATAATCTAGACCAAAGTAGCTTGCTTATTTCATTTGTTTTTAGTTCCACCCAAATTGAATTTACTTCAATTTGCCAGAACTCTTGATAGCAAAACGGCCTTGATGCTAGCAATGATATTATACTACAAATCAACCGACATCTCCACCGTTGCAATTATTTGACAAAATGAAGTCGTTGAATATAGTTATTCAGCTCTAAGCCAAACATATATCCAGTCAAGCTGCTTCGGGGATTTATGTCCCCGCTTCTATCAAAAAACATTTTTTACAGAAGCGAAAACGTAAATTACCCCCTGCCACTCACTTGGGCGCAAAGCTCACCAAGTGCCGGCGCTGGGCTTACGCCTACGCGCCGGGCGTGGCATTCTCCTTTTTATTTATTTCTCTTCTCTCTCCTTTTTCTCTTGTTTATGGGTTTATAATCCAAGGATTAGTGGAAGTGCCGTTGCCATCAGTAATACTCACACCAAAGGTGAGAGAGATGGTGGGCCGGAGAACATTCCACCAGAAAGTCTGAGGGTAGTGAGAGTATCCAGTCGGATACACAAGGAACACAGTGACACCAGTGGAGTACCGGTAGTGCGGAGAGAGCAACCAAAAGTAAGTCCCACTCCTCCCAAAGGAAGCATAG
>JAZQXF010000015.1:0-36428 GCA_045632725.1 Candidatus Nanosyncoccus sp.
AAACAGTGGTTGCTACTACTGGTCTAGTACGGTTAGTGATTCAGAGTATGCTCGCAGCCTGTTCTTCTATTCTAGCTATGTCAATCCTGAGAACTACAACTACCGGTACAACGGTTTCAGCATCCGCTGTGTTCTGCGAGAATCTAAGGCTATTCTTGCTATATGATAAATCATTACCTCTGGCGGGTGGCCGAGCTTGGGGACCCCCGATGCGCGCAGGTGATAGCCGAGTACGGTGGGGAAAAATGCGAGGACAGGACCCGCCAGACATAATACCTAACGATGTATTTCTCTTACTTGTTTGATATAATATGGATATGAATATATTGTATTGTGGGGACAAGGGGATAGCGCGAGGGGTGTTGGTGTCGATTTTGTCGCTAGTTAAAAATAATTCTGAGCCACTAAATATATATATAATGACAATAAATTATAAGGATACAGTGGCTTTTACGAAAAAGTCGGCGGAGTTTTTGGATAGTTTGGTAAAGGAAAAGAATGAGAAAAGTTTTGTGAAGCTGATAGATGCTACGGATGTATTTGTAAAGAATTTGCCAAAGAAAAATATGGGGTCGTATTTTACGCCGTGCTCGATGCTGAGACTTTATGCAGATAAAGTGCCAGAGATTGCGAAGCTAGATAGAATATTATATTTAGATTACGATGTGGTGTGTAGGGCGGATATTTCTGAATTTTACAATACGGATTTGACTGGTATAGAAGCGGCGGGGGTGCTTGATATATATGGGAAGAATTTTTACCATTATAATGGAATTTTTAATTTTGACTATATGAACTCTGGGGTGATGTTATTTAATATGAGAGAGTGTATAAAGACACATATGTTTGAGCGGGCGGTGGCACTTTGCAAGAAAAGGAAAATGATGCTGGCGGACCAAGCGGCACTAAATAAATCTATTACACATAGGAAGCTGATGCCGCGCAAATATAATGAGCAGGGCGAGAGGCCAAAAAAAGATACCGTATTGCATCATTTTTCAAATAATTTTAAGTTTTGGCCGTATTTTAGAGTACAGAAGGTAAAACCATTTGAGATTGAGAAGATTCATAATATTTTGAAAATTACCGAATATGATGATATATTAGATAAGTATAAAAAAATGAAGGATAATTTATAATGGCAAAGGCAGAATTATTTCAAAAAGATATTCCGGAAGAAGAGAGAGTATTTTACTATTCTTCGGAAGAAGATGACCCAATAAAGACTGCGGAACAAGAAAAGAAGCAGAAGGTAGAGCTGCCGGAGGACTACGAATTTATTCCGAAAAATCCTTTTACAAAATTATATTCAGCAATGTTGTTTAGGATTTTTAAGTTGTTTGGGCAGTATTATGAAAGGATGTATTGGGAAGCGAAATTTTGTGGACGTGAAAAGCTGAAAAAAGCAAAGGGGAAAGGGTATGTGATTTATGCGAATCATACTAATCCGTTTCATGATGTGTTTGGGCCGGCATTGGCGGCAGACCGGAGGATTTTTACGATTATTTCGCCGGTGAATTTGAAGATCCCAGGGATTGGAAAGACTTTGCCGTATATCGGTGGGCTACCGCTAGGGACATCGTCTAATACTAAAAAGCGTTTTCATGAGGCGGTGGATAAGCGATTGAAACAGGGGAATTGTTTAGTGATTTATCCAGAGGCGCACGTGTGGCCGTATTATACTGGAATTCGTAAATTTCCGGCAGGGGATAGATCGTTTACCTATGCGGCGCGGAATAATTTGCCGATTTTTACCATGACTACGACTTATCAGAAGTCTAAAAAGCAGGGGCAGGCGCGACCACGGATGACAATATATATAGATGGGCCGTTTTATCCGGATGAAAAGAAGACCGAGGATGAAAATAGGACAAAATTAGCACAAGAAGCATATGATTCTATGGTAAAATGGAGTAAGAAAAGTAATTATGAGTATTTTCAATACAGGCATAAGTCCACTAAGAAAAAAGACTAAGGTTGTACCGGTATTTCTGACGATCAACAATGCTTATGCGCCATATGCGGCGGCGGCGATTCACTCGCTTATGCAACATGCTAATAAGAGTCGTTATTATAGGGTAATTATTTTGCATGATGGTTTGAACTGGGTGAATCGTGTGAGACTTAGAAGTTTAGTAACAAAAAATGTAGCAATACAATTTAAAAAGATTAGTAGCAATCTTTATCTTAAGGCAATTATCAAATATTGTTCAAAGCGTAAAGGCGCGGGTGATTTCTTTTCTAGTGCGGTGTATTATTATAGATTTTTTATTCCGCGGTTGTTTCCGCTATATGATAAATGCGTTTATATAGATAGTGACACGATTTTGCGTGGTGATATCGGCGAGTTGTTTGATATAGACCTAGGTAGTAAGGCAATGGCGGCGATGGTAGATCCGAAGGTAGATGTGATACCGGAGTTTAGGGCGTATGTAGAAAAAGGAGTAGGGGTATCGTATCGGGAATATACGAATTCTGGTGTACTGGTGATGAATATGAAGGCTCTGCGCAAATTGCGTTATTTGTCAGCATTGGTGGAGATGATAAACAAATATGATGCGGATTTGGTAGCACCGGACCAAGATTATATGAATGTGATTCTGCAGGGGAAGATTTTGCATTTAGATCCTAAGTGGAATATGGAGCCAACAGAAGAATTGCCAAAAGATGTGAAGTTGGTACATTTTAATTTGTTTAACAAGCCGTGGCATTATAAAAATGTGCCACAAGAAAAGCTTTTTTGGAATGCGGTGAGAGGAACGGGTTTTTATGGTGACCTTAAGCGGCAACAAGAAGCATTTGATGCGGAGAAGCAAAAAGCTGATCATGAAAAAATAGATGCATTACTAAAAAAGGCAGTAAAGTTATCTAAGACTAAAGAGCCTTTGATGAAATTTGAGGAAAAATAATAGAAATACCGGTGTGGTATAATTGGGGTATGAAGAAGAAAAAGACCCCCGATATGGTGACCGTAAACCGCAAGGCGCATTTTGATTACATGCTTGGCGATGAGCTAACTGTGGGAATGAGTTTGGCTGGCCCAGAAGTACGGGCGATACGTGATCATCATGTACAGCTAAAGGGGGCATTTGTAACGATACGTAGTGGGGAGTTGTGGCTAAACAACTTGACACTGGGGGCAGAAACGGTGCGCAATATTAAACTTTTGGCGACCAAGAAGCAGATTGAAGTGTTGGATCGTGAAAAGATAGCTGGCTCTACTATAGTGCCAGTAAAACTGCTAGGCGGCGGGCGATATATTAAATTAGTTATAGCAGTGGGTAAAGGTAAGAAGAAATATGATAAGCGTGAGACAATAAAAAAGCGCGACATAGAGCGTGGGAGGTATGCGTGAGAATCTTTTCGTGGAATGTGAATGGACTAAGGGCAGTATTAAATAAAGGCGCTTTGCAAGGGTTTATTGCGAAAGAACAGCCGGATGTTTTGTGTTTGCAGGAGACCAAAGCAAAGCAAGGTCAGGCCGAAGTGGATTTGCCAGAATATGAGGAACTATGGAATTCGGCGGAGCGAGCGGGTTATAGCGGTACAGCGATTTTTACAAAAATAAAGCCACTTAGTATAAATAATGAATTGCCGGTGGAGAAGGACTTTGGGGATCAATTTGGCAACCCTTTAAATGAGGGGAGAGTGCAGACTGCGGAATTTGAGAAGTTTTACTTAATAAATATCTACACGCCAAATTCAAAGAGAGCACTGGAGAGATTGGGGTTGCGTGAAAAATTGTGGGATCCGGCTATACTTAAATATTTGAAAGAGTTGGAAAAGGCGAAGCCGGTGGTGGTGTGCGGTGATTTTAATGCGGCGCATATGGAAATAGATTTGGCGCGACCGAAGGCGAATCATCATAATGCTGGGTTTACGGATGAAGAGCGGCAGGGGGTGAGTAACTTGCTGAATGCGGGATTAGTGGATACCTTTAGGGAATTACATCCTGGCGTACGAAGATATACCTGGTGGAGTCATTGGGGGCATGCTAGAGAAAATAACGTGGGGTGGCGGATAGACTATTTTTTCATTTCGGAAAGTCTAAGGAAAAATTTAAAGAGCGCAGAAATTTATGAAGATTGTATGGGTTCGGACCATTGTCCGATTTCTATAGAGTTGGAGTTTTAATGGAATATTTTGAAAAAGTAGAAAATAACTCTTACGAGGATTTGTATTGGAATATACCGGAAAAGAAGCAGGGTATAGTAAATGTAGTTGGGGGGAATGGACAAAGTTTTCGTGCAGAAGTAAAAACAGCAGAATTTTTGATAAATAGATACCCATTGGAAGTAGTAAATACAGTATTACCAGAGTCTCTAAAAGATAAGCTACCACTAGTGGAGAATTTTAAATTTTTGCCAGCCACGGAAAACGGGGCTTTTAATGGTGAGGGGCTATTAAGAGCGTTAAATGAAGTAGACTTTAATTTGATAGTAGGTGATTTGTCTAAAAACATAGTAACCGGAAGGGCTGTTGCGAGCGCGTTAGCGGCTTCCGAAAAATTAACTCTAATTACGCGCGATACGATAGATTTGATATCTGAGAATCAGCCGGAGGATATTTTGTTGAATGAAAAAATGATTATTTTCGGATCATTGGCGCAGATGCAGAAGTTATTACGTGCGGTGTATTATCCGAAAATGTTATTATTGTCGCAATCTTTGGTGCAGGTAGTGGAGGTGCTTCATAAGTTTACCTTAAGTTATCCTTTAGGTATAATAACATTGCATAATGGACAAATATTGGTAGCGAAAGATGGCGTAGTAAAAGCAGTATCGGTAGAGAAGTCTGGTTATTCGCCGATAATGTTGTGGAGCGGAGAGCTGGCGGCAAAGATTGTAGTATTAAACTTATATAACCCAAATAATTTTGTGGATGCTACTATTGCTGCGACATTATCGTAACTATATTATCTATGGTATGATAAAAGTATGAAACTAAGATATTTGTTTTTGAGTGTGATATTCGCACTGCTGTTTATGCCGATTAATAATGCTGTTGCCAGCGCGCAGGATTTTTATTTTAAAGATTTTACGGCGGATTATTATTTGACAAAGCTGGAAGATGGTACTAGTAAATTGCATGTGAAAGAAGTACTAACGGCAGTGTTCCCGGATGCTAATCAGAATCATGGAATTACACGTACGATACCATACACGAATCAGGATGGAAAGAATAGAACGATAGCAAATGAGGGTGCGTTGAATTTGACAGCGTTGAGAAATGGGGAGCCAGAGAATATTAATAAAATTGTAGCAGATGATGGGTATTATGTGGTGTATTTGGGTAATGCGAGCGAATACGTACATGGCGAACAAGTATATACATTAGAGTATGACTATGTTGATGTAATTACGGAATTTACGTTGGATGGTGAAAATGTGAGTGGTATGGAAGGAGTAGAGAAAGCGTTTCAAGAGCTATATTGGGATACGAACGGTACGGGATGGAGCCAGAAATTTTATAAAGTAACAGCAAACTTGCACGTATCGGAAGAAGTGTATGTAAATATGGATGATATGGCTTGGTGTTACGTGGGAAGATATGGTGCAAAAGGTAGCGATAGATGTACTATTACATCGATTGATGATGGTTTTAGCTTTACGGCGGATAATCTGGCAGCTGGAGAGAATTTGACTTTTGTAACGGAATTTGAGCCGGGGACATTTAAGGTAATTTTGGAAAAAAGTTATATATTGTTTGTGATGTTTGGGGTGGAGATTTTGCTAATTGGAATTGCCGTAACACTAAAGATATTGAAATGGCGAAAGAAAGCGAAGCCTCAATATGATTTGTATAATGCGACTTTTGTTGCTCCACAGTATCAACCGCTGGAAGATAGAAGTGTACATGTGGCGGAGGGCGAGCAGATTTATCTTAAGAAGACTAAGACTTCTTATGTGGCAACATTATTGGAATTGGTGGTGGAAAAAAAGGCTAAAATTCAAAAAGTTGAGGATCAGAAGAAATATAATTGGCAGGTATATCTAGAAGTGGAATCAAATGAATTGAGCGGATCGCAAAGAGAAATGATGAATATTCTGTATGGTGAGAGTGGAGTAAAGAAAGGTGAACTAATCCCCATTAAGAAACATAAGCCCACGAGATATTTAGCGGATTGTGCAAAGGATTATAAGTCTGATGCTGTGAAGAGCTTGGAGCGAGGTGGATATTTACTTGAGAACAAAAGTAAGACAAATGCTTCAAATTTGTTGGGAATTATTATATTAATAATGTTTTCGCCGGTAATTGTAGCAGTTGCGATTGGGATATTGGAAGGGATGATGGAGGATTCTGGCTTGTTGTCTGGTAATGCGGTGATTGTGGGGGTTGAGTTTATGCCACTAGTGATGATGGCGGTATTGGCGGTTGGTATTATTATCATGGCGATGCTTGGCTCTAAAACTAAGAAGTATGAGAGGTACACAGAAGCAGGGTTGAAGCTTGTGCGATATCTGGAGGGGCTAGAACTTTATATTAGAATGGCAGAGGCGGATAGGTTGAAGTTTTTGCAGTCGGTAGAGGGAGCGGACACTTCCAATGAAGGGATCGTGAAGCTATATGAGAAGCTTTTGCCATGGGCGAGCCTATTTGGGTTGGAAGAAAGTTGGATGAAGGAGCTAGCAAGGTATTATGAAATTGCGGATGTAGATGAGCTGATAAGTCAGGACTTAGTGAATGGGATTATTGTTTCAAATATTACAAGAGATTTGGATAGAACAATTTCGCGTTCAATTAGTTATACTGAGCCAAGTAGTGCGGGTGGTTCGTGGTCTTCTGGTGGTAGTGGTGGCGGAGGTGGTGGCTTCTCTGGCGGTGGGGGCGGAGGAGGAGGGGGAGGGGGATGGTAGAGCAAGGAAACGAGTTCGAAAAGAAAAATCGGAAGTGAATTCCGATTTTTCTTCCAACTCAATGCTTAGATTTTTGGGATTTTTGAGTGAGTTCTTTTTCGATGTCTACGGCATCGCGGGAGATGTTCTTGCGGCGTTGGCGTAGGAAGAACCAAGTGAAAATAAAGGTTAGACATCCAGCGGTGAAGCCGATGTATTTAATCGGATTTGGCCAATTGGTAGCGAAAAGGGTAACGGCGTTTAAAATGCCAAGACATATGGTGTAGCCATAACGTCTGGCTAAAATAATTCTTTTAGCGAGTGGAAAGTTCTTTTTTGCTAAAGAGTTAGCAGTACAATTGTCTGGGTGACCGAAGAATTTACCATAAACAGTAAGTTCGATTGACCCACAGATGACAACATAATAAATAATAGCAATTAAGCCGACAATCCAGTTAATACGAATAGTGACAAAAAGAACTTGAGCGGCTGCAAGAAGTACATCGGAAACCATATCGTAGAGTGCGGCGTATTTGCGATATTTGGGGGTCTTGTTCTTGGGGAATGGCCATTTTTTTGCACAAGTTCCATCAAAGGCATCGGTGAGGACTGCGGCGAAAAACATAATAAAGACTGCTTCGGCTGAGCCGCTATGCGCTATACAGCAATAAAAAATAGCAAGTGCTAAAATGAATCTTGATAATGTAAGTAGATCTGCTAAGTATTTCATAAGAAAATTATAGCATAAAGGTAAAAATGATGGGGCCTGGCACTTATACTCTCTCTCGGGGCGTGTCCAGCCGGCCTGTCGCCACAGGCGGCTGGCACTAATCCTCGCCTTGCCAGGCTCCGGACCCCCTTCGATAGAGTATGAGGGCCGCCCATCAAATTTGTCTATATTTTTTTTAAAATTGCAGAATCTAGAATTTTTTCCAAGATTTTAATTCTTTTCGAGATGAGAACTTCATCACGATTTTTTAGCATAATTTCACTCATTTGTTGGATTTTTTCTGGATGGTCGATTAAATCATTTAGTGCAGCTGCCATTTGGGTGGGGGTGGGGCCAGAACTCAGGATGTAACTATCTTTTGGTATAATTTCTTGCATGTCTGGATCGCAGATGAAGGCTGGTACGCCAGCGGCTTCAGCTTCTACTAAGGTCATGGGATAGTTATCGAAGTTGTACGAAACCAAGGTGTCTAGATGAGATTTTAGGATGGCATTTTGTACGGTAGTAAATTTAGCGTTGCCATGAAAAGTAACGTTTAAATGGTGCTTGGCGACATAGTGTTTGGCTTTGTTGAATTCTGCGCCATCGCCATAGACATTCAAATGGTATTTGTTGGATACTAGAGTTAGAGCTTGCAAAAAAGGTAGAATGCGTTTTTCGCCAGACAGCCGAGAATGCCAAATAATTTGAAGGGTTTCACTTGGCTGTAGGGATTTAGTCGTTGGATTGACTGGGAAATTTTGGTCTGGGTAGCCATTGGGGAAGATTTGAATTTTGTGTTTGACACCGTATTGGGTAAGTTTCTTGGCGAAGTGGTATGATGGAGTAATAACATAATCCGCATAGTTGGCGTGATTTACCATCATGGTCCACATTTTAGCTTTGGCGATAGTGTTGGCTAAATAATTGTCGCGGTGAACTTTGATAGGGTGAGGAATATACCATGAATGAAACCAATTCAATAAAGTCGCAATGATGGTACGAAAGCCAAATGGAATAATGTTAGTAACGCCCATGTCTTCGCGACCATGCATAACTTGAACGGAAAGGATATGAAGTTCTTTGGCTAACTGTAGACCGGCAATGGAGCAGCCGGCTTCATAGTGTATATAATATATGTCAAAATCTTTGATTTCTGGATGATTTTTTAGAAGCCATTTTTTAATAATTTTGGGGCGGCGGGATACTGGTGTGATGTTACGGAGCAAGAAGCGGCAGCTAGGTACAGGAAAAATATTTTCTTTGGCGAGTTTCGATAACGTGTCTTTGGACTTGGGATAGCTGGTACTAAAGATATAGACAGTGTGGCCATTTTTTTCTAAGGCGGCTTTCTGGGCATTGATGGATGAAGTGATGCCTCCGGTTAAATCTAAGTAACAGTCAGAAAAGAATGCAATTTTCATATTTTTATTTTATCATGTGGCGTGATATAATGTGTAATGTTAATAATTTAATATCAAGAAGGGGTGAGGGAACGGCCCGATGACCTCCTACCGACCTGCCGTTTGGTAAGGTGGTAATTCCGACCAGGAAAGGAAAGATATGTTCTATAGAACGGCGGAGAGTGTTTCTCCAAAACATCCAGATAAATTATGCGACCAGATAAGTGATGCGATACTGGATGCGTATTTAACAGCTGATAAAGATGCTAGGGTGGCAGCAGAAGTCTGTGGTGGTCATGGCGTGGTGTTTGTGACTGGTGAGATTACTTCTACGGCTGATGTGGATATTCCAGCTATTGTAAGGCGAATTGCTGGTGATAATATTGAAGTACATACTAAGATAGTAAAGCAGTCACCAGAGATTGCTCAAGGTGTGGATACTGGTGGTGCTGGTGATCAAGGCATAATGATCGGTTATGCTTGTGATGAGACATCGGAGATGCTGCCGCGCGAAGTAGTCTTAGCACGTAGATTAAACCAATATATCTATAATAAATTTCCATATGATGGTAAGACACAAGTAACAATTGCGCCAGATGGTACGGTGGATTCGATAGTGGCGAGTTTTCAAAATACATCAAAGGAAGATTTGGAAAAGATGGTGCGAGAATTTGCAAATAAAGAAGGTTTGGGCGGTAAATTGGAGCTGCATATTAATCCAGCAGGAGATTGGAGTCAAGGTGGATTTGATGCGGATACTGGTTTAACCGGGCGAAAGCTGATAGTAGATAATTATGGGCCAGGGGTAGCAATAGGCGGTGGATGTTATTCTGGCAAAGATCCATCGAAAGTTGATAGAAGTGCGGCATATATGGCACGCAAGATTGCGGTAGATTATTTGCGTAAGCGTAAAGCGCATGAAGTATTAGTGAGGCTAGCATATGCGATTGGGTATGCAGAACCTCTAGAAAAGACAGTAATAGTGGATGGTAAGGCGGAGGAAATTGAGGGCTATAATCTTACGCCAAATGGAATTATTGAGTTTTTGGATTTGAAACGCCCCATATACGAAGCTACGGCTCGTTATGGGCATTACGGCGAAGGGTTTGATTGGGATAAGTAAGCTTTTGGATTGATATAAAAATAAAATTAAGTTTCGTTTTAGTTTTGAACCGCATAATTATAATATAATTAAGTAGGAGATAATATGCGAGTATTATATGTTGAGGATGCGGAGCTTTTAGCGAATGCTGTGAAGCATAATTTGGAGAAGCAGGATATTTCTGTTGATTTGGCATGTGATGGAGAGGATGGGTTAGATAAAGCCTTGAAAGATATTTACGATTGTGTGATTTTGGATATTATGTTGCCGAAATTATCGGGTACGGATATTCTAAAAAGGATGCGGGGAAAAAATGTTCAGACTCCGGTGATTATGTTGTCAGCCCTCTCGGAAGTAGAGACAAAAGTGGGTCACTTAGACAGAGGTGCGGATGATTATTTGGCTAAGCCATTTAAAACGGCGGAACTTGTTGCTAGGATAAAAGCTGTAGTGCGCCGGCCGAAAGTTGCAGATCTTACTAAAATAACATATGGTGATCTCGTATTGGATAAGTCTAATGCGACTTTGAATGGTGAGCAGCTTACCGCTAAGGAAGTTGAAATAATTACGGAATTTCTAAAGAATCCAGATAAATTGATTAATAAGGAACATCTACTTGCAAAAGTTTGGGGGGAAGAAAATATTTGTGATGATAATTATGTCGAGACATATATTTCTAGAATTCGTAAGTTATTAAGAAATATTAATAGTAGTGCTCAAATTATTACAATTCGTAGTTTAGGCTATAAAATATCGGATAAACAAAATGTTTAAGAAGCTCTGTAATAAGATTGTTTTGATTACTATGGCGATTACTACGGCAGTTTTAATTGTGGCTGGCGGTAGTATTGTGTTCTTTTCATCGACAATTCGTCCGGAACCGAAGTTATTTCCGGATCCGACATTCTTTAGCAATCCTTCTGAGTTTTCTAACCAGGAATTAAAAGATTTTATTAAGGATGATCGTGATGAGGGTGATGGCAGGCTACTTGCTACCTTATTATGCGTTGGGATTATGGTGGAAATAATTGTATTTATTATGTCTTACTTTTTGTCGAGGAAGATTGTAAAGCCGGTCGAGGATGCTTATGATAAACAAAAGGTCTTCATAGCCAATGCTTCACATGAGCTAAAAACTCCATTGGCGGTGATAGAGGCTAATATGGAAGCGCTTGAAGTAAGCAAGTCTAGTGAGGAATGGAAGAATAATATTGAGACCGAGATTACGCATGCAAACAAACTGGTCTTAGATCTTTTGCAACTTGCTAGGATGGATGCCGGCAGTATTAATAAGAATCCTTCTGAACAACTAGATTTAAATATGATTATTGGTGAGCATATTGAGATTTTTCAACCGAAATTTTCTGGTAAGATTATTTTCGATAAATCCAAAAAGACAAGTTATGTTTTGCCGAGACAAGATTTTTTGCAGGTGCTGGATATTTTACTTGATAATGCTACCAAGTATGGTAATGAGAAAATTGAGGTTAAATTAGACCAAAATGAACTTAGTGTAACAAATGATGGTGCTATGGTAGAAGAAAGGGATTTGGAAAGAATTTTTGATCGCTTCTATCAGACCGATAAGACTAAAGAAGGTTCCGGCCTAGGACTTGCGATCGCTAAGTCTATTTGCGAACAAAATAAATGGCAAATATTTTGCAAGAGCAATAATGATACTACTAAATTTGTTGTAGTTTTTTGATACGCCAATGTTTTTGGCAGATGATCTGAAAAAAGTTAAAAGATAAAAAAGAGGCCCTGAAGGGTCTTTTTTGTTGGTGGGCAAAGAGGGACTTGAACCCTCACGACCTTGCGGCCAGCAGATTTTGAGTCTACCGCGTCTACCAATTCCGCCATTCGCCCGTGTTCTTATTTTAACATATTTTGAGAGAATATGCTATAATTTTATTATGGATTTAGAAAAAGGTGGGCAGTCTTCAAGGGATTTGCAGAGGCAGGCGGCTGCTCAGATTGCTAGAAAGAAAGTGTTGGCGGCTTATGCTGCTTCGGCTAGAAAGGCGGCGCAAAATCCAGAAAATAATAGTTCCCATATGAAGGATGAGCCAGTGACTCCGAAAATAAATTCTGAGTCTTGGAAAAAATACCATTCAGCCTGGCAGGATTATTATCAAAAATATTATAGTGATTATTATTCTAAAGCGGCGCGTACCTATATAGAAAAGGAACGTTTGAAAGATGCCAGGGAGAAGGCGGAGGAAGAAGAAATTCTGAGCTCGTTGGCGCGTATAAGTTCTAAGAGTGATAAAAAAGCGGGATTGGCTTTGGGAACAGGGGTAGATGATGATAAGAGCGCATCGATTTCTTCCGAAAAAACGACAGATAGCATTAAAGATCGGCTGAGATATACGATACGCAAGAAGGCGACTGAGGATGCCAAAAAATCGCGAAGGCGGCGGCATTTAATACCGATATTGGCTGGAGCGGCAGTGGTATTATTGATATTGTTTTTACAATATAATAGATTGATTTTTGCGCCAATTATGGCTTATGTGTCGCCGGGGAATGCACCAGCATCGGGGATTGAAGCGATAGACCCGACAGTTACGCAGACAGTTTCGGCGGATCCGCGATTGATAATTCCAAAGCTTAATATAGATGTGCCGGTGCATTTTGGAATTCCGCTAAGTGAAGTGATGAATGCAATGAACGATGGAGTGGCACACTATCGGATAGCCGGTGCGAGTGCTTATCCTGGAGAGATTGGTAATCTGGTGATTACAGGGCATTCGGCGGGTGATGTCTATAGCTCCAATCCTTATAAATATATTTTTTCAGGATTAGAGAGGCTGAACGATGGTGATTTAATATACATAAATTATAATTCGGTGCGATATACTTATAGAGTAATAAAGAAAGAGGTGGTAGAGCCATCTAATGTAGCGGCGCTAGTAGTAAATACGGACAAACCACTTTTGACCTTGGTAACCTGTACGCCGCTGGGGACTTCTAGATATCGTTTGTTGGTAACGGCCGAACAGATTTCGCCGAGTTATGATGAGGCGGAGGAGGCGGAGGATATTCCTACGATTGATCAGAATACTAGCGAGGCTTTCCCATCTAATGAGCCATCCTTCTTTGAGGGGATTTGGAATTGGCTAACAGGAAATTAATTATTAATAACTTCTCTAATTAAAGAGTTGTCGCTAAAATAATAGAGCCATTTGTTATTAGTGATAGCTGCAGGAAAGTGGCTAGAAACATTATTAGCAATAATGCGGCGGTTAAGGCCATCAAAATCATAGACTATGAGATTGCCATCATTGACCGAATAGCACATGTCATTATCTATCCAGTCAAAATGGCTACCTTCAGCTTGCCATTCGGCTATAGACATAGCCTCCATATCTAGGGCGGCGATTTGGTTATCGAGGGATATAATGATAAATTCTCCATCATGGCCGACTTTAAGGGTACTTGGTGTGAAGTTAAGGTCAAAATTTTGTAAAAGCTCTAGATTATCTCTCTTGTATAGGGAAACTTGATTACCTTGTAGAGTGGTAATATATTTATCATCGTAGAATTTACTGAGAACGACTTTGACTGGGGTGGAGGTGTCCATGAGAGTTTCTATATTGTTGTCGCTGAGCCTTAGGAGTCCGATATAATACGGGGTATCTTTGGAGCTGTCATTATGGGCAGAGAAAATGATTTCTGCATTGTAGTGGTCAAAATTGATGATATTTTTGATGAGTACGGCGGAGAGTGATTTGTTGGGGATGTCGATTCGGTGAAGATTGTTATTTTGAATGGCAAGAAGGTTGCTGGAATTGTTGTCTAAGATTTGGATTTCTGTGAAATTACTGCCGAATTCGCGTGTGAGATTAATGCTGTTAGAAGGATTCTTGATATCTAGTAAAATCCACTCGATGTCTTCTTCTGATTGGACTTTGAAAAGAATATGGGTGCTATCGTGGTCCCAATCGATATCTAGAATCTTTCCAGTGAAGAGGCCGGTGTTTGCGGATTCTGCCATGCTAACACTGGAGAAGACTTTAGAGATATCAAGTTCTTGGGGCTTGATATCTCCATTATTTAAGTTGATAAGGCTCCATTTAGTAGTATCATTAATTAATATGAGAAAGTTGTGGTCTGGAGAAATAGTGGAAAGTGTAGTGCTGGTAGTGTCAAGAATTTTTTCACTGGAGCGATTTTTTAGAAAGAGGCGAGGATAATGAATTCGGTAAAGTAGACCTTCTGAAATGTGGATGGTTTTAGACCAAGTATCGTAACCATCTTTAGTGAGCTTAATACTGTGTTCTCCGCTAGAGAGAACCTTGGAGGTATTAGTACGTTGAAGCCAGGCCGACTCACCATCTATATAAACATCGGCTCCAGTAGGTATGGAGGAGATTTGAAGAAGTCCATTACGTTCGATCTCGAAATCGGAATTAAGCCAATAGCCTGAAACTAAAAATGCTAGAATTACTACCGTAATAACAACGGCAAGTACCATGATTGATTCGGAAATTAGTATTTTAAGACTTTGGTGTCGTTTAACCTTTTCTGGGTCCATATTATATATTATAACATTTATCTTTATTTTTATGATTTTTAAATTAGCTCTTGCGTTTTGGGTTAATAAATAGTATGATTGGTATAAGAATAAGCGAGGTAAAAATGCAAAAAAATGATAGTAATAAGAATGCGATGACTGCACACCGTAAAGTAAAGGCGTCTACCACGCTTAATCGTAGGTACGTTAAGAAGCCGATGCTTAATACGGACATGGTGGTACCAGTGAAGCGGAGTCCGAAGGTGGAGCATTTTAGCGATTCCGTGCCTGTAGATAGTGCAGCGGTGGCGGAGCAACCCATGGAGCCAGCGACTATGCATGAGATGCAAGTTTCAGCAAATGAAAAGATGAATGCTAGGAAACAAAAAGTTGATGAGCCGGTAAAAATGACTGCAAAAGAACTGAAGGATCAAGCTATTCGGAAGGCCCTGGCTTCTGCAGCTAAGGTGAATGAGGACAATAAGGCCTCAGGAAAGAAAAGTAAAAAGCAGAAGATTACTAAGGTGCATTTTGGTTTAGGTAGAATAGTTTTGGCGCTTTCTTGTGCGGCGGCAGCAGTATTTGCGATTGTGTATTTTGTGAATTTGAATATGCCAGATATATCTATGCGAGTGGCAGCAATGCAGACAGGCATAGATGCATCATATCCTGGCTATGTGCCGCGTGATTTTAGTTTGTCGGATATTACATCGGAAAATGGCAAGATTACTTTGAATTTTAAGAATGCTTCAACTGGTGATGCTTTCTCTTTGATTGAAGAACAATCATCTTGGGATTCTAATGCACTTTTGACAAATTTTGTGAAAGATGAATATGATGAGAATTATTCAATTATACGTGAACAGGGGTTGACTATATATGTGAGTGGTAGCGATGCGGCTTGGGTGAATGGTGGTGTGGTTTATAAAATTGACACTACTGCTGGATCATTGACAAAGAAGCAAATCACTACAATTGCGACATCATTGTAAATACTCAAACTTTCTTTAGGAAAAAAGTTCAGCGAAGAGAATCAGTACGAAAATAGAAACGGAAGTAGATTCCGTTTTTATTTTGGATTTTTAATAATTAGATAGATCTAGCGACAGCATTGAGGCGGGCGAGGGTGATTTCGCGACCTAGAACTGTCATGGTGAGATTGAGTGCTGGGCTAAACGGGGCGAAGCTAATGGCGATACGAATAAGGCTAAAGAGTTCGGCTGGTTTCTTACCG
The DNA here is from genome assembly GCA_045632725.1 of Candidatus Nanosyncoccus sp. Lineage (GTDB taxonomy): Bacteria > Patescibacteriota > Saccharimonadia > Saccharimonadales > Saccharimonadaceae > Nanosyncoccus. The sequence goes on from JAZQXF010000015.1 coordinate 15,801, forward strand.
GTTTCAGCCAATAACTCGTTAAGGGACTCTTGTAGATTTGCTGCATTCCAATTTTTGATTTCAGTGAGTTTGGCGATAGACTGTTTAAGTAGATTCTCCAACTCGGATTCGGAGAGCTTTTTGAGAAATTTGTTATTGATTAATTTATCTAAATCTATGCGAGGGTCTTCGAAAAAATAGGTTGTCATAGTGCGGAGGTCTGAAAGAACCTTGAGGCGATCATAAATAATAGAGAGGACTTGTATTTTGTATTCATCTGAAAAGTTATTGGCGTTTTCTGGCCAGAATTTGGTGGTGCGGGCGTAGAGAGCATCGGCTCCTTGCTCGGTAAAGATGCGGCGAATCCATTGTCCGTTGAGCCAGAACAATTTGGTCTCATCATAGCGAGCGCCAGAAGTTTGAATGCGATCTAAGGAGAAGCTATTGATAAGCTCTTCTTTGGTGTAGATTTCTTGTTCGGTGCCATCATTCCAGCCTAGGCAGGCTAGATAATTTAACATAGCTTCGGCTAATATTCCATCGTCGCGGTATTCCGTAACTGATTTAGCGCCATCGCGTTTGCCGAGTTTTTTGTTGCCAGTAGGTGCTAAAATGTGTGGTAGGGAAACGAGCTTGGGTGGAGTAAGATTAAGAGCCTCATAGAGTGCTAGATAGTTAGGTGTACTGGAGAGATATTCTACGCCACGCATGACATGAGTAATGCCCATCTCGGCATCATCTACAATATGAGCAAAATTATAGGTAGGGTAGCCATCTTTCTTAATAAGGATGATATCATCTAAAACTTCGGGTCCGGCATGCATGTCACCCATTACTTCATCGTGCCAAGTGTAAGATTTTGGCTCTGCTTTGAATCTAAGTGGGATGCCTGGTTGCCATTCTGGTGTATCATTCGGGCGGAAATTACGGTAAAGAAAAGGGATCTTTTTAGCATTGCATTCTTCCCGATATTTTTCGATTTGTTCTGGCGGGGTGGGGTCGGCATAGGCACGGCCTGATTCGATAAGTTTGCGTGCCCACTGATGATAAATACTCATTCGCTCGCTTTGGAAATACGGGCCATTGGGCCCACCGACAATGGGGCCCTCATCCCAGTTGAGTCCAAGCCATTCCAGAGTATTTTCGATAAGCTCAGTAGCTCCTTCTACATAGCGCGCGCGGTCGGTATCTTCGATACGCAAAATCATCTTGCCATTATTTTGCTTTGCGATTAGGTATGGGTAGATGGCTGAGCGGACATTGCCGATATGAATATAGCCAGTAGGGCTAGGAGCGAATCTAGTTACGATTTCCATTGTTATATTATAGCATATTAGACAATAATAATCGAATAATTTGCACTATGTATTCAAATATGATATAATACAAATATATTGTACATTTAAAATGGGAGGCGACAAAGTTGAGGACAAAAGTAGTTTTCATAGATGAGGACGGAAGTGCTTATTTAGAAAATAAGGATTTTGAAAGTAGCGGTTTTAATCTTGGTGATTCGTTATCGATTGACCTAGGGAAGCAAATTCTAGACAGAATCCCATTTTATAGTGGGTTGTATTGCAGGGTATACGATACGGTCTTAGTATCTAAAAGCAATGCGACGTTTTTAACTGTAAGGAATGGGAATGCAAAAGAGAAATATAATCTTTATGAAGGACAGGTCATAGTTATTAATTTATGCGCCCATGGAGAATATTGGGAAAAAGAGAATGCATATTCATTCAACGAGGTCAGCAATAGATTATTGTATAATTCAACAGAATCTTTTGCCAATTTTAGACCACTATTTCGTGACACTAATTCATTCTATCGTTCATCTAGCCCAGTGGATGATACATATTTTCGCGCAGAATCGGTTCGATATTGTATAAAAAAATATGGCATAATAACCATTATAGACATGGCTGATACCATCGATGAATACAATAATATGCTTGCGCTATTGGATAAAAACGAGAGTGGTATATTGCAAAAATGTAAAGTATATCCAATTGGCAATGACTCGGGTCTTTATTCAAAAAAGTTTGAACGCTCTGTTTTAATGGCTACAAAATTGATAATAGAATCAGAGATGCCATGCATGATTCATTGTCGAGCTGGAAAAAGACGAAGCGGTTTTGTATGCGCGATTCTTCAATCCCTGTACGGAATGACTAATGAAGAAATAATGTCGGACTATATGTTGAGCTATAAAAATAACAATGGGATAACCTATGAAGACAATCCAGATAGATACGAGTATTTAAAGAGGGACACGATTAAGAAGATTCTGCACCATATTAATGGCGCAGAATTTAACGACTTGGTCAACTCGACAAAAGAATACTTGAATAGAATAGGATTAGGCTATGATGAAATTGGACTACTGATGGCAAAACTTCACTAGAATCGAAACCCCCGGTATTCCCGGGGGTCTTTTGTTTGGTTAACCATATGCCTTTACATCAAGACATTCATCGCCAAACTCACGGTACCAAAGAGGGCGATAGTTTTCCCAACGCCTTGGGCGCATAGTACTATTTTTGAATATTTTTTCAATTATTAAACGTGCTTGAATATAATATTCAAGCGTTTTGGCATCATCGTGTAATGCTTGCGCCTGTAGATTTGTCTGGATTTGGAAAATATTTACGACCGGAAATCTAGTGCAGACATTGAAGAAACGATTAAAGTTTTCGGTGATTGCAGATAAATCATCGACTCCTGCGATGTATGCAAAAGTAGTTTCAATACCATAAGACTTCGCTACACTCATAGACATATAAAAATCATCAAGGCTAAGATCGGATTTTGCTTTTGAAAGATTCTTTTTTCTTTCCGTAAAGTTATCAATTGCAAACACGATAGCGGTTTTTCCGAGTTTAGAAAACTCCCTGAGTGCGTGAGCGCTCATTAATTGGCATCCAAAATACATCAGCTCACCATGAAAACCATACTTAGTGGCAACATCATAGACTGAGCTCATATGTTCTAGGACTTCTTGCTCATTTGAAAATAAGCCAGTCACGACTGCAATTTGGTCAAGCTCTTCAACTTTTATGCCGAGCTTTTCCTTGCTAAAAAAGAAATCATCAATGTCAACTGCAGCGCGAAGTTCATGTTTATCCTTAATTACTGTATTATCATACAGGGTTTTATCGTTGTGGACACATGCTTTGCATCCAGCGCAATTACTCCTACTACGACTGTTAAGATTGAGTAATTTCTTGCCTCTTTGATATGAGGTGTCACAAGTATCAAGCACTGGCTTATCAATGGTGCCAATTTGGAATTTTTCAAAGAATACTTTTCCATTTTTAATGTGGAAATTAGAATCTTCGTAACTCCTTACTGGCAGAGCGAACCAAGAAAGGTCGTTATTATAGAACAAAGTACCATTAAAACGAGTCCTAAACCCAACCCTAACATCATTATCATCGAGACAGACACCAGTTCGATTGAAATCGATAAGGCCAATCTCTTGTAGAGAAACTCCATATTTTGATGCGAGGGAATACCACTCCCCAATTTCAGATGTGATTTGTACGTCATTAGCTACAAGAACACTAGAATTATTAGGCATATTATTTTCCTCCTTTTTAAAGAACACAGTAGATTTTTTAGATCTTGAACATTTATATTGTAACATATAATATGTAAATAGACAATAAATCCATAAATCGTAAAGTCGAAATGCGTAAATGTGTAAATGTCTTTTTTTGGCAATAGAAAATCACAAATGGACTATTCTTTAATTTGCGATGTTTTCGGTGGAAAGACACTCGCTGGAGTTCGTTATCCATCTTTAGTGAGCGAGAACAATGCGAGCTCGCCTCTCACCAAAGTAATCAGAAAAAAATAAAGAGCCATGGACTCTTTCTTTATTTTTCTGGTGACTCCTGCGGGAGTTAGCCTCACTTCGTTCGGCTATCCGCCTTCGGCGGGCGAACACCGCTTCGCGGGTTCGGTTCTTGCAGAACCTATCAATAAATAAAAAACAAGACCCTTCGGGCCTTCTTTTTTATTTATTGGTGACTCCTGCGGGAGTCGAACCCGCGATTTTCTGGATGAGAACCAGACGTCCTGGACCACTAGACGAAGGAGCCACTACCACTATTTTAACACAAATCCCCTTAGTATTCAATACCTCCATACGCAGGCACCGCAGTAATAAAAGTCTGTCCTGGCGCCAAGGCTACTTCTTTGCCATCCTCATCAAAGAACTTTATTTGCTCCTCCTTAGACCCCTTACTCCAAGTACCTTTAATTACCTCTCCATTTTGAAAAATGTACACATCTCCTGTACCTATGGTAGTAATATCCTCATGATAATTATCTGAGGCCTTACGTTCCTGCACTATCATTGCTACCACCACAGCCGGATTTATTTGTGTCAAAGTGCATACATCCTCCGGATTTTTCTCACCCAAATCTACTGCATCGCAACTATATACATCATGTGGATTTCCAGATTCATAGCTTCTGAAATAAGTATTAGATTCTAAATCATAATTATATCGCACATTAAAATTTGCCCACCCGCCAAAATTGAGAGCAATGTTATCTACTTTTGCCCCCAACTCAGAAACATTGGCACTAGTAGCTTTTATAATATTCAATTTCTCCACTACCAGTGCGTCTATCCTAGCCTTTTTTGATTCTCCTGGAGTCATTCGCGTAAAACCTTTAATTTCAGAGCTTTCATAACCATAATCTGTACTAAATTGTCTTAGATATGCTGAAGTAGTAAACAAATTATTCCACAACCTAACACCATAACTTCCTCTATACATATAAGCATAATTTTCTGACAAATCTTTATAACCACCAGCCGCTACCGCCTCCAATGCATCAGCCGCCCCGCCCGCATGCACTATGGTGCAATCGAATGGCGTATCCCATTCTAAATAATATATCCGAAGCGACCTAATGGGCCCAATTACCGCCGATGATGGATTCTGGTAAATCGCCGCAAACCGCGTAATCCCAGCTTCAGCAATCGCCTCAAATATTACACCGGCTTCATTCAATCCAGCCTGTGGTCGTGCGCCATCAGTACCATTAGGAGTTTGTATACAATATGCTGGCGCCATTTTAAGCGATGCATCCGCTAGCGGCATACCAGTCAGTGCACTATATGTCTCATTTTTGGTTTCATTTTTATCTAATCGTGGAAAACTTATTTCTTCAACTATTTCATTCATGCCAAAAAAGCCAAATAACAGACAAGCTATCCCACCAACCAAGCCAAAAGTACCAATTAAGCCAAAAATCAAATACTGTTTACCCACTTTTTCTTTCATACTTAATGGCTTAGCATTTTCGGCACCAGACACCTCATCACGAACAGGGATCTCGAGCTTCAGATTAATCTCATTCTTCTTATTTAAAGCTTTATGTAATACCATAAATTTTCCAAATTATTTTTACTTATTTTAACACAAAATTCATTATGGTTGTGCTATAATAAAAATATGCATAAGAAGATCACAAAACCATTGTTAGTGCTTGCACTTATTTGGGTTGCAATCTTCTTATTTTCATCTTTTCCATCAGATGTTTCAGCCACTGAACAAGATACAAAGTTCGAAGTTAACGTTAGCGAGGTACTCTCCATTAGAATCACTACACCATCTAGCTGGGCTAGCGGTAGCGCCGGCACTTTTCTACGCAATGAAGTTACCCTCAATGTGGCCTCCAATAATTCTCAAGGATTCACCGCATCTATGGTTACCAGTGACACCAACGCCGAACTAAAGCATTCCTCCAAGAACACCTCTATCTCCACACTCAGCTCAGGCACATCGTATACTTGCACAGATAATACCACTTGCCCAGAATTCCCCGACAATAAATGGGGTTACACCATCGATGATGGGGCAAGTTTTAATACCTATCATCCAATGGCCGGATCAAGTAGCTCCCCAATCTCACTCATCAGTAACGCAGAGAGTACTCAGCAGAACCCTATTACTTCAAGAGATATCTACTTTAGCACCAAATCCGACATCTCACAAACCTCCGGTACCTATTCTGGCACTGTTGTCTTTTATGTTGTTTCCGGCGCCATAGTCGCCAATCAAAACCCAGTTATACCAGCCAATCCAGCCGAGGATGGCCCAGAAAATAGCGCTATATTCTCCAATGGTCGCACTATATATACAACTTCAACTGAAGCAAACAATACCGTTTCCACCACTACCACCATTAATCAAGGTAACGCTCTCGACTCCTATCAAGACCCAGCAGGTGTCACCAATGATACCAATGTCTACGATAGCTCCATGCTCGCTACCGGTTTAGCAGTTACCGCCTCAATCGCCGCCGCATCGGGAGCCACCTTCTTCGCTCTCGCTAAGGGCAAAAATGGCAGTAGCGAAGAATAATATGTTATAATATTTTTTACATGGTAGTTATTAATAATTATTCCGATGAGCTCAAGCAGCATTTTATCAACGAGAAGGTTCGTCTTAGTTCTTTTCTTCCAAAAGGTGTTAAGATTGATCATGTGGGTAGCAGTGCTGTTGGCATTGGTGGAAAGAATATCGTGGATATTTTAATTGGGGTTTCAGATCAAACAGAAATGAAAGTGGCTCGCGACATATTGATTAAAAACGGCTATTTTGAAGGAAATGACAACCACGATGATAGAATTTTTCTAGCAAGCCGAAAGGAGGAAACCGGTGAGGGGGATTTTCATATTCATATTTGCCCAGTTTTAAAAGATTCCTACAACGATTTTATTGTCTTACGAGATTATTTAATCGCCAATCCAAATAAGGCAAAGGAGTATCTAGAAAAGAAACATGAATTTGCCAAGAAAGCCGGTTTTGACCGCAAAAAATACAAGACCCTAAAATCTAAGTATGTCTCACAGTTGCTTCTTGATGCAAAAAAATAGGCCCCAATCAGGACCTATTATTTTAACTTTTTTCGAAGCTCTATAATCTCATATTTACTAAATCCATATTCTAGTAGATATAATTCCGCCGAGTTAACAAGATCTATCTCCGAAACATCTTTTTTTGTTTTGCCGATAAATTGAATTATTGTATCAATTATTCTATGAATCTTTTTCATTCCTTCAAAATCATCAGCCACATTAATCCCATTATTATTTACGTAACTTTCGACATAATCTTGGACAATAAATTCATAACTTGTTCCGGATAGCATCTCTAATACGATACTGGCAAATCCTGTTCGCTTTTTACCAGCATCACACTGAATGATATATGGCCCCTTTTCTGTCAAAATTTTGCGAAACTGTTTTATTAATTCCTGTCCGAATTCATCACTAAAGCAGCGATGCTCTATGGGTGCAAGATTAATTATTGTTTGAATTGACTTGCTATGCATTATTTTATTAACGATTTCCATTCTGCCATAAACATTTCTTGTCGCACTTGCTGACCTGAAGAACATCTCGCTTTTTTTATTGCTTAAAATAAGGCTTCTAAAGTTTGCAAATCCTTCATCCGAAGAAAAGTCTTCTCTTCTATCTAGACGTCTCATGCTTCTACCCCCTCCATTTTTAAATGTACAATTTATATGGTGTTGTATATTATACCACAAAAATATCTATCTATAAAGTGGCCCTACCCCACTATCTTTTTTTAGTTTTTATGTTATAATAGAGGGGTATGAAAAAGTTGCCAATCGTAGCATTAATTGGACAAACGAATGCTGGAAAATCTAGCATTTTAAATAGGATGGCGCGAAAAAATATCGCAATAGTGGCACGTGAAGAGGGTACTACGCGAGATAACGTAGTGGCTAAAATTGATAATCAATTTATTCTGATTGACACGGCTGGACTTAAAGATCCAAATGATGATTTTGAGGCATCGATTCAGGATCAAATTGCTGATGCTATAGAATCAGCAGATGTGATATTGGTAACATTGGATTCGGCAAAATATTTTGACTATAGGGATGCGAAAATTGCGAAAGATGCCCTACGTTCAAAAAAACCGGTATTTTTAGTATTGAATAAGTGTGACCTTGGCGAGTCCTTACCGATTACTGAATTTAGAGCTTTAGGCATTGCGCCAGAGAGGACTTTTTATGTTTCGGCTACTACTGGGCAAGGAATAGGCAAATTAAAGGATGAGATTTGGTCGCTTATATCCTGCTCGGGGGCGTGTCCAGCCGGCCTGTCGCCACGGGCGGCTGGCACTACTCCTCGCCTTGCCAGGCTCCGGACCCCCCTTCGCCAGGATATAAGCGACAACCTGCCTCTCAAAATTGCCCTTATTGGGAGGCCGAATGTGGGGAAGTCATCCTTGTTTAATACTCTGGGTAAAAAACAGCAAGCGATAGTGTCTAGTCGGCAGGGGACTACGCGTGATGTCAATCGTGTGCAGGTGAAGTATAAGGGCCGAGGGATAGAAATTTTAGATACAGCAGGACTAAGGAAACCAGGCAAGCGTGAGGTGGGGATAGAAAAATTCTCTGCTATTCGTACGCTTGCGGCTATAGAAGAGGCGGATATTTGTGCACTACTGATTGACTCTACTGAGCCACATTCTAAATTAGATCAGTCTTTGGCTGGACAAATAGTGGAGGCTGGTAAAGGAATAATAATGGTGGTAACAAAATCTGATCTTTTGGATGAGTCTACACCTACGAATTACTTTGGCGAAGAGAACGTAGGGAACCGTACGGCGGCGGACTTTTTGATTGATAGTCTAGAGAAGGATTTTGACTTTTTACCTTATGCGCCCGTACTTATTACCAGCTCGGAGACAGGCGAGAATGTGACACAACTGTTTGAACTGGCATTAGAAATAGATGAAAATCGCCATCTAGAAATTAAAACTTCGGAATTGAATAAGATTTTAAATGAGGCGATAGTGTCGCATGTGCCAGCGGGATTAAAAAATACGCGACCAAAGCCAAAATATATCGTGCAAACAGATACTTGTCCACCTTGGTTCGTGGTGCATGGACATGATTTAGGCTTACTTCATTGGTCTTGGAAGAGATATCTGGAGCGAAAAATTCGGGAAAAGTATCCGTTTGTAGGCACACCGATTATGTTCTCCTTTCGCGATGACAAATAATATGTTATAATAGGAATATCTGCGGTTGGTGGGCCTTGGCCCATTTTTGACTGTGGTGTAATTTTACAGGAGGTGTTTTTATGGGTAACCATAGCAATTCTCGTAGTTTGAAGAAGTCTGATTTTCACGATTTAATAGTGCCAGGACTAGATATGTTAATATCTGATCCGGATGTACTTATTCCTGATGAAAAAACTAAGAAAAAAGCGGAAGTGCTTTATGTCCCTTCGTTTTATGTTTATCGTATCTTGGATTTCTATGAGGAACAGAGTAACCGTGGCGAGTCGGCGCGAGAACTGACTGCAATTCTTCGTGAGATTTCTGAAATAATGGGTCAATCTTGTAGTGACACTTTTATCTTTAGAAATGGCATGAAGCTGAAATTCGTAGATTCGCCCGATAGGGTAGTTCTTCGTGGAATGCCGAGGAATTTGCTGGATGAAGGTGACAGCGCAAAGCTTCAGGCGATCGCCGTGGCTAAGGTTCTGCAGGAACAGTATGGAAAAGAAGATGTTGCAGTTATGACCGGTAGTGATCATCTGGCTACTTTAGCTGCATTTAATAATATAGATGTAGCAAAGGTAAACCCGGATGTTTATACTGGTAGAGTAAAAGTAAAGATTCCGGGAGACTATGCTGGATTCTGGTGGCGGGATCGCTCGATTCCTAAGGATGTTTGGAATGAGATATTTCCTGAGGTTCCTCTGCTAGTCAATGAATATGTGGAAATGTATTTCGATGATTGCGGCCAAGTAGATACCAATTATAGGAATATTGGTCGTTTTAATGGAGAGGCGATAGTGCCACTGCGTTTTAAGAAGATAAATAATCCTGCATTTAATCGTATTTGGCCAAAGACTCCTGGACAGGCGATGCTTTTCGATGCGTTGCTCGCTCCGGTGAGTGAAACCCCTATTGTAATAGTTTCGGGTACTTTTGGTACTGGTAAGACTTTTTGTACGGTGGCGGCAGGGCTTGCGCAGGTAATGGCAAGTGAGTATCGTGAGATATTTGTTTGCCCCAGAGATGGCTCCTTGGGGAGAGAAATTGGCTTCTTGAAGGGTGATAAGTTAGACAAAATTTTGCCGCAGGCAGCCCCTATTCTTGATAGCCTGGAGGAGATTATTCGATTAATGGATATAAAGTTTGGGAATATACAAGATGATGGAGACAGCAAGAGGTCAAAGAAACATGACCAATCTACTGGTATGTCGATCAAGAAACTAATTAAAGAATATCGTGAAGATTACTTTGAATTTGAGCCCATTATCTATATGGGTGGGCGTTCAATTGGAGGCTCATTCATGATATATGATGAGTTTCAGGATATGGAGCGTGGACAAGCGCGTGCGCTGCTCTCTCGAATCGGTAATGATAGTAAAATTGTCGTTATGGGGGACCCGCACCAAACAACGAACCCACATCTTAACCGTACAAGCAACGGACTGAGTTATTCGGCGAGTAAGCTGGCGGGAGACCCGCTTGCTGCGGTAATATCGTTTAATAGCAATGAAATTGTGCGGTCGGTAGCAGCTAGGCACATTGCTGACCGTTTGTCTGGCCGTGGTTTTGTAAACACCTGATTATTAATAGCTCCGCTTTGAAGGCGGGGCTATTTTTTGATATAATACAGATATGAAATTGGTAGTAGGCTTGGGAAATCCTGGTACGCGATATAATTTTACGCGACATAATTTTGGTTTTTTGACTTTAGATTTTTATTTTAAGATGAAAAAGTTGGAGTGGAAAGACAAGACACGATATGGGGCTATATGGGGGCAGGATGGTGATGTGATTTTTATAAAGCCACAAGATTATTATAATGAGAGTGGAAGAGTGGTGGCGGAGTTCGTACGTTTTTATAAAATATCCATATCGGATGTTCTGGTAGTTTGTGATGATTTTAATTTGGATTTTGGGCGGATACGCTATCGGATGCAAGGTTCGGCTGGGGGAAATAATGGGCTGAAGTCGATAATTTCTGCAATCAGTACGGATGGATTTGCGAGATTGAGGCTGGGTACGGGGAATAATGAACTTCGTAGTAAAATGGGGGATATGGATTTTGTACTTTCTAAGTTTACTCTGGAGGAGAAGGCGAAATTACCGGAGATTCTTAGGGGTGTGGCGGAGAAAATTGATGAAATCTTGAATTCTTAAGGTGGCTGGATATTTATTGGTAATAAAAAGAAACCTCTAATAAGAGGTGTATATTTACATTATATCATACTTATGCTAAAAAGTCAATAAAATGGAGGTGCCTACCGGAATTGAACCGGTGTACGCGGTTTTGCAGACCGCTGCGTAACCACTCCGCCAAAGCACCACCTGATTTGATTATAACATAGTTTTGGGCTTTCTTTCTGAGAAAATAGATTCAAAGAAGATTGGCTGAGGACCTAATTAGAATTGCATTAGGGTGATACCTAGCACTACTAGGATGGTGGCAATTAGATGTACTAGTACGGTTTTTTTATTGAGCTTTTCGCGGCCGAATTTGGGCCAAATGAGCGTAAGTACGATACCCATGAAGAAGATAACGATTGGCTCAACCGAATCCGAGGCAGCTGAAGCTAAGGCTACGGCTGGTGCGGCGATGAGTGCTAGTCGGTAAGCAAAAGTTTTTAGCACGCCAACGAAGAAGCTAGCGGTGAGCGGAATTAAAACTTTATTGTGGCTAGATTTTTGGACATAGTAGTAGTGCTTGCGCCATTTGGGAAAAATGTACATGATGATAAAATCAGTGAGTCCGACACCAAGGATAACAATGGCGATTTCTTCGATAAGGATGCTGGTATCGAGCTTGTCGGCGTTGAGTTTAACAAAGATGAGGTTACCAATTACACTAATTAAAACATAAAGAAAGGCTAAAAAGACAGCCCGAAGTTTAACTTTGCGACTGCGTTTTCTTGAAGTAAAAACGATAAGGATCGGTGCAATGAGGATAATGGCTATAGCTATGAATTGAGTAAGGGAAATAGTTTCACCGAGGAAGAGCCAGCCTAGTATGATATAGAAGATGGGTGCAAGTTGAATAAAAATGCCAAGGTTGGTGGAATCTTCGATGCCTAGAGCGATATAGTATGGCACTTCGGCTATACCTGATAGAACGCCAGAAAGCAATAGTAAGAAAATAGTGAGTGGTTCAAATTGGTTAAAGTTGAAGCCTACAGCAATTAATACAGCAATTCCTAGAATAGTCTTGGCATAAGCCGAGAAGAGCTTTTGGCCGGCTACATCACGACCTTTATAATAGACATCGGAGATGTAATTGTCTGTAAAAATGCGCAGGGTGTCAAAAAGGACAGCAGCACCAACTAAAATAAGCCAACTCATGCAAGTGCTCCGTAAACGATAAAACCATAGTATAGGGCAAAAATGGTGAGCATAAGAAAGCCATTCATGCGAGAAATTTCGTGATCGTGGCGAGTAAGTATAAATAGTAATATGGAAGAGAAAACAAGCATGAACAGGTCGATAGTTTGGAAACTTTCTGGAGTGATGGTGCCAAAGATTGCGACTGGTAGTCCCATGACAATACAAATATTGAAAATATTGCTGCCGATAATATCGCCTACGATAAGATCGGTCTCTTTGTGGTGAGCGGCAACGATGGTAGTAACAAGCTCTGGCAAGGATGTTCCGATGGCGATTACGGTGAGCGAAATAATACGCTCAGAGATTCCAATGGTAGAGGCAATAAATGAGGCGCTGCCTACTACTAATTGACTACCCAAGACAAGGCTAGCTAAGCCAATGATGGTGATAAGGAAAGATTTGCCGAGTTTATATTTTGGTTTCTCGATTTTTTTGGATTTGACTTCGCGGTTGCGTTTTGCCATAACGATAAGATAATAAAGAAAAATACAGAAGAAAAGTAAACAAATAATGGCATCGCTGCGGGTGATTTCGTTGACCATACCGTTGGCTAGCGAGGTATCTAAGAACAATACGACAAGGGCGGTAGAGATAAGTAAGAGGATGGGAAGTTCTTTTTTAACGGTGTCTTTATTAACTTTAATTGGACAAATAAGGGCGGCAACGCCAATGAGTAATAGAACATTGATAATGTTGCTACCTATAACGTTGCCGAGTAGCATGTCGGTAGAGCCGGAAGCGAGAGAACTAATAGAAACTGCAAGTTCTGGTGCACTGGTACCAAAAGCTACAATGGTGAGGCCGATAAGAGTCTTGCTAACTTTGAAATTGGTAGCAATGGAGGATGCTCCGGAGACTAACCAATCAGCACCTTTAATAAGGATGACAAAACCGATGATAAGTAATGCGATTTGTAAAATGATTTCCATTGTATCTATATTGGTTATGTTTGTAGGAGTATTATACGATTTTTTTAAAAAAATGTAAATATGTGTTATAATGGGGGTACGTGCGAGCGTAGCTCAGTTGTTTAGAGCGCTTCCTTGCCAAGGAAGAGGTCGAGAGTTAGAGTCTCTTCGCTCGCACCATCCTATCTTGCTCCAAAGGGAGTTTTTTTGTTGGCTTAACTCTTAATGTATCGCTTTATGTTGGAGGATTTCGTGATGATTTTTGTGGTGAGAAAATAACTATGGTATAATATAATGTATAAAAATAAAGGAGAAAATATGCCAATAGGTGGAATTATAGCGATTGTGATTGTGGCAATAGTTATAGTGATTATTGCGGTGATTGCTGGGGCTTATAATAGTTTAGTAAAGTTAGATGAGCGAGTAAATGAAGCTTGGAGTGATATTACTGTTCAATTAAAGTATCGGGCGGATTTGATTCCAAATGTAGTGGAAACTGTGAAAGGCTATGCCAAGCATGAAAAAGAAACTTTTCAGATGGTGACTGAGGCGCGCAGTGCAGTGATGGGCGCGAAAACCGTAAAGCAGGTAGCTGAAGCCGAAAAAGAAATGCAGGGTGCACTAGGGAAGATCTTTGCGATTGCTGAGGCCTACCCAGAGCTTAAAGCTAATACCAACTTCGTGAAATTGCAAGAGCAATTACAAGATGTGGAAGATAAGATTCAGGCAGCTCGTAGATTTTATAATGCTGGCGCGAAAGAGCTTAATACTAAGATTAAAACTTTCCCGACCAATTTGATTAATAATATGGTGGGGCATTTTAAAAAGCGTGATTACTTTGAAGTGGAAGAGACTGAGAAAGCTAAGATTGAAAAAGCGCCAGAAGTAAAATTCTAATAATATTGTTAAGAGCGTAAATAAATGTATAAGCAAATTGCCGAGAATAAACGTAAAACCGTATTTATTATAATGGGGTTTGTGGTGATGATCGGTGTGATTGCGGGGCTGTTTGCATGGTTTTACCGTGACCCATGGATCGCGGTATGGACTATTGTGGTGGCTATGGCTTACGCTCTGATACAGTATTATTTTGCCGGAGATATTGCGATAGCGATGACTGGGGCAAAGGAAATTACGAAAAAGGATAATCCTAGGCTATATAATGTGGTGGAGAATTTATCTATTACTACTGGGCTGCCGATGCCCAAAGTGTATATTATAGATGATAAGGCGCCAAATGCTTTTGCTACTGGGCGCGACCCAAAGCATGCTTCGGTGGCGGCGACTACGGGGCTACTAGACATTATGAATGATAAAGAACTTACAGCGGTGATGGCACACGAGATGTCGCACGTTAAAAATTATGATATTCGGGTGAGTATGATAGTGTTTGGGCTAGTGTGTGTGATTGGGTTGATATCGGACTTTGGGTTTAGATTTATGTACTATGGTGATAGGCGGCGCAATAATGAGGGGAGCCCGGTGGGATATGTGATGATTTTAATCGTGGCGATATTGGCGCCTCTATTTGCAAGTATCGCGCAGATGGCGGTATCTAGGCAGCGAGAATATCTGGCTGATGCTTCGGCGGTGAATATTACGCGGTATCCGGAGGGTATGATTGATGCGTTGAAAAAATTGCAGTCGCACTCGCAGCCAATGCATAGTCAGAATATCGCTACAGAAGCAATGTATATAAATAATCCATTAAAGAAAGGTTTTTTCAGTAATTTGTTTAGTTCGCATCCACCAATTGAAAAACGAATTGAGAGACTGGAGCATGGCAAACAAACATTCTAAAAAAAATCAAAATAATAAGGTGAAAGATAAGACCATAGAGAAGCTGCTGGCGGAGGAGAAGCCAGCTAAAATTAAGCACGAAAAGAAAGGCCTAAAAGTAAGGTTTTTAGAGACTAAAGGCAAAGTAAAAGAAAAACGTGCTGGCAGAGTGCATCTACATAAGTCTTTTAAAAGATCTTACCGGGAGGATTATCGGCGCGAGATAGAGGTACCTGGAATGATGTATCATATTTTTGCATCTTTTAAAATTATTTTTAAGAATTGGAAGCTATTTTTGCCATTTTTGGTGATAGTGGTACTATTAAACGTGGTATTTGTGGGGATAATGAGCGAATCTACTTATACACAGTTTCAGGATGTGCTAGATGAGACTAGTATGCAGGTGGCGGGTGGTGATATTGGTAATGTAGCCAAGGCTGGTCTTCTTTTGATTTCTACAGTAACCACGGGCGGATTGTCTGGTGAATCATCGGAAGCGGCTGTGGTGTTTGGAGTGATAATATTTTTAATTATTTGGCTTGTAACCATATTTATATTAAGACATCGGTTGGCTGGGCAGAAGATAAAGCTACGCGATGGTCTATATAATGCAATGACTCCGCTAATATCTACATTTGTGGTGTTTACGATTGCGGTGATACAATGTGTGCCAATTTTTCTATTAATTATTGTGTATTCTGCGGCGGTGCAAACAGACTTTTTGGCGACACCGTTTTATGCGTTAGCATTCTTTATTTTTGCGGCTTTGATGCTACTGTTGTCGGGATACCTGCTGTCTAGCTCGTTGATTGCATTTGTAGCAGTATCGGCACCAGGACTTTATCCATTAAAGGCAATCGGTGCAGCATCGGATTTGATGATGGGCAGAAGGATTAAATTTATTTTGCGTTTAGTGGCGTTATTTTTAGCGGTGGCAATAATGTGGGTGATAGTAATGTTGCCACTAATGGTATTTGATCTTTGGATGAAGACATTTGAATGGACTGCTGGGATACCATTTATCCCAGTTTGCCTAAATGTGATGACTTGTTTTACGGCGATATATGTTACGGCTTATTTGTATCTATATTATCGTTGGATGCTGAATTATGAGGGTTAAGACTTCTTTGGAAGGAGCCTTATGAGAAAGCCAGTTTAAAAAGAAAAAACAGGAGTGAATTCTGATTTTTATTTTTGATTATGATAAAATATAGGTAATGAGTAGAGAAGAGGCAGAGAATAGGATTCTTAAGTTGAGGGAATTGATTAATGATTATAGATATCATTATCATGTACTAGATGAATCAATTATGAGTGAGGCGGCGGCGGACTCGTTGAAACATGAGCTGTCGCAGCTCGAAGCAAAGTATCCAGAGCTAATTACGCCAGATTCGCCTACGCAGCGAGTGGCTGGGAGACCTTTGGATAAGTTTGTAAAAGTGCCACACGAAAAGCGCATGATTTCTTTGGCGGATGTATTTTCTGAGGAGGAAATTAAGGATTGGATCAACAGAAATGAAAAAATGATTCCGGGTGGGGAGATAGAGGAATTTTTTACTGATATTAAGATGGATGGCCTGGCCTGTGCGTTAAAATATCGCGATGGGGTATTTTATCAGGCGGTGACACGGGGGGATGGGTTGGTTGGTGAAGATGTAACTTTAAATGTGAAGACAATTCAGAATATTCCGCTTAAACTTCCAACTTTAGGAGATCATATATCCTCTTCGGATGAAGGTATTCCATCCGAAGTCGAGGTGAGGGGGGAGATTGTGATATTCAAAAAAGATTTTGAACGATTGAATGCCGAACAAAAGAGGCGTGGCGAGCCGGAGTTTGCTAATCCGCGAAATTTGGCGGCGGGATCTATTCGCCAATTAGACCCAAAGATTGCGGCTAGTCGACCACTGAGGTTTATTGCATATGATTTAGTGACTCCGGATTCTAATACGTGGCACGAGGCGTATGAAAAGTTGAGAACATTTAAATTCCAGACTTCAAATGAGGATAAAGTCTTTAGAAGAGATGAAAAGAAACAGTTATTTGAATATATAAGGAATTTAGATGAATACAGGAAGAGCTTGCCATTTAATACGGATGGAATGGTGATAAAAATAAATAATAGGGCAGTGTATGATGGGTTGGGTATCGTGGGCAAGACTCCGCGTGGTGCAGTGGCATTTAAGTTTCCTGCAGAAGAATCCACTACTAAGGTGCGTGATATTGTGATATCGATTGGTCGGACAGGCGCTGCTACACCTGTAGCCATCCTTGATCCGGTGGAAGTGGCGGGGAGTACGGTGCGGCATGCATCATTGCATAATGCGGATGAGATAGCGAGGTTAGATATACGGATTGGCGATACGGTAGTTATCTATAAAGCTGGTGATATTATTCCGCAGATTAAGGAGGTATTAAAGACTTTGCGACCGGAGGATGCAAACCCCTTTAATTACGAGGAAGCATTGGAACGGCAATATCCGGAGTTGAAGTTTGAAAGGCCAGTAGGTGAGGTGGTTTATCGGGTAAAGGGGGAGAGCTCGGATTATATATTGAAGCGGGCGATAGAATACTACGCTTCGAAATCGGCATTAAATATTGAAGGGCTAGGCGAAAAGAATGTGGCGGCATTAGTAGATGCGGGTTTAGTAAAATCTATTGCCGATCTCTATAGATTAACGGTTGAAAAAGTAGCGCAGCTGGAGAGGTTTGGTGAGCTATCGGCAAGGAATCTGGTGGCGGCAATAGCGGCCAGTAAGACTCCAGCGCTAAATAAATTCATTACGGCATTAGGAATTAGGCATGTGGGGATGCAGACAGCCACTGGTTTGGCGCGTGAGTTTAAAACTTTGGAAAAAATAGAAATAGCTACAGAAGATGAACTTTTGGCGATACCGGATATTGGTGAAGTAGTAGCAGAATCGATACTGGCTTATTTTAATGATGAAGAGAATATAAAACTATTAGCGGAGTTGAGGGAGCTTGGTGTGGCTCCAATTGCAGAAAAGATGCAAGATTTGCCTTTAGCTGGGAGATCATATGTAGTGACTGGTACATTGGCGAGTATGGGACGTGAAGAGGCGGAGGATAGATTGCGGGTATTAGGCGCTACGGTGACATCGACTGTTACTAAAAATACTACGGCGATAATAGTAGGGGAAAAACCGGGCAAGTCAAAGATAGATAAGGCCGATAAGCTGGGGATTGCGCGAATGAGCGAAGTGGAGTTCTTTGAGCTGGTGAGAGCGAGAGAAGAGTATTGAAAGTAGTCTAGAGTGGATTTTAGTTTAGTGTTTTTTACTTTGCTGCATTTTCGCGCATCAAAGGGAGAAATGATATTCTAGTCCTTCTTCTCCACCAACGAATTTAGAAGGTTAAATATTCTTTATAATAATAACCTTACTACTAATGCTACTAACCTTATGCAGGCTCCTCTTTATTTGGCTCGGTCCGGCTACATTAACGGCGGCTCCCTTGGCAATGCAGGCGGCAACGGCTACTACTGGTCTAGTACGGTCTCTAGTTCAGAGCACGCTCGCTACCTGGGCTTCTATTCTAGCGGTGTCGTTCCCGAGCGCAACGACTACCGATACTACGGTTTCAGCGTCCGCTGTGTTCTGCGAGAGTCCCAGTCTATTTCCCTTATATATATATATTAGTGGTTTTAAAAATGAGTGAACTGGTGGGGCGGAGAGTAAACGACCAGAAGGGTCGAGGATTATTGGAATACCCAGCTGGGTACGCATTAAATACGCCGACACCATAGGAATTCTGGTCATTCGGAGAAATTAACCAGAAATACCCTCCACTCCTCCCAAAGGAAGCATAGGAATAATTGGAGGAAAGCTGACTAGGACTATCCGGTCCAGTATTAGGAGTAGTGTAATGGTGATAGAAGCCATGGCCTATTAAGGAAGATGATGAGAATATGTATAATATTATATATTCGGCACCACCCTAAATGATGATGGTATAGATCTCCTTGGCGATCAGAATGTTGGTTATGCTCCTAATGCCTTTACTACCATTATGAATACCCATCCTCTTTACTTTATTCGTTCGGGCTACCTGGGTGGCACTACCCTGCACAGTTTCGGAGTTGCCGGGTTCTGCTGGTCTAGTACGGTGAATTCCCCCTCCAGCGTGTATGACCTACTCTTCAATTCCACGGGTCTGTACCCAGCGTATCGCAACGGCCGTTACTACGGCTGGTCAGTGCGTTGTCTCTCCCGCTAGAGGCTCTGCTCTCCCTAAGGAGTTTCTTCTTCCAGTACTTTCCGGTGCTTGACCTGACTAGTCTCCTCGAATCTTACTTAGGTTTGCTCGATGTTGATGGGTTTAAGGATTTGATGGTTCGAGTATGGTCATCCCTCAGCATCAATCGGTATAGAAGGGGGTTGAAGTAAAAATACAGATATGTTAGATTGCAAGAACGTGGGGTTGTAATTATTAACAATTAACTATGGCAAGGAGAAAGGAGAGGTTTATGGAAGTTTCTATTGAAGATATTAAGTTTACAATAAAACTAAAGATTGCTCCTACAAAGAAGCAATCAAACTAAACCTTTGAATTAATCCTACCACACGCTAATTCATAAATCAACCCCACGATAGAGTAATCACGACAGCGTAATTATAACCACTACCTAAAACTGTAGCATATAACATATAGTAAACTTTTGAATCAATCTCATCAAGAACTCTCGCAGAACACAGCGGAGACTGAAACCGTTGTACCGGTTGCTGTAGTTCTCGGGAGTGACACTGCTAGAATAGAAGCTCAGGCTACGAGTGCCCTCTGAGTTACTGATCGTACTAGACCAGTAGTAGCCGTTGCCGCTTGCATTGATAAGGGAGCCGCCGTTAATGTAGCCGGACCGAGTAAAATAAAGAGGAGCCTGCATAAGGTTAGTAGCATTAGTAGTAAGGTTATTATTATAAAGAATATTTAACCTTCTAAATTCGTTGGTGGAGGAAAATATTTAAATAAATAATAGGATGTCCAATATATTAAACACATAAATTATGTATTATCTATTATATGAAATTCCTTAATAGGCCATGGCTTCTATTACACTACTCCTAATACTGGACCGGATAGTCCTAGTCAGCTTTCCTCCAATTATTCCTATGCTTCCTTTGGGAGGAGTGGAAGCAACTTTTGGTTGCTCTCTCCGCACCGCCGGGCCTCCAATGGCATCTATGTGTTCTCTGTGTATCCGCCTGGATCTTCTCACGATGCTCGGACTTTCTGGTCGTATTCTCTCCGCCCCACCATCCACATCTCCTAATAATTTACAATCTTTCAATGTTTAAAATAATAACAGGGAAACTTTCAGAAAGTAAGCAGAGCCTCTAGCGGGAGAGACAACGTACAGACCCTCCGTAGTTACGGTTGCTGCGATACGCTGGGTTCAGTACCGTGGAAACGAAGTCTAGGTAGTACGCGCGGGAGGGGGAACTCACCGTACTAGACCAGTAGAGCCCGATAGCTCCGAAACCGTCCAGGGTAGTGCTATTCAG
>JAZQXF010000016.1:0-10217 GCA_045632725.1 Candidatus Nanosyncoccus sp.
GGCTGTATATAAAATACAATGATACCATCGGAGCGCCTATAATATGAAGAAAATAACCAAAAGCTGCCTCCACTCCTCCCAAAGGAAGCATAGGAATAATTGGAGGAAAGCTGACTAGGACTATCCGGTCCAGTATTAGGATCAGTGTAATGGTGATAGAAGCCATGGCCTATTAAGGAGGCTGCAATAAACTTATGTTATAAAAATAATTACCATGCGTGATGGTAATTATTTTATATGGAATGTAGTTATTGCTCTTTAGTGACTTTCTTGCGACTCTTAGACTTAGCTACAAAGTAGAAGATCAATGCGAAGATTGCGAAGATGATGATAAATAGTAGCCAGATGGGGCAAATAATGACCATCTTGGAAACTTGGGTAGTTACACCTTCAAATTCTACGGTATAGATCACATTGAATATGCCAACGGGAGGAGTTTCTTCCCAGGATATTTCGTTGTATAGTGTTCTGTCTGGTAGAATGGTTTTTTCGAGAGGGGTTTCTTCATTGGTATATATTTCCTCGCTTGAAAATAATGGAAAGACTTGCAGAGTGTATTTAGCGGTACCGTGTACATTTCCAGTGTTCTTTACTGCTGAAGATCCAGTAATATTGCCGGATAATAAAAAACTTTGGACATTGGCTTCTGTTATTTCGCCGTGTCGTTCGGTAGTACCAGCGATTTCGGCGTAGATGATGTGGGCGATGCTGTAATTTGTCTGAATATTGACTGCATTTTCTTTCAGCTCATCGTTGTCATCGGATGTAACGGTGATGGTGGCATATTGTCCTCCGGCAGGAGCATCTTTTGGTACATTAATAGAGAAGTATAATTCTTCGGTGTCGTTTGGGGTGATTGTGCCGGCAGTTTTGTCTGGTGTAATCCATTCTACAATTTGGTTGTAATCGCCATTATTTTCGTAGAGGATATTGTAATCTTCATTTACGTAAAACGGCGTTACGCTTATTTTGTAGCGAAAATCTGTTCCACTGTCTGCCGGATTAGTAATTTTGAAGGAACCGCGATAAATTTCTCCTGGGGTTAATACTATTTTTTGATTCATTGGTGAGACAGCAAATTTGCCATCTGCATAGATGGGTAGTGTATTACAGAAGATTATGTGTACTACAAAGATTAAGGCTAATATCGCCTTAAGTGCCAAACATTTTTTAGCCATGGGCCTCCTTTGGATTTTAGTTATTATTGGTGGTGCAAGAAAATCCTTGCATTTTGTAGTTGTTCTGGTATTCCTGAAGAGTATTTGGTAAATCTTCATCGCTATGCGCATCAATTAAGAAATACTTAGCTCCTACCGATGTTATTTCGCCGGCTTTAGCATATAATGTCATTTTCATAGAATTTTCCATTTTGGAATAATGAGCATTAAATGCATCGGCGCTTAGTTTGTCTTTTCCGAAGCTAATGTTCATATCCGCATGGTTTCTAGCCTCACTGGCTGCAACTTGTTGAGAATTATCATAAAATAGCTCATACGTTAGCGAGATTGCATCGACCTTATCGCTATAGGAGTTTATTATGACTTTTAAATCTTTATTTATAGAATTGTCGTAGGTTGTAATTGGGTAGGTGATGGCTGTGCTTTTACAGATTAAAGCTGCTCCATTTATACTTGAAGGGTTTTGACCGGTGGTTTTTGTCTCGCCGTTCATTAGCGTGATGATTAATGTCGCACAAACAATCAATGCTGCAACTGCTATTATACTGGTGATAGTTTTTTTAGTTTTCATTTATTCTCTCTATACATAATAAAAATTGCCGCCCACTTGAAGTTGAACGGCAATTTTAAATTGCACTAGCTATATTTTATAGTTGCGAAAGAGTATACTGAACGCCACCAGTATAGGTGTCGGCTGCCTGAGCCTGATCGATTGCTGCGCCGTAGGTGATGGTGAAGTAATCGCCATCATTCGTAGTCATTTTGGACCCCGTAGCGTTTGCGCTACTGATGATGTCACCGAATGCATTGCCCCAGGAACCAAAGTCTCCTTGTACTGAAGCGATATTATTTGTCGCATTGGCAGCATCCGCTACTTTATAGGACCATCCAGAATTTGCTGTGGAGATAACATGGTTACTATCTTCTGTGAGCCCCATGTCAATAGTTTCTCCAGAGGTACCGCCTACTAATTTTTTGTAGTTTGTCGCATCGGTGGCTACAGCTGCTCCTGTACCATCAGTGAATGCCGAGGTGATTTTGTAACCAGCATGGTTGTTGCAGTAAATACCCAATGTGGTAGTGCCAATTTCGCCATTGGCTGTGCCGTTTACCATTGTTACGGTAAGGGTGTCTTTCTTTACGCCAGTAGTGCTATCGGTGGAAGTATTGGTCCAATAGCCAGAATCGGTTGGGGTGTGGGCAACGCCAGTCACATTTATGGCTGTACCCGATGTGTGGCCAAAAGCGCATATATTATCGATGGTAATACTTAGAATATCAGTATGTACGCTTGGATTGGTTCCATCTGTCGCAAACACTCCAACCACTGGCATCGCAGCCAAAGCTACTGCGGAAGCACCAGCTGCAATCATTGATTTTTTCATATTAAAATTTCTCCTTCTGCTAAGCAGAATTACTTTATATTTGTGTTAATATATTTCGCGATTAAGCAAAGGAGAGAAATGAAGACAATCAATTATCACATCGAAAGCTATCTGGAATATTGCGCAAAAGTTCGCGGAATGAGCAAGATAACACTTAGATCAAAAAGATATATTTTGGAAAGGTTTGTAAGAGAAATGCGCATAAAAAATTTACGCGAAATATCTAATTCTACCTTTGATGCGTATATCGCAAAGATGTCCGAAAATGGAGCTAGTGGTAGCTCTATTAATTCTTATAGCGCAGCGATTTTGGCATTTGTTAAATATTGCAAAGATTTAGAATTGAAGATCCCCCTAAAGGTTACTTTGATTCGGAAGCAGAAAGAAATGAGAGCGGAACGAAAGTTTTATTTAAAGGATGACATCGGGAAAGTTATAGCATCTACAGATCTCCAGACTGGGCTAATGATTAGGATTATGTTTGAAACCGGAATGAGAATTGGTGAGCTTACTAAGCTAAAGACCTCAAATTTTAATGGTCAACAAGTCTGTTTTATTGGTAAGGGGAGAAAAAGGCGTGAAGTTTATATTTCAGAGAAAACTTTTCTAGCACTTCAGGATTATATCTGGAGATATAAAATAAAAGGATGCCTGTGGGGACAAACTTTGAATGATCAGCCCCCTACGGAGAATACGATTCGGAAAAGGCTAAAAGAAGCATTCCTAAGTGCTGGTTTCTCGGATTTTTATCCACACGCATTGAGACATTCTTTTGCTACAAATTTACAGTTAAGCGGTGCAAATGTAGCAGAAATAAAAGAAATGATGGGGCATAGCAGTATTTCCACCACGGAAAAATACCTACATGGCTTTAGTGGCAAAATGGAAGAACTTTTCAAAAAATATAGCAAAATTAAATAACCTTAATCAAAAATAAAAATTAAAAAAGATTTTCTCGGTTATGTTTAATCGTATCTGTAAAAACTGTGGAAAAGTATTAAAAATAAACTTAAAAAGTATGTTGACATGCCCATTTCGGTTATGTACAATAGAAATTGTTAAAGGTCATATTTTAACACAAATATAAAGTAATTCTGCCTAGCAGAAGGAGATAATATTTATGAAAAAGAAATTAATTGCAGCGGGTGCAGCTTCTCTCGCGGTAGCGGCTATGCCGATTGTGGGTGTATTCGCAGAGGCTGCTCCAGCTACTATACTACCAAGAAGTAATATGGTTGATAATATTACTTTAACGGTCTTGAAGACTTGTGAAATGGATGTTACTGCTAATGCAATTATGGATGTTGAGGACCCTGAGGACCCATTTCCAACTGGTGATTATGAGAATACATATGATCTCGGTACCTATACAGTTGCACATATCTTTGATGGTCCTACCACTTCGGGCGAATGGGTATCTAATGCAAATGGTGTTACTGGTACTGAAATGACGATTACCTGTAACGCTGAAGGTGCTAACCACGCTGCTGGCTGGAATTTAACCGCAGCTGCAACTCCTCTCGAAAGGGAAGATAATGATGCACACGCAATCCCATTCGGCGCGTTTGTAGATAGTGGTGCTAGCTCTGTATGGTCTGCACAAGTTGCCGTAACGAAGGCTCAAAGCAGTACTATGCCAAGTGATTTTTCAGCCTATTATACTATTGGGACAGGTTGGAATAGCTTTACCAGTGCGAAATCTGACTCTACGGTTGTTAGTGGTACCGCTGGCTATTCTGTAGATGGCCTTGTGGTAACTCCATCCTACAAAGCTTATGGTGCTCCAACTCAACCAGTAGGCACTTACAATGGTTCTATTACCTATACCCTTCATGATTTGACTCCAGCGCAGGATTCAGGACAGGTTGCTGAACCGTAATTGTATAGCAGTGTAAAAAACAGCCTTTCGGGGCTGTTTTTTGTGTAAAAATGTAGTAAAATAGAGAGTATAACAGGAGGTAATTATAAAAAAAGCTATTATTTCGTTGATGGTTTGCGTGGCGCTAGTGGTGGCACTAGTGATGCTCTTGAAAGGTAAAGAAACTCATACTTCAGAGGGGGATGAATACATTTCTACTACTTCGCTTAGTTGTTTGGCTGAAAATCCCCAGAATGCGTTTTTTGTAGCAAATGATGCAATTAGTGCCAAGCATGATTTGAAATTTCTTTTTAAAGACAATAAGATAAAAAATATTTCTTATAATTATGTGGGCGAGTTTGGCTCTGAGGCGGTGGCTAGCCAAAAGTTTTCTGCGATGCGCGCAAAATATAATATGTATATGATAAAAACACCAATCAGTCAAGAGGCTTTAACGCCATCATTTGTGGTGATAGAAAAAAGTGTAAATATTAATCTGTTTTTTAATGAAAGTAACTTTGTAGCAGAGATGGCGCCACTAGTCTTTTTGACTCCGGAAGATTATGTAAATATTAATGAAATGAATATAGAAGAGATAAAGAGCATGTATGAGGGGCTGGGGTTTTCTTGTAATATTAAACAATAAGTGATATCTTTAATAGAATGAGAAGGAGGTAAATGAAAAAGTTAAAAAGCATAAAAATAGGGATGGTGGCACTACTGGTGGTGCTGTGTAGTGTTTTTTGCGTGGGTAAACCAGCCTTTGGTGAGAGCAGAATTGCAATAGCGATGTCGCCAATGAATCAGCGGATATTGTTGATACCAGGGCAAACCTATCAAGGTGGTTTTATTATTGGTAATTCGGCTCATGCACAAGAAGATTTGCACTATACCTCATCTATCGCGCCGTTTTTTTTGCGCCAGATGGAAGATGGGCAATATAATTACAATGAAGCAGATAATACCACAAAGACTGACATGAACTTGATAGTGGATTGGACCACCATAGATAATCCTACTGGCGTAGTGCCACCAAATGGCAACAAAACTATATCTTTTACAATTAATGTGCCAGAAGATGCTCCAGCTGGTGGCCAGTATATGGAAATACAGGTGAGAGAAGACAGAAGTAATTATACTTCGCCAACTGGCGTAAATGAAATAGTGCAGATGGCTCATGTGATTTATGCTGAAGTGGCAGGTGAGAGTCGCAGAGAAGGTGTAGTGTTAGAAAATAACATTCCGTCTTTCTTATTGAATAATAATCTTGAGGCTACTTCTAGAATTAGAAATAATGGTAATGTGCATACTGATGCGGAAGCAGTTTTGCAGGTGTGGCCATTATTCAGTGATGAGGAAATTTGCACCAATGAAGAAGAGGCCAGCAGCATATTTGTAATGCCAGGAACTGAGCGCTATCATACGGAAACTTGCCAGTTGCCAATGGTAGGAATATTTAGGGCTAAACAAACGGTTAAAATATTTGGCGAAATATCGGTAGTAGAGAAGATGGTGATTGTTTGCCCAATTTGGCTTCTATTCATCATCATCTTCGCCATCTTTGCATTGATCTTCTACTTTGTGGCTAAGTCTAAGAATCGCAAGAAGGCGGCGCCGAAAAAGCCGGAAAATGCCTAGAAAACCACATATATAATATATGGTGGGGGTGGAATCGGTAAAAATACGCTATATCTAGTGTTGGGGAGGGCGAAAATGCTAGATATAGCGTTTTTGCTGATACTATATATAATATATACAAGAAAATGGGAAAAATGTGGAAAAAACGTGTGAAAAAGTGTTGACATGGCGAATAGGATGCGATATAATGGGGAAAGTTAAGCAAGTCGTTATTTACGACCTCTACAAAAAGAAAAGGAAGCGAGGAAATCTTTTGAGGTCGCTTGTACGGCTTCAGAATATATCTTTGAGACTCTCCGATTAACAATTTGAAATTAACGATGAAAAGATTTTAAAGACGGAACAAGCAATCGAAAGTCGATTGCTAGTTAAGTCAATGCATAAAAAGGTAATTAAGGGCACTGATAGTGGATGCCTTGACAATCAATACCGATGAAGGCCGTAGAAGTCTGCGATAAGCCTCGGGGATCTGACAGCGAGAAATGATCCGGGGATTGCCGAATGGGGAAACCTAATATGGGTCATGCCATATTGCACTTACCTGAACACATAGGGTAAGGAGCGGGAACGGACCGAACTGAATCATCTTAGTAGGCCCAGGAAAAGAGAATAACTAATGATTCCGAAAGTAGTGGCGAGCGAAATTGGAATAGTCTAAACCTAAAGATAACCATACGGGTTAACGCCCAGAGTTATTATAGGGGTTGTGAAATTAGATGATTTTTATGCTGAGTTGCGGAGGAATCCGAGATTCGGCATAAAAACTAACAGCGTTAACTGAGTAGATAAAGATACAATCCTTTAGATCGTAGCAGAAGTGGTTGGAATGCCACGCCAAAGAGGGTGAAAGTCCTGTACGCGAAACGGTCTTAGGCTTTATACATCTATTTTCAAGTAGAACGGGGCACGAGAAACCCTGTTTGAATCCGGCAGGACCACCTGCCAAGACTAAATATATTGATTGATCGATAGCGAACTAGTACAGTGATGGAAAGGTGAAAAGAACCCCGGGAGGGGAGTGAAATAGATCCTGAAACTCAGTGCCTACAAGGTGTCGGAGCGGATTTATCCGTGACGGCGTGCTTTTTGTAGAACGATCCAGCGAGTTAATGTTGTTGGCGAGGCTAAGTCAGATGATGGAGCCACAGTGAAAGCGAGCCTGAATAGGGCGACAAGTCAGCAGTATTAGACCCGAAACCGGGTGACCTAACCATGAGCAGGTTGAAGCTGCGGTAACACGCAGTGGAGGACCGAACCAGGGTACGCAGTAAAGTGCTTGGATGACTTGTGGTTAGCGGTGAAATGCCAATCGAACTCGGAGATAGCTGGTTCTCCTCGAAATAGCTTTAGGGCTAGCGTTTAGTAGTAGCATACGGGGGTAGAGCTCTGAAAAGGTCTGGGGCCGGCAACGGTACCCATCCTTATCAAACTACGAATACCGTATGTGTAATCTAGGCAGTCAGAACGGCGGGGCTAAGCTCGTCGCTCAAAAGGGAAACAGCCCAGATCATCGTCTAAGGTCCCTAATTAACACTAAGTGGGAAACAAGGTGAGATTTCTTAAACAGCTAGGATGTTGGCTTAGAAGCAGCCATTCATTTAAAGAGTGCGTAACAGCTCACTAGTCAAGAGATTTTGCGTGGAAAATGTAACGGGGCTAAGTGTTAAACCGAAGACATGGGATTATACTTTGTATAATCGGTAGAGGAGCGTTGATATTGCGGTGAAGTCGTATTGTAAAGTACGGTGGAGCGTTATCAAGTGAGAATGCTGGAATCAGTAACCTTAAGACAGGTGAGAATCCTGTCGGTCGTAAGAGCAAGGTTTCCAGGGCGACCGTAATGGTCCCTGGGTTAGTCGGTCCTAAGCCGAGGCGTATTGGCGTAGGCGATGGACATCAGGTTAATATTCCTGAACAGGTAGTAGTTGTTAACAGTGTACAGTATGTGACCGGAGCGGTTTCATGGTGATAACCGTTTAAGACTTTTGGGAACAAAAGTTGAATAAGAGGGCCTCCTACGGGATTCCCGATTCTGGGTAAAGTGCTGGCCAGAAAAGCTGGTTAACTTATGCTGCTGCCTACCGTACCGCAAACCAACACCGGTGCTCGAGTCGAGTAGACTAAGACCTACGAGAGAACCTTCGCTAAGGAACTCGGCAAAAAAGCGTCCGTAACTTCGGAATAAGGACTGCCCCATCATTAAGATGAGGATTTGCTAAGAGTTGACCTCGGCGAAAGTGAGGTTAAATAATTACTTTAATCATCAACTTTTCACCGAGACACTAACTTTTTAGCAGCCAAATCATCATTTTGATGATGGGGCCGCAGCTAAAGAGCCCACGGAACTGTTTACCAAAAACACAGGTCTCTGCTAACGCGAAAGCGGATGTATAGGGGCTGACTCCTGCCCAGTGTCGGAAGGTTAAGGGGAGAGCTTTACGGTTCGAACTGAAGCCCCGATGAACGGCGGCGATAACTATGATCGTCCTAAGGTAGCGAAATTCCTTGTCTGGTAAGTTCAGACCCGCACGAATGGAGTAATCATGTGGGCACTGTCTCGGCGAAGGCCTCGGTGAACGTGCATTGGCGGTAAAGATGCCGTCTGATCATGCCAGGACGAGAAGACCCCATGGAGCTTTACTACAACTTTGCATTGGTGTACGGAATATTTTGTGTAGAATAGGTGGAAGGCTTTGAAGCAGATACGCCAGTATTTGTGGAGCCGAAATGTGAAATACCACCCTGAGTGTTTTGTGCGCCTCACGCTTGATGTGATCCACCAAGCGGACCGTGCATGGCGGGTAGTTTAACTGGGGCGGTTGCCTCCTAAAGAGTAGCGGAGGCGTTCAAAGGTTGGCTAACTACGGATGGAAATCGTAGTGATAGTGTATGCGCAAAAGCCAGCTTGACTGTGAGGGCTACAACCCAATCAGACACGAAAGTGGGAGCAAATGACCCGCTGTATTAATCTTCGGATTTATTTATGTGGGAAAGACAGCGCACACGGATAAAAGTTACCCTGGGGATAACAGGCTGATCGCGTCCAATAGTTCACATAGACGACGCGGTTTGGCACCTCGATGTCGGCTCATCACATCCTGGAGGGGGAGCACCTTCCAAGGGTCCGGCTGTTCGCCGGTTAAAGTGGTACGCGAGTTGGGTTCAGAACGTCGTAAGACAGTTCGGTCCTTATCCTCCGCAGGCGCAGGATATTTGATGGGATCATTCCTTAGTACGAGAGGACCGGGAATGACTGACCTCTGGTGTTCCGGTTGTGGCGTCAGCTGCATCGCCGGGTAGCTAAGTCGGGAACGGATAAGCGCTGAAAGCATCTAAGCGCCAAGCCCACCCAAAGACGAGATATCCCTGTCCGCAAGGACCTGAAGGGCGGTCGAAGACTACGACCTTGATAGGATGGCGGTGTAAGCACAGCAATGTGTTCAGCTTACCATTACTAATCGCCCGTGAGGCTTAACCACCTTTTTTCTCATCGGTTCAAACCCATGAGAAAAAGGTTAATCTCTCAATTCAGAAGTTCTTTAAAGGACTTTCTTCAATAGAGTTTAACTTCAATTCATTTTCAAATTGTTATTTTTTTCCGGTGTCCATAGCGGAGCTGTCACACACGTTCCCTTCCCGAACACGGTAGTTAAGGGCTCCAGCGGCGATGGTACTGTAAATTTGACTATGGGAGAGTAGCACGGCGCCGGAAATTTTTCTTACGGATCAATCATTCGCACTGATTGATCCGTTTTTTTTTGTCAATTTTTCTTGAAGCAATGAGGCTCTGTTAGTGCGCCGCAGAGATAGGCTTTTGCGGTAGTTACTGTGGCGAAGAGAGCGCAGAGACACGCGGGGGCTGTGTTGTGGCGAATGAGGCTTGTGTGACGTACCACAGCTTGTATTACCCCGGGTGAAAACACCTGCGTTCACCGCCTTGGCTTGCGTACCATGGGTGAAAACGCATTTGTCCGACTAGTCCGACAGGTCTGACAGGTCCGACTGGTCCGACAAAGCCGAGAACACTTTTTTGTCTCAAACACAGTCCGCGCGCCATGCTACAAATCAGCCTGTGAGATGTGCAGGCTGCACAAGCTCTTGATAGCCGCGTTGGCGCGCTATTTGCGCTGGTGCGGGCTGAACGTCGGCTTCGGTATA
>JAZQXF010000017.1:0-34444 GCA_045632725.1 Candidatus Nanosyncoccus sp.
GAGGAGTGGAGAGTATTTCTGGTTGCTCTCTCCATACGATCGGCACTCGTTTGGCGTTGGTATGTTTCTCGTATACATAACAGGCACTTCTGGTAATACTTCTCAAACTTTTTGGGCAGACACTCTCCGCCCCACCATCTCCTCATGCTTAAGTAATACTTAAAAACATAAAAGCTAAAACAAAATTGGTTATTGAAATATTACTAGGACTCTCGCAGAACACAGCGGACACTGAAACCGCGGTATCGGTAGCCGTTGCTCTCGGGATAGACACTGCTAGAACTGAAGTACAGGTTGCGAGCGTACTCTGAAGTACTGACCGTACTAGACCAGTAGTAGCCGATACCACCTGCATCATAAAGTGCCCCACTATTGATACGCCCGCTCCTCGCCAAATAAAGAGGAGCCTGCATAAGGTTAGTAGCATTAGTAGTAAGGTTATTATTATAAAGAATATTTAACCTTCTAAATTCGTTGGTGGAAAGTGGAATAATAATTTAACATTACACAAAAAGCACTAATACATTTTTCTACGCTAACTCTTTTATAAGGCCAATTGCAAGACCAAATCACTTAACTAGGCAACGGATAGGCAGTCCACGCCCACGAATATCATATGCAGCAAAACGCATATACGATGAATTAAAGTTCAGAAACCTTGCGTTTGTATTATTATAAGAAGTAGAGGACCAATAGCTACCGTAATTGCCTCCAACAGAGAATGAATTATCACCACAATAACCCGCAAGGAGAAAATTTGGCACAGCACCAGAACCAATTTTACTATACATAGTAGCTCCGGTGGGTAATGTGGAATCATTATAAGTCTGTACAGATTCGGAGCCACCATAAGCAATTGCTAAAGCACGAAAATCAGTAGAACTATTGATACCATTGTACGTACTTGGCAAATACCATCCTTTAGGGCATATACTATAAGGCGCATCAGTATTGTCGGTGGAAATAGTTCTACCAGAACCCAATGTCGCCGCATCCCAAGAATAATAAGAATTACATGGCTTGCCATATGTGCAATCAGATTGGCTCACAGTAATATTATTGCTATTAAAAACATAGGCATAGTTGCTAGCGCTAAACCCACTAATACTGGAGGTAGGCATCACCAACTTAGCCCCATTGTCGGTAGTTGTCCAACCATTGGTAGTAGGTAAGGTGTAATCTGGAGCAAAGTCTGTATCGCCGGATGAAAGGGTAGTACCGCCAGCAAGGTTTAGGTTCTTGGTCATCCATACTTTACCATCTTTTAGTTTGGCTATAGTATAGTCTTGGTTATCACGCTTGTCTTTTAGTGTATGAGTTTCTTCAGTTTTCATATTATTAATGATTCTGTTTTTAGTATCATTAGTTAATGAAGCAAAGTCTTGCATATAGGTTAAGTCGTTTACGGTTTCTTCGGTGAGGCAGCGAACCGAGAAGCCATCCCTACGACTGCTGCCATAGGCGGAATACACTTCCGATGGACCGAAGCCCAGGCGACGCGCGCCAGTATTGCCGGAAGTGGCGGACCAGTAGTAGCCGTAGTAGCCTCCATAATTGAACGAACTATTGTAGTAGTAGCCCGCGAGCAGAAAGTTTGGAGTACTATTGCCGATGGGGCCAGCATTATTGTAAAAATTTTTACCAGTAACCGAACTATTATCGATATAGCTGTTCTCCAAATTGGCCCCATAAGAAATGGCTAGCGCATAGAAATCCCCCCGTTTCCAACCATCATTGGATGGACTACCTGACGTCGGCAATCTCCATCCTTTAGGGCATATACTATAGGGAGCATCAGTATTATCAGTACTTAGGCTTCTACCAGACCCCAATGTTGCTGCATCCCATGAGTAATAAGAATAGCATCCTGGAGTGGTACAGGTATCGGTGTTATTTCCAGTATTATAAACATATGAATAATTGTTGGTGGTAAATCCGCCAGCATTAGAAGCGGGTAGTACTATAGTGTCATTAGTCTTAGTTAGGTTATTGCTAGTGGTAAAGGAATCTATGTAGCTAGCATCTACATCAGTGTCTGATGAAGAAAGAGCAGTCCCACCAGCAATATTTAAGTTCTTAGTCATCCAGCATTTGTTGTCTTTTAGTTTAGCTACGGTGTATTCTTGGCTGTCACGAGCATCTATTAGTGTTACTCTCTCGCCAATATTTAGTTTAGTACAAGTAGTGTCAGCTGTACCATTAGCGAATTGTTGCATAGTGTATGGTCTTTGCCAGTAAGCATATAGTGTCAGTGTACCACCATCAGTAGCACTTATACTAGGGCTGGAGGATATAGTTGCTCCATCACGGTAGGATTCACTATCGCAGGTAGTTTGGGGATTAGTACTAGTAGCATTAGCATCTTGTATTGTACACCAGCCGGAGAAGACATAGCCAGTAGGAGCAGTGAAAGTATTGAGGGCTAGAGTATGGGGTTCATAGTTCTTTACATTGGTTTCACTATTCATAGTACCAGTACCACCATTAGCATTGTAGGCTATAGTATAGTTGCCTGCTACTAAAGTAGCAGGGTGGAGGAGAAGGTATTTGACTTTACCTATGTAAGTATCGGCAGATTGGGTGCTAGAAATGAAGGCAGCATAGGTAGTCTGGATGTTAGAACCTAGAGTCTGGTCTGTAGTAGAAGAGCCAGTACTAGCTTTATATTCTGCTACTTTAGTGAGAGTATTTGGTACTGTATGGTATGAATCGTAGTTGTCTAGAATAGATAGGTTGTCTGGGTTATAGGTAATACCCCCCCCCGTTCCGGTGGGGTTTTCTATGTTGGTGGGGTTTTCTACCTTAGTGAGCTTCATAGACCAATTAGAAGCATTGCCTGAGCTATTGGTACCAGTAGCAATAGTCTGGTTAGTATTAGTACCTAGCATAGTGTTATTACCATCAGTGTTATTGGTGTAGCCTATGGCGTAGATGGAGAAGCCAGAGAAGTCATTGCAGAGAGCTTTGAGATTGGTGATGCCGATGTTTTCAGTATAGGAATTAGGTACTATGGTAGCAATGTGATCATTACCAGTACTAATGGTGCTAGACATAGAGCAAGAGACTGGGATGGCGAGAGAGACTTCGTTCATTACTACATTAGCTTTAGTCTTAGTAGAAGCCAGTATAGTACCAATGATGAGTGTGATGAAGAGAAGAGTGGAAACGAAGATACGGGTTCCATTAGAGACTAAAATATGGCTTTTCATATTGCTCATATTATAACATAAGCTGGATGGGTGAGGAATAGGGTTTTTGTGTGATTTGTACAAATCTTGGCTTCGCTCCATAAAGCCCTGGAAAATTTAGCTTGACACTAGCTATAGTAATGTTACAATAAAAACATAAGAGCCTAGCTCTAGAAACTAGACTCACAGGGTTGTATAGGTTAGCCCGCTATCTGCGGACTAACTTTTTTTCTTTGGTTTCTTCTCTTCCACGATAGAGTTACGCGAATATTAATTCTCCAAAATGAAAAATTTATCGCCATCTCCAAGAATCCTTTCTGAGCTTCTAGCATATCTAGAATAACCGTTTAATGGAGCTCCACACCCGCACGAGTCTATATGGACTCCTGCCGTGAATCGCCAAACCCCACTTTTCGCCAAAGCCAACCCGAGTCTACCCTATCACACCTTAATTTAAACTTCAACCCCCAGCATCAGGTATTATGCATCAGGTATTAGTCATCATATCCATTTTGCCAAGCGAGAATATTCCTCAGAATCTTTATCGTAAGAATCTAGTATGTCTTGCGTATAAGTCTTGCCATTGGTGAGGTTGAGTGTTTCTATGTCTGGCATGGAGCTAAGTAGGCGTACCACTGCCTCATCGGTCTCTATGTTGGTCATGGATTTTTTGGGGTCGGAAGAGTGAGAGTGGACACGCAGTTCTTTATAAACGAAACGTTTGATGCCAGCCTGCAGGCAGTATTTTAAGCAATTTTCACAAGTAGCTACGCGATTATATAATGTGCAGCCAGCGAGATCCTGATGTGCGAATAGAATCGCATTCATTTCAGAATGAATGGCAAAGTAATATTTCATAGGCCGCTCGCTTAAAGTCATTTTTGATTCATCGGCGCCTTGCAGCATACCATTATAGCCCAGCGAAACCACGCGCTTTTTAGAATCCACAATTACACAACCCATTTTTGATGATGGATCTTTACTTTTAAGCGCAACCGTTTCGGCAATTTTCATAAAATATTCATCCCACGCGCGTTGTTTCTGTTCCATACTTCCTCCAATTTACCCCTATTATAGCACGAAAAAATAGGTAGGGGGTTGAAACTTTGAGAATTTTATGACTATAATCCCTGCATTGATAAAAATGGGAGTAATCTATGCCAAAAAAGCTACGAGAAAATATCAAAAAAGTTCGTATAAAAAATGTAAGAAATAGCAAAAAAAGAATTAAAATTAGTTATCTATGGTTATCAATGGTATTAGGCTTAGCATTGGTGCCAAGATCACAAGTGCAGGCAGAGGGCTGTCCAGATCTAAGCGTAATATTCGCGCGAGGCTCTGGTGGGGAAAGATGGACAAACGATGATTATTTAGAATTTAAGGCAACTATCCAGTCTAAATTGGCCACCACCAAGCTAAGCTATACTTTTACGGACTTAGACTACCCAGCAGTAGGAGTAGGCATAGAAAATCTTGGCACAACGGTGGGCGCATTTTTCGGTGCTGGAGAAGCCTATGAATTTGGCGAAAGTGTAAATACGGGTGTGAAGAATTTAAAAAAGCTGGTGAATGGCTCGGCTTGTCCAAATACTAAATATGTATTGGGCGGATATTCGCAGGGGGCAATGGCGATTTCAAAAGCTCTGGCAGATCTAAATGCCAATAAGGTAATTTACGCCGCAACTTTTGGCGATCCAAAAATCTATCTACCAGAAGGGAAAGGCCTAATACCGGCAGCCTGCCGCAACGAAAACTTATCCGAATATCGCATGTATGTACCAGACTGCCAAGCCTACAAAGGTCTACTTGGTGCATATATTCCATACCAGCCCGAAGCTTTCACAGAAAAGCTTGGCACTTGGTGTAATAAACGCGATTTCTTTTGTAGTTCACACCTAAATATGGATGACCATTTAAGCTATGTTTCTGATGCCATATACGAAGATGCATCTCGTGTAATTTTTGACAAAATCACTAAGGAATTTGGGTTAGAAAATCATATTTCTTCACCACACGATACGGCATTTTTGATTGATTCCACTGGCTCAATGGCGGGAATGATAGAGCAGTATAAGTCTGAGGCCTTAAGACTAGCAACCGAAACGATAAATTCTGGCGGAAGAGTGGCATTATATGATTACCGTGATTTATCTGATCCCTATATACCAGTGGAACATTGTAATTTTGAGACATGCACCTTGGAGGTTTTTAAAAATGAGTTAGCTAAGATTCGGGCTGATGGTGGTGGTGACACGCCGGAATCTTTGCTGTCGGCATCTTTTCATGCGATGCAAAGTCTAAAATGGAAGTATGGCTCAACAAAATCCATGGTAGTACTGACTGATGCCAATTTTCTTGCCCCAGATCGTGATGGCATGACCCTGGATGAAGTGGTGCGGCTAAGTAAAACTATAGATCCAGTAAATTTCTATATCATTACTAATCCTGACTACGATGATTATTATAGCGACTTAGCCATGCAGACTGGTGGCAAAGTGGTGACCAATCTAGATGAGCTGAACCTGTTGACCGATTACATTATCGAACGCTATGATAGCCTACCGAGAGTGGAGGAAAGCCTAGATGCAACAATAAGGCCC
This sequence comes from Candidatus Nanosyncoccus sp., assembly GCA_045632725.1. GTDB lineage: Bacteria > Patescibacteriota > Saccharimonadia > Saccharimonadales > Saccharimonadaceae > Nanosyncoccus. Next base: position 5,789 of record JAZQXF010000017.1, read on the forward strand.
ACTATAAAAATCAAAGAAGTAGACCGCATAGATGATGAAGTGAAGGTGAGCTTTGAAACTGATGGTGCACAGACTTTGATAATCTTAAATGATATGATTCTAGGAACAACCCAGGAGAACGAAATAACAATTAGCGGAGTACGCAGCCTAATGAAAAATGAGCTGAAACTCGTACCCTTAGATAATGATGCGAGGGGAGAGGAGGTAGTCGTAAATTTAAATGGATATGGTAGTCATGGTACTACTAGTAGTACTAGCACTGCCAGTACTTTTAGCATCCCAAAGGCTCCCAATACTGGGAAAAAATAATCTAATTGGAGCTTAGATGATAGTGGTCGCCATATTCGCATTTATAGACAGATAGCGGGCCAGAATGATGATCATGTTCGGCTACCTTGGCGGCGAGCTCGGCCTCTTCGCGAGTACTGTAAATAATTTTATGACTTTCCCCCACCCAACAGCGCTCAGGCTCGTACCTCAAGTTCGGATTCAGATGTTTATTGCGATTTGTCATAATGAATAAAATGTTAGTATCGTTACATAATTCGCACATCTCGGGAGCTTCGCAATGTGATAATAAATTTTATCACATTGCTCCGCCCCTACGGCGGCAAGAATCTGCCTAAAGGCAGATTTTGCCTTTATGTCCCTCGATGCTACGAATTATGTAACAACGCATGAATATTATACAATGCATTGAATATTTAGGCAAATTGTGATAAAATTACCCTTATGACTTTAAATAAAGATTTAATCCGAAATGTGGCAATTATTGCCCACGTAGATCACGGCAAGACCACATTGGTAGATGGGCTTTTAAAACAATCCCATACTTTTCGTGACAATCAGGCTGAGATGCAGCAGACACTGATAATGGACAGCATGGACCAAGAGCACGAGCGGGGCATCACCATTACCGCTAAGCAGACTTGTGTATATTATGATGGCTATAAAATAAATATCATTGATACGCCAGGGCATGCAGATTTTTCTGGCGAGGTAGAGCGAACTCTTAACATGGCAGATGGAGTATTACTAATCGTAGATGCACAAGAAGGGCCAATGCCGCAAACAAAATTCGTATTACAGAAGGCTTTGGAGCTAAATTTAAAGCCAGTGGTGATAATAAATAAAATCGACAAACCAGCAGCAAGAATTGATGAAGTACTTTCCGAAGTCGAATCACTATTCTTAGAGTTAGCAACAGATGAGTCGCAATTATTTTATCCTGTATATTATGCGATAGCCAGGGAAGGTAAAGCTGGTAAAACCACAAATCTGGATAATGACCTACATGTAATTTTTGAATCTATTATCAATGACATACCAGCACCGAGCGTGGATGCAGACAATGATAGTGCCCAGCTTTTAGTGGCAGCGCTAGCAGCAGATAATTATCTAGGCAAGTATTGTATTGGTAAGATTTTCCGTGGACATTTAAAGAAGGGCCAGAATGTGAAGATTTTGCATGGCGATAGCGTAAAAAATGGCAAGGTAGAAAAAATTTTTTCATATCGTGGATTAGGGAAGGAAGAAATCGAAAAAGCGATTGCTGGTGATATCGTAGCAGTAACTGGTGTGGCTGAGGCAAATATTGGTGATACTATTGCTACTGGCGATAATCCAGAAGCTTTACCAACTATAGAGCTAGAAGCACCGACACTTTCCATTTATATTGGGCCAAACACTTCGCCATTAAAGGGTCGCGAGGGCGAATTTACGACTTCACGGCAGATTGCCGAGAGATTAGAGCGCGAGCTAGAGACTAATATCGCCCTAAAAATTCAACCCGATGGCTTAGGCTACAAGGTGTCTGGGCGTGGAGAGTTACACCTATCCGTATTGATTGAAACTATGCGGCGTGAAGGTTACGAGCTAGAAGTCGGTAGACCAGAAGTAGTTTATAAAGAAATTGATGGCGTAAAATGCGAGCCGATGGAAGACTTAACTATAGAGGTAGCGCCAGAATTCGTGGGCGCCGTAAGTCAAGAGCTGGGCGCGCGTAAGGCGGAGCTAGTTTCGCAAGAGATGACCACTTCTGGATCCACTAGATTTGTATACAAGATTTCTACTGCAGCCTTGATTGGGCTTCGCAATAATTTACTCACTGCCACGAAGGGTACCGTAATTATGTCTAGTATCCCGAGCGGGCATAAGCCAGCGGATACAAAATATAAGCCAGAGCGCAATGGCGCCTTGATTTCATTTGAAACTGGTGTATCTACGGCCTATGCCCTAGATGCAGCGCAAGCGCGTGGAATCTTATACATTCCACCACAAGTGCCAGTGTATCAGGGGATGATTGTGGGTTTGTCTAATAAAAAAGATGATTTAGATATTAATGTATGTCGCGAAAAGCAACTCACCAATATGCGGACACACGCATCAGATGGCGCAATACAGTTAACGCCATACACACAGTTATCACTAGAGCAATGTTTGGATTTCTTACTAGATGATGAACTTTTGGAAGTGACACCAAAATCTTTGCGGCTACGCAAGCGGCAGCTGGACCCAATAAAACGAAAACGCGAAAACCGAAACAGCTAGCGCAACCGAATTTATTGGTTCTGGCGGGTCCTGCCAGCCGTTTTCCTCCCCCAAAAATTTGCATGCGCAAATGTTTTGGTGGTCCCCCTCCACAGCTGTCACCCGCCAGAGGTAATTATACAATAAGGTCGGGAAACCGCCTTAACTATGTATGGTATAATTTCGTTATGACTTTTCTTATTGACACACATTGCCACCTACATGACAAGGAATTCTTTTCTGAGGCTCAGGCTGAAGAAATGCTAAAGCGGGCACACAAAAATGGAGTGGAGAAAATTATTTGCATCGGCACTAGTCACGAAGACTCTTTGGCGGCACGAGATTTTGCGGAAGGCCACAAAAATGTTTATTGGACATACGGTATACATCCGGAAAATGCAGGAGTTTCATCCGAGATACTCGCCCTTGAGCAGAATCGGTCGAATGTTTTTGGCCACCCACACCTTGTCGCTATCGGTGAGGTCGGACTAGATTATCATTATGATGGATATAACCGAGAGATGCAGATTAAGCTGTTTGAGCAGATGTTGCAACTGGCTACCGATAATGATTTGCCAGTCTCATTTCATGTGAGAGAAGCGTTTGAGGATTTTTTTGCCGTAGTGAGAAATTTCCCAAAAGTACGAGGTGTGGTTCATAGCTTCTCCGATAATAAGAAAAATTTAAAGCGGATTCTAGAGAATACGGAATTTTTCATAGGAGTAAATGGCATGGCGACATATTCCACCTTGCCAACGCCGCCCCTAGAGAGGATTTTGCTCGAAACTGATGCTCCATTCTTGACTCCAAAGCCATTTCGTGGTATAATCAATGAACCGGCTTATGTTCGCGAGGTCGCCAAGTGGCTGAGCGAAAAACTAGCCTTGGATTTCGAGATTATAGAAGTGGAGACAACAAAAAATGCAAAGCAACTCTTCCGTTTTTAATATTCCATCCTTCGCCAAAAGTGAGGCATATAATTTTGATGTCGCAAACGAAACTTTAGATGTTTACGAAGAATTGAATGCAATTGCCGAGGAAATTGAACTATGTCGCTTAAGAAATTCTTAAAAGATTCTCTTTTCTCGCCAAGAGTTTACACTAATAAACTCAGCCTAGAAGATTTAATTAATGCCGAATCAGAACTAGGCCGAACCTTGTTTGGACCGATTCCAGTAGGACATCAACGTGAGTTTTTTGAATCTAAGAAGAATGTCTGGGTGTGGCACGAAAATTGGACTGATCAATTCGGCAAACTACAGGAAATGACAATTCGCTATGAAGTACGTCCAACCGGTGTATACAAAAAATCCAATGGTGGGGACTATCACAAGATCGAGGGTGCAGAATTGGACAATTTTTGCCAAGCAGCACGTGGATATTTGAAGCTTGTCAAGACAAAGCTTTACTGCTAAAATGTGCTTATGAATAAAAAGCGCATTTCCATTATAGTATTGATTATAGGATTGATTACACTAATAGCTGGCGTAGTTTTTTTGATTATAAAACTGAATGCTAAACCAAGCATTCAGGATGGGGAATATTTGGTCACCGTTGGTGAATGGACAAAGGAAGATGAACCTAGCGTGATATGGAAATTTACCGAGATTGGTAAGGGCACATTGACCACAAATGATCACTTAAATGATTACGATTTTGCCTGGGCTTTGGAGGATGGCAAATTAAAGATTAATACAGAGTGGCTATATACGCTCAATAATGAATTTGATTACGAACTGAATCAATCGAGCAATACGCTAACACTCACTAGCGGTGATGAAGAAATAATATTTATACCGGTTACAATTGAATAATTTTGATAATATTCAAAAATATCTAGGCTAGCCCATATCCCACTTGCGGCCGTGTCCATCCGGCCCATCGCCATGGGCGGATGGCACTAATCCTCGCGCTGCCGCGCTCCGGAATGCCGCCAAGTTGGGATATGGGCAGCCACTCATTTGGTTTCTCTAAATCTAGTTCGTGTCTATCTCTGTTCCACAGGTAGCATCGATGCCGAGGTTCGACAAAACAATCATCTCATCATCTGGAATCATGTGAGTAGCGTGGAATTGAGCGCCTTTGAACTCTTCTAGATTATCTAAGGCTTTTTTAACGACTGGATTAGTAGAGGAGCAGATAGATAACGCGATCAAAACTTCACCAATTTTGAGACAATTCTCCTGAAAATTAGAAGTTTTGTTTTTGATTTCCAAAATAGGCTTTAATACAGCTGGGGCAATCAGGTCCATTTCATCCGGAATCTTTGAAATGGTTTTAATAGCATTAATCATAGTACTAGAGACCGGGGAAAGACAGTCAGTTTTACGGCCAACGACATATTTTTTGCCAACCTTAATGCAGGCGCTGGGGAGATTGCCGGCTTTTTCGCGTTTTTTGGCAGCTTCAATGGCTACCGTACGATCCTTTTCCGAAATCTCAAGCTCATTCATAAGCAATTTAATACGTTCCGGCACGGATTCATCCACTGCGCCTTTTTTGAGATCTACCAGGGCGCGATAATAGCGGCGGATAATTTCATCCTTGGCAGCACGCTGCACTGCTTTATCATCAGTAATACATTTACCAATAACATTTACCCCCATATCGGTAGGAGAATAATATACACTCTTACCATTAATGCGCATTAATATCTCCTTGAGCACAGGGAAAGTTTCCAAATCACGATTATAATTTACTGCAGTAGTGCCATATTTCTCCAAGTGAAAGTAGTCAATCATGTTTTTATCGGCAAGATCAGCAGTGGCCGCCTCGTAGGCAATATTTACCGGATGTTTAAGCGGTAAATCCCACACTGGAAAGGTTTCAAACTTGGCATAGCCTACTTTGCGACCGCGCTTACTCTCATGGTAGAGTTGCGAAAGGGCCGTGGCAAGCTTGCCAGAACATGGTCCGGGCGCAGATACCACCACTAGCGACTTGGTAGTCTCAATGTATGGATTTGCCCCATAGCCCTCATCCGACACAATAGTATCCACATCGGTAGGGTAGCCTTTGGTAAAAGTATGGAAATATGGCTTGATATGATAATCTTCTAGCTTCTTGGCAAAATCCTGTGCTTTTTTCTGGCCATTAAAAAGTGTAATAACCACTGAATTAACTGTAATGCCCTTGGAACGGAGAAATTCAATCAAACGCAAGACTTCAGTCTCGTAGGAAATCATATGGTCGGCACGAATTTTGGAATTTTCAATAGCATTGGCATTAATACATAAAATAACCTCAGCATCATCTTTGAATTCTTGCAAGAGATGAATTTTGAGGTCTGGGAGGAATCCGGGGAGGGTGCGGGCGGCATGCTGGTCATCTATTAGTTTGCCGCCAAACTCTAGATAGAGTTTATCGAACATACGAATACGTTCTTTGATTTTCTTTTTCTGAATTTTTAAGTATTTTTCTGCATCAAAACACTTTTTCACCGAAACCTCCTTATTACTTTTTCATTATAACACAAGCATAATGGCTACTTAGGTTTATTTTTTAGCTGATATTTTTAGAAAATAAGGTTAGAGACATGTATTATTTTTTTAAATCTTTTTCGATTTGTTTACGGTAGCGATCTTCTTCACTAAAGATACAGCCGCAATATTTTTGCATGTACAGGCCCAGTTCGCGCGCCTTGGCTTGACCTTCGCGAAAACCTACACGGAAATCGCGATAGAGAAATTCTATGCCCGCCATGGCTGCTAGATCTTCACAAACTTGCTTTAGTTCTTCGTGCTTTTGATATGGCGAAACCAAGAGTGTAGTAGTAAAAGCATCGTAGCCATGATTTGCAGCGTAGCGCACTGTCTCGGTGAGGCGTTTCTTATAACAATAGTTTACGCAACGATTCGGAATATCACTAACGACATTTTTACAAAATTCATCCAAGCCATAATCTTCAATAAAGATGCTATTTACATCAACTTTCTTACAATAGTCTTTTAAACAATCGCGGCGTGCTTTGTATTCCATGTATGGGTGGATGTTCGGATTATACCAAAAAATCGTGGGCTCGATATTTTCCGCACGTAAGCTGTCAATACAATATACGCTGCATGGTGCACAACAAGTGTGCATTAAAACTTTTTTCATTGTGATTCCTGGCAACCAAATAATACCTTTCGCGACTCGCTCGCTTCGGCCTGTCATTTACGGGCGAAGCATCGTTCATTCCGCTCCTCATTAGTCGCGTACGGTCGCGAGAAGGCATTATTTGGTTGCCCCAATTTAAACTAACAAAACTTCCCACAATTATAGCATTTATGCTACAATTATTCCATAAGGAGGTTTATGTCCAAAACAATCGAGACAGATTTAAGAACTTTTATTAAGTTTTGGCTAGTGCCACTAGGCATTGTGGCGGTGATTTTTCTGATCGAGAAGGCAATCACTGGACTTGTAATAATTGGTATTTCGATTTTCTTAGCCTTAGCATTAAAGCCTTTAGTACGCAAGGTGAATAGATTCTTCACTAGGCATTTTGGCAAAGACAAGAAACACCAAACTACCTCGGCAGTACTAGCTTATTTAATAGTCGTATTGGTGCTTGGCGCGATTGTCGCGATTGTTGGGCCAGTAGTAGTCAACGAAACTGCAAAGTTCGTGCAACATTTCCCGGAAACTTTCGATAACACCTTTGGTGGCTGGGAGGGAATAAACAGTTTCGGAAAGAACATTGGGATAGATAATCTAGAAGGAGAAATCTCAAATGCCATCTCTGGACTGTCCAATAGTCTGCTCGGTATACTTGGAAATAATTTAGTCTCCAGTGTTAGCGGCGTAGCCGATGTGATGATGAAAATCGTACTGGTACTAATACTTACGCTGTTATTCTTGCTAGAAGGGCCCAGTATGATGGAAACTTTTTGGAACCGAATCGGAGAGAAGGATGATGCTGGCACCTCAACCAAGGTAGGCAAAAGAATCGTAATGAGAATGGCAAACGTGGTATCCACCTACGTATCAAGGCAAGTAATGATAGCGATATTAGATGGCTGTGCTTCCACTATAATAGTATTTATATTATCATTCATCTTCGGATTCTCACAGAATTTAGCCCTACCGATGGGTATGATCACTATGACTTTCTACCTAATTCCAATGTTTGGGCAATTCATTGGTGGGTCATTGGTAACGGTATTACTATTCTTCTCAAACCCTCTGGCCGGAGCAATTTTTGCCGTTACATATATAATATACGCACAAGTAGAGAACAACATTATCTCGCCGAAGGTCCAAGGCGATGCTCTGAAATTAAGACCAGTCGTGATATTGTGCGCGGTAGTAATTGGCATGTATATGTTTGGCCTACTTGGTGCAATCATCGCCATACCGATTGCCGGTTGCATTCGCGTACTGGTGGAAGAATATCCAAATATTAAATCCGCCCGAGAATAGAAATGTCAGAAACAAAAGAGCAGCTAGACCGTAAAGGTTTTTCACCAAAAAAATTTTTCAAAAAACCTGTCATGGTGATACTGTTCATTTTGTTAAATATAGCAGTCATTGCCGTAACGGCATTTTCAGAATTTGGAAACTCTCAAAATGCAGCAGAACTATCTGAAGTAGTAATAAATTGGTGGCTGTTAGTACCGGCGGCGGGATGTTTCGTTGTGGCAATTACCTTAGAAATTACCAAATATGTCATGATGATGCGGGAATTGGATCCCAACAAAAAAGATTTTAACATCAAAAAAGCACGCAAAGTGGCCAGACGGACCGTACTGCTTGGTAGATATTATGATAGTATCACTCCGGCTGCAGTGGGGGGACAACCTTTTCAGATCTACTACATGCGCAAGAACAGCGGGTTACCAAGCGGCGTATCAACAGCTATCCCACTATTCGGAATGATTTCTGGCCAAATGGGTTTTATCATCATTGCGATACTTTGTTTTCTGTTAGGAAGCTTAAGTATTGAAAATGCAGCACTAATCGCTACGGCATGTTTTGGTCTGCTATTTTATGCATTCTGGCCAGTGGTAATTCTAATGGCGACTTTTCTGCCAAAAGGTATGACCGAGCTAATTAATATAGTAGTGAAATTTTTGGCTAAAATCCATATCGTAAAAAATAAAGAAGAGGCAATTCAAAAGACAGAACGTGAAGTGAATGAATATGCGGAATCCATCAAAGTAATTTTAAAAACGCGCGGATTATTTATAAGGACTATCCTGCTTTCAGTGGCTTTTCATGTCATTGTTTCAATGATACCGTTTTTCGTACTTACGGCATTCGGCGGGGAAGTAGATTTCTTACCATGCTTTGTCACCACGGTAGCGATTACTAGCGCAGTATACTTTGTTCCGACCCCAGGAAACTCTGGTGCAGCAGAAGGCACATTTTACGTAGTATTTTCAGCACTATCCGAAGGCTATGTCTTTTGGGCAATGCTAGTGTGGCGATTCTTCTCTTACTACATATATATTATAATGGGTGCATTTATCTACTTCTTGATGCACCTAGAAAATAAAAGAAAGAAAAAAGATGCTGAGATTATTTAAATTTTTGAAGCCATACTGGTGGCAAGTATTATTACTTATCGTATTCACGGGCGGGCAAGTCTTTGCAACCTTGCAGCTGCCAGCGCTGATGGCGGACATTATCAACAATGGTATTGTAGTGGAAGATATAAATTACATTTGGCGAACTGGACTTGTCATGATTGGAATAGCAATAGCCTCAGCCGGATGCTCACTGGCGGCAAGTTATTTTTCCGCCAAAGTAGGCGCAGATTTTTCGTGTGATATTAGGGCGGCCATCTATGGCAAAATAATCAATTTAAACTTAGTGGACACCAAAGATTACAGTACAGCATCACTAATTAACCGCACGACCAATGATGTTAATCAAGTACAGCAAGTGACTATGATGATGCTTTCGGTAATGCTGCTAGCACCAATGTTTTGTATTATTTCATTCATTATGGCAATTCAAACCGCCCCAGATATGACATGGATTATTGCGATTGGGATAGCAGCAATTGTGACTTCTATTGTTATTATAATGGTATTAGTAATGCCGAAGTTTAAAATTTATCAAAAGTTAGTAGATAAAATTACTTTAGTTACTCGGGAAAATCTAACTGGCTTAAAAGTCATTCGCGCATTTAATAATGAGGGCCTAGAGAAAAGAAAATTTGAGAGAACAAATGATGAGTTAACAAAGCTTTCAATTTATCTAGACAAAATTTTAAAACTTGAGGGCCCACTAATTAATATAATCTTTAATGGATTAACATTACTATGTACTTATGTAGGGATTTCTTTATTAAACAAAGATTTTGCATACTTAGGAAATATGTCGGCCTTTGCGCAATATGTAAGCTTCGTGATGATGTCATTCTTAATGATGTCGATGATGTTTGTGATGCTGCCAAGAGCTAATGTATGTGCGGGGCGAATTAACGAAATTCTAAATATCACTTCAAAAATCAAATGGCCGGCAGAAACGAAAGGCCTGCCAAGCAAACAGCCCACAGTAGAATTCAAGAAAGTAGATTTTTATTATCCAGGCGCAGAAGAAAAGGTGCTAGATGATATTACTTTTACCGCAAATGCTGGCGAGGTAACAGCATTTATTGGCTCTACCGGCTCTGGTAAATCCACCTTGATAAACTTAGTACCAAGATTTTACGAAGCTACCAGTGGAGAAATTCTGGTAAATGGTATTAATGTCCGTGATTACAATAAAAATGATTTAATAAAACGCATCGGGCTAGTACCGCAGCGTGGAATATTATTTGCCGGCACTGTCAGATCAAACATTATGTTTGGCGCACCAAATGCCACTGAAGCACAAATGAAGGAAGCCGCTGAGATCGCTCAAGCTAAGGATTTTATCGAAAAATTGCCCAATAAATATAATGCCCATATAGCACAGGGCGGTACCAACGTTTCTGGTGGGCAAAAACAGCGACTCTCCATTGCGCGAGCAATTTGCAAAAATCCTGATATTTTCATTTTTGATGATTCTTTTTCGGCGCTCGACATGAAGACAGATGCCAAACTACGTGCGGCCCTAAAGCCAATTACTGCCGATATGGTAACACTAGTAGTAGCACAGCGCGTAAGTACTATAAAGGATGCAGATCAAATTATAGTATTAAACAACGGCAGGATTGTAGGGAAGGGTAAGCATAAAGAATTATTAGCAAAATGCGAAACCTACAAGGAAATTGTTAAGTCGCAATTATCCGATAAGGAATTTGCCAAAGAAATGAGAGGTATCGATGCATAAGGATATGCCAATTTCGGCTCATCAAAAACATGGCAAGCGCAAAGCTGGTTCTACCTTAAAATCTTTTGCGCACTTTCTAGTATCGATCAAGAAGTATCGTGGTTGGATAATTTTTTCGATTATTTTAGCTATTGGATCGGCGACACTTAGTATATTTATTCCAAAAATTTTGGGCGATATGACCAATATCGCGGTAAATACCTATCCAAATATAGACTTCGATGCAATTATAGGCAAAGTTTGGTTAGTGGTAGGGTTATTTATCGCATCGGCAATTCTAAATTATGCGCAAGCCTATATATTAACCGTAGTGACTGCCAAATATACTAGAGGGCTACGCAACCAAATTATCGATAAAATTGCGCGCCTACCGATTGCATATTTCGACAAACATCAGTACGGCGATACGTTGTCACGCATGACAAATGATATCGATGTGATTGCGACTTCCATGTCGCAGGAAATTACCGATGCCTCACTAAGCTTGACAACAATTATCGGGGTAATGATTATAATGCTGATGATTTCCGTACCGTTATCTTTGGTGGCTTTTGTGGTTGTGCCTATCTCGGTACTGGTAGTGGGGAAGATTATGGGGCATGCACAAAAGTATTTTATCGAACGCCAATCCACTCTAGGCATACTAAACAGCATAATAGAAGAGGATTATACTGGGCAGATCATCATTAAATCTAATTCGCACGAAGTAGCATCTATGGAAAAGTTCAGTAGCACAAATGAACAGTTAAACAAAATTACCAGAAAAGCACAATTTTTATCTTCATTATCAATACCGGTGACACATATTTTTACAAATTTAGGCTATGTAGTAGTGGCCGTACTGGGCGGCATCTTTACAATTCAAGGTCAAATTACAATTGGTGCATTGCAGGCATTCATTCAATATGTATCACGTTTTAATCGCCCAATTACCGAAGTGGCATCTACGACCTCTACCATACAGAGCTTAGTAGCCTCTAGTGAAAGAATTTTTGAATTTCTAAATGAGCCAGAAGAAGAACCGGATCCAGCACCTTCTAAAACTATAGAGGCAATGCGTGGCGAGGTGGAATTTCACAATGTAAACTTTAGCTACGTAGAGGGTAAGCCAATTATCCGAGATTTCTCAGTTAAAGTGAAACCCGGAATGAATGTAGCAATCGTAGGGCCAACAGGCGCCGGCAAGACAACTATCATCAATTTATTAATGCGTTTCTATGACCCAACATCGGGCTATATCACGATAGATGGTGTGCCAACACGCGAAATGAAAAGGGCCGATGTGAGAGAATTATTCGGCATGGTACTGCAGGATACGTGGCTATTTAGTGGTACAGTGGAAGAGAATCTAAGGTATGGCAATCACGCGGCTACCTTTAATGATATAGTACGGGCAGCAAAGTCTAGCAATGTACATCACGTGATAGAAGCTTTGCCCAAAGCTTATCATTCGCAAATTAGCGAAGACTCTGATAATATCTCGGCGGGAGAAAAACAATTGATTACGATTGCCAGGGCAATGGTCGCTAACCCGCCAATGATGATACTAGATGAGGCTACTTCCAATGTAGATACGCGTACTGAGCAGCTCATTCAAGACTCTTTTGAAAAGCTAACTAGCGGCAGGACATCCTTCGTGATAGCTCATAGGCTATCCACTATTCGCAATGCAGATTTGATTCTGGTAATGAAAGATGGTGAAATTATAGAACAGGGAAATCACGCTGAACTTCTGAAGGCTGGTGGGTTTTATGCTGAGCTATACAACTCTCAATTTGCAGAAAATTAAACTAGCTAAATTAAAGAGATTGTGATATAATTAAGGTAAGAGTTTCAGCTGGTTTGTGATTGCTGTGAACAAACTAGCAAATAGTGGACACTAGATATAGGGTTTTGAGGTGGTTTTTAGCTACCCAAACGCTATATATAGTGTAGTAAAATTCACTATATATTATATGTTAATCTAAGAAGGAAAGATTTAATGCCAACTATTAATCAGTTGATTCGGAAGCCTAGAAAAAAGGCTGCCAAAAAATCTAAATCTCCGGCTCTTGGTTCTATCATAAATACCTTGAAGACTAAGCGCTACGAGAAAGCTGCTCCATTGAAGCGTGGGGTGTGCGTAAAAGTAACCACTAAGACACCAAAGAAACCAAACTCTGCTATGCGTAAGGTAGCCCGTGTGCGCCTCACTAACGGCCAAGAAGTTTGGGCTTATATTGGTGGCGAAGGCCACAATCTACAGGAGCACGCAGTAGTATTGGTACGTGGTGGCCGTGTACCAGATTTGCCTGGTGTGCGTTATCATATTGTACGCGGCACCTTGGATCTCCAGGGCGTACAGGGCCGCAAGCAAGGTCGCAGTAAATACGGCGCCAAGAAGGAGGGTAAGTAATTATGCCACGTAAAACTACTAAATCTTTAGTAAGAAAAGTTAGCCCAGACCGCAAATATCAGTCCATGCTAGTACAGAGATTAATTAATAAGTCTATGCTAGATGGCAAAAAGCAAGTAGCGGAGCGCGCCGTATATGATGCAATCGAAGGCGCAGCCAAGAAATTAAAATCAGAAAATCCAGTAGAGGTACTAGAAAAAGCTATCGCCAACGTATCGCCGGATTTCGAAGTAAAATCTCGCCGCGTAGGTGGTGCAAACTATCAGATTCCATTTCCAATTGCCGGACACCGACAATTGCACTTTGCCTTTTCTTGGCTAGTACAATCTGCACGCGCGCGCAAGGGTATGCCATACGCCAAGCGCCTGGAGGCAGAAATTGTTGATGCCTATAATGAAACCGGTGCAGCCTTCAAGAAGAAAGAAGATTGCCACAGGATGGCGGAAGCGAATAGAGCGTTTGCGCACTTCGCAAGATAAAATAGGCTCTTTCAGAGCAAAAGAAAAAGCGGGTCCTGTCTGGACCTGTTTTTGATTTTTTTGCAAATTTAATTAAACTCGTGGTATAATAGCCATAAGTAGAATTAGGAGGTAAAATGATTAAAGTGGCTATTAATGGCTTTGGTAGAATTGGTCGCAATGTATGCAAAATACTGCTAGAGCGGCATGATGCACAAGTAGTGGCGATTAATGATATTACAGATGCCAAGACTTTAGCACACCTTCTAAAATATGATTCTTCCTATGGTACCTACGATAAAAAAGTTTCAGCAGGCGAGAATTCTATTGTCGTAAATTCGCGTGAAATACCAGTATTTGCCGAAAAGGATCCAGCCAAATTACCCTGGGCCGACCTCGGGGTTGATGTTGTGGTAGAATCCACTGGGCTATTCACGAAGCCGGCGGATGCCCGTGCACATATTAAGGCGGGCGCCAAGAAGGTAGTGATATCAGCACCGGCCAAGGGCGATGGCGCCAAGACTGTAGTCTTAGGGGTGAATGAGGAAGTAGTGGGAGCGAGCGATGAAATCCTTTCTAATGCTTCTTGCACTACCAACTGCATCGCGCCAATTATGAAAATTTTAGAAGATGAATTTGGCATAGAAAAAGCAATGATGACTACCGTGCATTCTTACACTGGTTCGCAAAGACTACTAGATGCTCCAGCGAAAGATTTACGCGAAGCCAGGAGCGCGGCCGAGAATATCGTACCCACTACAACAGGGGCTTCTAAGGCTGCCTCGCTAACGATTCCGAGCCTAGCTGGTAAATTTAATGGATTATCTATACGCGTACCTACACCGGTCGTTTCGTTATCCGATATTACCGCAGTGCTAAAACGCGACACCACCAAGGAAGAGCTAAACGAAATTTTCAAAAAGGCTTCTGAGGAGCCATATTACGAAGGCATCTTGGGTGTTTCCGAAGAAGAATTAGTATCATCTGATTATATAGGTGATCCACGTTCTTGCGTTGTTGACTTGCCGCTAACTGATGTCGTAGGCGGCAATATGGTAAAGATTGTAGCTTGGTATGATAATGAGTGGGGTTATTCTAATCGCTTAGCAGAATTAACGGTGGATTTTGGAAAGGAAAAATAATGGAAGTCTTTGTTGGAGCAGACTATCGTGGCTTCGATAAGAAAACAAAAGTTTTGAGTTTCTTAGCGAAGAACGACTACAGCGCAACAGATCTAGGCGCATATGATAATTCTGAAGGCGATTTTAATGATCCAGCGATTGCAGTTGCCAAAATGGTAAGGAAGAATCATGATGCAATGGGGATTTTGATTTGCGATTCGGCGCACGGTATGACAATTCAGGCGAATCGCTTCAAGGGAATTCGGGCAGCACATTGTGAAAGTCCGGAGTCTGCCAAGTTAGCCAGAGAGCATGATGATGCAAATATTTTATGCCTATCAGCACACACACTAAACGATGACAATCTTAGTAAAATAGTAAAAACTTTCTTGGAAACAAAGTTTGTAGGTCTAGAACGCCGTGTTCGACGTATTAATCGCCTAGATGAAAGGGGAGACTATGATTAGAACCGTCTCAATCGTACCCGCGATATTGTCAAATAATAAACAAGAATACCGCGAGCAAATTGAAAGAATCAATACTTTCACACGAAGGGTACAAATAGATGTAACTGATGGTATATTTGCTCCAACCGAGACACTAGATATTACTAATATTTGGTGGCCCAAAAATTGGGAGGCGGATTTACACTTAATGGTAACTCGGCCATCCGAATATATAGATACTATTTTAAAATTAAATCCATCGCTTTGCATATTGCATGCTGAAGTAACTGAAAATTTGTTGCCAATTTTTGAAACTTTAAAGAATGCAGGGATCAAAGTCGGGCTGGCACTATTACCATCCACTTATCCTGGCAACGTTAAACAGTACATAGAAGCGGCAGATCATGTATTGATATTTGCGGGATACCTGGGTGTTCAGGGTGGACAAGCCGATCTTATGCAAATGGAAAAGATTCCAATTGTTCGTAATATGAAGCCAGATCTGGAAATTGGCTGGGATGGCGGAGCCAACATCTCAAACGTACGGGCGTTAGCACACGCAGATCTTGATGTGATCAATGTCGGCTCAGCTATTTCTTCGGCGCTAAATCCGGCTGAAGCTTTTCAGGAATTGGTTGCGGAAATAGATAAAAATGGAGTGGTACTATAATGGCAAGAATTGTTTCTTTAGGTTCAGCTTTGCAAGATATTTATTTAGCAGATCATGATGATCTGATTCCATCAAATGTCAATGGTAAGTTTGTCCTAGGCAAGTTACTCGTTGGCTCTAAAGTGGATATTGATAAAATCTATTATGCGGTAGGTGGCGGTGGCACAAATTCGGCCATTACCTTTGCTAGGCATGGTCACGAAGCGGTCGTAATGGGAAATATTGGTCACGATTCGGCAGGTACGGCGGTCATACATACACTCAATCGTGAGGGCGTAGATACCAGTTATGTCAATTGTTTAGAACGCAGTGCTACTGGTACTTCGGTTATACTATTAGATACCAAAAATGGCGAGCGCACAATACTGACCTGCCGAGGAGCAAGCGGGCAGTTTGGCAATTTCTCCGAAAAAGATCTGGATTTAATAAAGCCAGATTGGCTATACATTACAACCCTACATGGCGATATGGAGACCCTGGAGCGTTTCCTGAAGAAAGCACAGGAACTAAATGCAAAAGTTATGTTTAACCCGGGCATAGGTGAACTAAAGAACCCTAAAGAATTAGCAAAATTATTAAAATACGTAAATATTCTAAATGTCAATAAGTTTGAAGCAGCCAAAATTGTGCCTGGTTCGGTATTGACGGAATTATTATATAGATTGAATAATTATGTAGAAACCGTGATCATTACTGATGGTGCGATAGGCGGAATAGCTGGTAATGGCACAGAAGTTTATAGATTCGGAATTTACGAAGACAAGAAAATTAAAGATGCTACTGGTGCAGGAGATGCTTTTGGTTCTGGATTTTTGGCGCATTTTGCGGCGGGCAAGTCTTTTCGCAGTTCATTAATCTTTGCTTCGGCTAACTCTACTGCAGTAGTAGTTAAGCTCGGGGCTAATCAAGGTATTTTGACCGGTAACGAAAAATTGCATCCAATGCCAATACAGAAATTATAAGGAGTACTATGCTAAAAGCTGAAGAAGAACTACTAAAAAAATTATCCATCGCCGATCTAGAGAGGGCAAATGCTTATGCCAAAGATTTAGGCATGGGACTACAAATAGTAAGGTCATTTCCACAGGGCGTGACAATATTCGGCTCAGCCAGATTACCCCAAGATAACAAATATTGCAAAATGGCATATAAGCTAGGTGGGTTACTGGCCAAGAATGGTCATGCCGTGATTACCGGCGGTGGACCCGGAATAATGGAAGCAGCTAACCATGGTGCCTATGAAATAGGCGGTAGATCTATTGGGTTGAATATCACATTAATGCACGAACAGCATCCCAACCCATTTTTGACCGACTGTGTCACTTTTGAGTACTTCTTCGCTCGTAAGGTGTCACTAGCGATGGCAGCAAAGGTATTTGTGTTTTTTCCAGGTGGTTTTGGTACGATGGATGAGCTGTCCGAGATTCTGTGTTTAATGCAGGAGAATAAGATGCCGAAAATGCCAGTATTCTTAATCGGCAAGGATTATTGGAAAGCATTCGATAGAATTATTAACAAAATGATGTTATTAAAGCTAATAAATAAAAAAGATGCTGGAATTTTTAAAATTACTAATGATGTGCAAAAAGTAGTAGATGCAGCCAATAAAATCGGCCACCCAAAGATTTCCGAGAATTTCTATGATGGCTTCCGAGAAGCTAGCGCCGTTAGTAGGGAATAGATTATAATTTTGTTTCTTTAAAATGGATTTTTTAACCCAAGCCGAGAATTACTTTCGGCGATACGGATTAGTTCATTATACTTAGCAATGCGTTCGGAGCGAGAGAGTGAACCAGTCTTGATTTGGCCCGTGCCTAGCCCTACAGCCAAATGAGCAATAGAGACATCCTCGGTTTCGCCCGAGCGATGTGACATAATAGTGCGATAGCCTGATTTCTTGGCGAGTAATACCGCATCAATGGTTTCACTTAGCGTACCGATCTGATTTGGTTTGATTAATATTGCATTGGCAATCCCTTCAGTAATACCGCGTTCCAATAGCTCAACATTTGTCACGAATAAATCATCACCCACTAGCTGCACCCGACCACCCAGGCGTTCGGTCATATTCTTCCAGTTGCTCCAATCATTTTCCGCCAACCCATCTTCTATTGAAACTACTGGATAATTATCAATGATCCAGGTATACCAGTTAATCAAATCGTCTGCCGATTTCCAATCTCCATTAGTTTTTAATACATAGTGATCGTGATCATAAAATTCACTAGCGGCAATGTCCATAGCGATAGCAATATCTTTACCGAACTGATATTTTGTCTTGTCCACCGCATATTTTATACATTCTAGTGGTTCATTATTACCATCATGTACTCTTGGAGCATAGCCACCTTCATCACCTACCGTAGTAGGGTAATTGCGCTCTTCCAGCACTTTCTTTAGAGCATGGAAGACTTCGGCGCCCATTTGTATAGCCTCAGCAATGTTACCGGCGCCGATTGGGATAATCATGTATTCTTGGAAATCTGTAGCCCAAGAAGCGTGCGCGCCACCATTAACAACATTCATCATCGGCATAGGAATAGACATTTCATGGCTAGTGCCGGCCAGCTCGGCTATGTACTTATAAAATGGCATTTTGCGCGCGCGAGCATTGGCTTTGGCATTAGCCAAAGAAACCGCCAAGATAGCATTCGCTCCGAGATTGGATTTATTTTTCGTACCATCTAATTCTCGCATCATTTCATCCACCACGCGAGGATCAGCAGTATTACCAACTAAAATATCCTTAATCTTAGAGTTTACATTCCAAACAGCTTTTAATACGCTTTTTCCACCATAGCGAGACTTATCGCCATCGCGAAGTTCTAATGCCTCCAAAGAGCCAGTAGAAGCACCTGAGGGAACAATAGCCCGACCAAAAGCGCCGTTTTCCAAAAGAACTTCTGCCTCCACAGTAGGATTACCCCTCGAGTCCAAAACCTGTCTTGCTCTAATATCACTAATTGTGTAATTATCCATAAGAATTATTATAACACAATGAAGAATAGTAGCTTTATCATACTTGAACCCCAAAATCACTAAATTTATCAACATCGAGCAAACCCAAGTAAAATTCGAGGAGACTAGTCAAGTCGAGCACCGGAAAGTACTGGGAGAAGACCTGATTAGTCGACAAGAATTTTACCTGGTGTGCAGCGAGCAGTTGATGGGTTTAGTGATTTAGGGATTTATGTTTAGCTTACAGTAATTTAGGGATTTATACTTATTGCAAATTGGCATCATAAAAGTTTCGTGTTAAAATAGGCTTAAGAGTTATTAATTTTTGAAGGAGTTTTTATGAATGAAAACCCAGGGGAAACGCCAAACCCGCTCAACCCCAATCCTATGCCTACGCCAAATCCCGCACCGAACGAGGATGTAGTCATGGTGGCACAAAATTCAGTACCAAATACACAGGAGGAGGCCTTCACGTCAGCCGAGACCAATATAGCAGTAGAGTCATCTAGTCCGGCTGATAGGCCGATGGAACAAGCGAGCACAACGGTAGCGGCACCAGAAAAGAAGAAAAAGACTGGTCTGATTGCCGGAATTATCGCAGCAGTGGCGGTATTATTAATTGGTGGAGCTGTAGCGGCGGTATTGTTGCTAACTGCACAACAAAAGAATCCCGTAATGGCCGCCATGAATAAAATTATGAGTGGCGAAGCCCCAACCAATGTTGCAATTGATGGCAATATTGATATTACGGTAAATGATATCATGTCACCAATATCTAATGTCAAAATTACACTGGACTCCAAGCTAATCACAAATTCGGCAATAAATAATTCCGTAGCAAAAGTGACCGCAACGGTTCGCAACGTGGGTGATTTTAGTATTGAGTTTGATGAAGTCTATGCTGGAAATGGAGATCTATATTTTAAGATAGATGGAGCCACTAGTGCGCTGGAGGATTCTGGGATCCTATATCTACTGAGTTTGGCTGGACAAATGCAAAATGTGGTAGATTGCGGTAATGATGAATATTGCCAAACTACCGAGATAGAAGATTTGATCTGCTCTGATGGTGAAGATTGCGACCTGCTTGAGATTGATGACACCGAGCTGAATATATTGGATGGCGGGCAGAATGTGCTAGATGAAAGCACAATTGCTTATTTCGCTTCACTTATAAATGTTGTGGAGGTTATTGATGGGGAATGGCTGAAAGTATCAGTAGATGAGTTAAATATACTAAATAATGGCTTGGTAGCCGATAGTGCAATAAGCTGTGTTACGGATCTAGTCAGCGAGATAAATACTAACAGCAACAGTGCAGCAGAACTATACAGAAAATATCCATTTATTAATGCTACAAACAACAATATAAAATTAGCTAGCAAACAATACCCCGTATATCAGATTAGCCTAGATAGTAAAAATTTTGCAAACTATGTGAATTCAATTCAAAATCCGGAGGTCTCTGGCAATTTGTACTCTTGCCTAGGGTGGGGAGATAATGTACAGGTTAGCGCAGGTGATGTTGAAGAATTAGTAAACGAAATGCCAAATATTTATGTAGAGGTAGATGGAAATGATAACTTTACACGCCTCAATTTAACTTCTAATCTAGATAATGTTGGAGCTTCAATAGCCATAGATCTCGCCTTTACTTATCCTAATAATGTAAATGTAGCTGAGCCAGATGAATATCAGAATTTTGAAGATGTAATTCAGGAGATTATGTCTAGTGTATACAACCTTTCTATTGACAATTAACATTAAGTATGATATAATTAAAGGATGGATGAGGCTTTAAAACAAAAATTAAATAAACTCCCGGTGGAACCGGGGGTTTATTTTCATAAAAATGCCGCCGGAGAAATAATATATGTGGGAAAGGCCGCAGTGCTAAGAAATCGCGTAAGACAATATTTTCAAAATTCCCATAAAGATGCAAAAACCGCGGCCTTGGTGCGCGAAATTGCCGATACGGATTGGATTATAGTGGATACCGAAATGGATGCACTGTTTTTGGAATCAGAGATGATTAAACGCTATATGCCAAAGTGGAATATATTACTACGTGATGATAAGACAGTTTCGTATGTACGGATTAATATGCATGATGAGGTGCCATATATTACTTTTACACGAAATCCGCTAGATGATAAAGCTACTTATGTTGGGCCATTTTACGGCAAGTCTGGAGTAGAAAGGGCTCTGAGGATCCTGAGACGAATTTTTCCATATTATATTAAGCCATATAGTGGCAAAAAAATATTGGACACAGATTTAGGGCTGACACCAGGCATAGAAGTGGGCAAATCTACCGCCAAAGACTACAAGAGAAATCTGAAAAAATTAATTCGGTATCTGGAAGGAGATCGGGAGAAATTGTTAAAGGATCTTGAAAAGATTATGTACGATGAGGCTAGCAAAGGAGACTACGAACTGGCGGCCGAAGCACGCAATCAACTCTTTGGTCTACGCGAACTGAAGAAAAAAATCATATTCTCGGATAAAGAATTTTTGGACATTTCTTCGGACCAGGCCCTAAAACAATTACAAGATTTACTAGGTCTAGCTGAGCCGCCAAAAAGGATAGAAGGGTACGACATTTCTCATCAATCCGGTGAGGATACAGTAGGAAGTATGGTAGTATTTGTCAACGGGGCATCAGCGCGAAATGAATACCGAAAATTCAAAATCCGCACTAGCAAGAATGATGACCTAAAGAGCATGCGAGAAATGATTTCAAGGAGACTAAAGCACAAAGAATGGGATTTGCCGGATTTAATTATTTTGGATGGTGGGGTTACACAGGTAAATGCGGTGCTGCCGCTAGTAGGTCCACACAATATACCCGTGATTGGGCGAGATAAGTCGGGCGATCATTCTAAAAGTTCTGGAGTAAAGTTGGTATTTGAAGGTCATGAAAGTTCAGGCAAGCTTCAGAATCTGGAACTGCCAAGTGGTTCACATATTGCCCGCTTAATTGCTCGCATAGATGAAGAAGCACACCGCTTTGCGATTACTTACCATTCTTTACTCAAAAGAAAGAGTATGCTAAAATAGCCGTAGGAGTTATTTATGCAATTAGGAAGTTTTCTAGAAGTTGTTACTTTCGTTTCGGCGATTCTGACTATTCTTTTGATTCTATTACAGCAACGTGGCGCATCACTTGGTGCAGGCTTTGGTAGTTCTGGCGAGCTATACACTACTCGCCGCGGATTGGAAAAATCATTATTCATAACTACAATAGTATTTGCAGTGGTGTTTGTATTATCTATCTTGGGGTTATTATTAATTCCGGCATAATATGGGAAATTCTATCAAAAAGCGTGGGCAAAAGTTTATCAAGCGGTTTTCTCGTGTCTCCTTAAAGGCAAGCGAGGAGGGTAAGGAGCATATCAAGGAGAATCTCATTGGGAGAATCTCTCATATTGAGAATATTCGCTTACTGATTTTCGAGTGGGTACTATTAGTAATAGCATTAATTATGCTGTCAATTACGCAGGCAATTTGGTTTGCTGATTCCTATTCCGAGAATGTCTTTAGCAATGGTGGCACTTATACGGAGGCTACTTTAGGAGATGTAGGCTCGCTCAATCCACTTTTTGCTACTACTAATAGTGAAAAGGTGCTAAGTCGTTTGATGTTCGCCACTTTGGCCACGATAGATTATTCTGGCCACCCAGGCATTGGCTTGGCTGAGTCTATTACGCCTAGCGAGAATGGCCAAGTTTGGACAGTAAAGTTGCGTGATGGATTAAAATGGTCGGATGGTCAGCCAATCACTAATGAGGATGTGTTATTTACGATAGAACTAATTAAAAATCCGGCTGTCAACTCTGTGTATGATGCAAATTTGGTCAATGTTACGGTAAGAGAGAATGAAAATGGGGAAATTATTTTTACATTACCGGCAGTCTATGCGGATTTTATTTCTGCTCTAAATATCCCGATAGTACCAAAGCATGAACTAGATGATTCGGATCCAAAAGTCTTAATTGAGGATACATTCTCTAATACTCCGGTGACATCTGGGGCCTTTAGCTTTAACGCTTTGCAGACTGCATCTAATAGTGGCGAGAAGGTTTTTTATCTTTCGGCGAATCCGTACTACTATAAAGGTCAAACTCTGCTCAATGGCTTTGCAGTGCATACTTATAGTAGCATCGAAGCAATTGTTGAGGCTATGAATGCTGGTGCGGCAACAGCCACAGCTGAATTGTATGGTACTGCTGCCGAAAAAATAGCTACGGGTGGCAAGTTCATCAAAAAGAACTCGAGCCTGAACTCTGGTGCATATATATTCTTTAATACCACCAGTGCGGCATTGAAGAATGTAGAAATGCGGGCAGCAATTCGCCAAGGGCTCGATATTAAAAGAATTAGGGAAGCAGCGCCAGAAACGGCGGCGTTAGACTATCCGCTGCTTGAGTCCCAAATCAAATTATCAAACTATCCAAGTATACCGGGTCAAGATCTAGAGGCGGCCAAGAGTAAAATCAGTGAGCTTAGCAATGGAAACCAGATAAATCTTACCATAGCCACTATTGATGCTGGGTTCCTATCAGAAGCAACCGACATTCTGGCGGAAGAGTTGCAAGAGCTTGGCTTTGAAGTTAATGTGTTTAAATACGAGGAAAATCAAGAGTTCATAAACAATATTATTTCTAAGCGAGGGTACGATATATTGGTGTATGAAGTGGAGCTAGGGGCAGATCCAGATTTACTTCCATATTATCACTCATCGCAAGCATCTAGTACTGGGCTTAATTTATCCAATTATCGAAACGCATTAATGGATGATTTGTTGCTAGGTGCGCGTGATACACTGGATGAAGCCTTGCGTGCCAAAAAATACGAAACCTTTTTAGGATATTGGGTAAACAATGTACCGGCCATTGGGATCTATCAGCCAAATTTAACTTATATTTATAATCGGAATGTGCGAACTTTTGGAAATGATGTAAGACTTGTAACGGCACTGGACAGATTTGTCGACATCACTGATTGGGCGGCAGTAAAAGACATAAAAGATAAAACACCGTAGAATAGCATTAACAAAAAATGCCTACTAGAGGCGATCAGTGTGATTGGTGCGCGCGACTGGACTCGCACCGTTAGGTCCGAGTCCCAGACACAAAAAATGCCTACTAGAGGCGATCAGTGTGATTGGTGCGCGCGACTGGACTCGAACCAGCACAGCCGTAAATGTGGCCACTACCACCTCAAGGTAGCGTGTCTACCAATTCCACCACGCGCGCAAAAAATCATAAAGTACTTTTATATTATAACATATAAAAAAACATTTTTTAGTGTTTTTGGGGCTAATCAATGTGATATAATGGAAGAAAATAAGGAGGTAGATGAAGGATTTTTTAAAGAGGTTTGCCGTAGTCGTTGCAGCAGGAATGTTTTCGCTTTCGGCTTTAACACTTTTACTGCCTAGTTCGACATACGCAGAAGATAATCAAGATACCGAGGAAGATACGAGGGAACTAGTAGATGGTACCAGCATCAGTATTAGTCCAGTCAGTAAAGTATTGCAGCTAGACCCAAATTCTACTTATGATGACATCTTAAAAGTCAGTAACGATAGCAAGGAGCCAGTAACTTTCGAAGTTTATGCAGCACCGTATTCTTATGTTTATTCCGAGGAGAATGATAGCTATTCTCTAGGTTTCAGTAGTGAGAATAGTTACACTCAGATCACTCGTTGGATTAGCATAAAGGATACAAATGGAAATTATGCCAAAAAGCCAACTTTTACGGCGGCGCCAGGGGAATCTGTAGAAGTATCTTACAGGATTAAGACTCCTGATAGTATACCGGCAGGTGGCCAATATGCAGTACTTTTTGCCCATACTTTGTCTAGCACCGTTGATACTAATGGTCTTAAAACCGAGGCTAGCCCCGGGATGGTGATTTATGGTAGAACCACTAGCGGTGAAACTATTATTACATCGGAAATAAACAATATAGTGATTAATCGCACCATTACCAAGAATGTCAGTACGGATGAAGATGGCCAGGATGTACAGAAAAGTACGATATTGAATCACATTAATGCCTCCGCCAAAATTAAAAATACCGGCAACTTGGATTTTAATGCTCGCGGAATACTAAAGGTAGAGGGGATTTTCGGAGCAGTGCATTATGAAACGCCCGAAAATAAGGCGATTGTATCAATTATACCAGAGGCCGAGTTGATGGTCTCCGATGAATGGGAAGATACGCCGGATTTTGGCATATATAAAGTAACCTGGACAGTAATTGCCGGAAATGAAACCAAAGTGGAAGAGATGATGGTATTCCTAATTTCTCCATCTGCCATAATTATTACCATAATCTTGTTGACAATCATAATTGTTGGGATTATAATGTTTATTAGGAAACGCAAAGAGCGCCGTTCTAGGTTGGCAGTCTAGACTGGTGCTGCGGAACCAAAACAAACATAAAAAATAAAAAAGAGTGTAGGATATGAAAAGAGTGCATAAAAGAGTCTTAGGCTTCTTTGGCTTGGTAGTGGTTGCGATCATAACTTGTATTGCAATCGTAATGCCGGGCTCTGGAGCCTCAGCGACAACATCATCCGTGACAGATATCATCACGGTGCGAGTGGTTGGAAATAAACCAAACGTAGGGATTCGGAATATAACTAATAATGCAATATATGTAAATCTAGACAGAAATTTTGCAGTGGATTATGAGGATGTTTGGAAGGTTACAGTTTCGGCAGAATACACCGGCCTAGATGAAACTAACACAAAGATTATAGATATATTCGAACCAGATTACAATGCTGGCACTAATGAATATCCACTCTCACCCGATGTAATCGCCGTACCTGGCTACGGCTACGGAAAATATGTAATAATGGCCGATGGATTGGGGTTTGGCGATGTTCCGGATGGCGACTCTATCACATTCTACTATCTACCACTATATGCTAGCATATCAGAAGATGAAGATGGAGAAACATATCACATTAGTTTAGACTACGAAACGGGTGATGACATTCCGGAGGGTAATGGGAAAGTAGCTAAAGTTATAATGAATATGTATGATGAGGATGGTAAATTAATAAAGGAACTTTCGCCAATTGTCGTAGATGCACCCGGCAAAAGCGCAGAAATATCCATGGAAGGAACAGGGCTACCATCTGGTAAATATATTGTAAAAGTTTTTGCCTATAATGCTGATGGCGAAGAAATCTATAAGCCCTACATTCTAGAGTATAATTATGAGGCGATCGCCGTACCAGATACCGGTGCACTGTTTGGAAAATTAAATATTTCGCGAGCAGACTATTTGATCACTGGACTATTAATATTTTCTATTACGGCAATATTAGGAATTGGCATAGTAGCAAAGAATAAGCATAGCAGATCAAGATTGGGCAAGAAACGCCGCTAATTACGGCAAACACGGGCGCTTACAACTGCGAGGGCGCCCGTGTTTTTTGTTTCACTATATATAAAAGTTTCTACTAAAGATTAGTGTATGATACTCCGTACCCGGCACCACCCTAAATGATGATGGTATAGATCTCCTTGGTAGTCAGAATGTTGGTTATGCTCCTAATGCCTTTACTACTATTATGAATACTACTCCTCTTTACTTTATTCGTTCGGGCAACCTGTATGGCACTACCCTGTACTATTTCGGAGCTAGCGGGTACTACTGGTCTAGTACGGTCGATTCCTCCTCCGTCGCGTACAGCCTAAGCTTCAATTCCACGGATCTGTACCCAGCGAATCGCAGCAACCGTAGCTACGGAAGGTCAGTACGTTGTCTCTCCCGCTAGAGGCTCTGCTCTCCCTAAGGAGTTTCTTCTTCATTATTGTATAAAAATCTTTCTACTATTTGACTGATACATTTTATACGCCATAATTAATTTTACATTGAAAGCTAAAAAGATGGTGGGGCGGAGAGCAAATGTCCAGAATGTTAAAGCATCATCGGAAGCGCCAGCCGGATTTGCACTAAGTGTATGAACACCATTAGGGTTTCGGACGGATGAAGAAAGAAACCAGAAGGTGGTCCCACTCCTCCCAAAGGAAGCATAGGAATAATTGGAGGAAAGCTGACTAGGACTATCCGGTCCAGTATTAGGAGTAGTGTAATGGTGATAGAAGCCATGGCCTATTAAGGAGGCTTCATGAATATTATATCCTAGTGGCTTTATTTGATGAGACAGCGGAGAGGAAAGCCAGCCCTACGAAAATATTCATCAGTAGAATTCACAAACGATGAGTTGAAGTGCAAAATGTGGGCAGCAAAGACACCGCCGCCAGCAGCACTAGAAGTAGAAGACCAATAACGACCATTGCCGCCAGCATAGTTTATTGAGCTATTCATATAGTAACCCGCGAGCAAGAAATTAGGCACAGTACCAGGTCCGGCTTGAGTATAGAAATCATCACCACTTTCCGAAGTAGAAGTAGTGCTTTCTAAGCCATACTGATGGGCTAACGTATAAAAGTCTGATGTGGTTTGCCAATTAGTAGCGCTGGTGGTTCTAGATGTTGGCAGTCTCCATCCTTTAGGACAAATGCTATAAGGCGCATCAGTATTATCGGCAGCAATAGAACGACCAGAACCAAGTGTCGCTGCATCCCAAGAATAGTAGGAGTTGCAAGGTTTGGTACTAGTGCAATCGGATTGGTTAGTAGTGATGTTATCGCTATTGTAAACAAAGGCCTTATTGTCTACATCAAATCCCGAAGTAGATGATTCGGGCAACACCAACTTAGCTCCATCTTCCGTAGTTGTCCAACCATTGGTAGTAGGTAAGGTGTAATCTGGAGCAAAGTCTGTATC
Organism: Candidatus Nanosyncoccus sp.; assembly: GCA_045632725.1. Lineage (GTDB taxonomy): Bacteria > Patescibacteriota > Saccharimonadia > Saccharimonadales > Saccharimonadaceae > Nanosyncoccus. The sequence continues at coordinate 33,427 of JAZQXF010000017.1, forward strand.
ACCGGATGAAAGAGCAGTACCGCCAGCAAGGTTTAGGTTCTTGGTCATCCATACTTTACCATCCTTGAGTTTTGCTATGGTATAGTCTTGGTTATCACGTTTATCTTTTAGTGTATAGGTTTCTTCGGTTTTCATATTGTTAATGATTCTAGTTTTAGTATCATTAGTTAATGAAGCGAAGTCTTGCATATAGGTTAAGTCGTTTACGGTTTCTTCGGTGAGGCAGCGGATGGAGAAACCACCCACGCGAAGATAACTATTAGCAGAATAGATATTTAATACACGAAGATATAAAGCACGAGCACGAAGGTTATCACTGCTAGAAGTAGAAGACCAATATATGCCATTAGTACCGCCACCATAAAATGAACCTTGATAGTAGTCACCTGCAGCTAGAAAGTTTGGAATAGTATTGGGTCCAGCATTATTGTAAAAATTTCCACCAGTAGTAACGCTATCATCTAAATAGCTATTCTCTAAATCAGATCCATAAGCAGTAGCTAAAGCATAGAAATCACCACGTTTCCAATCATTGTCTGATGTGCCACCAGAAGTTGGTAGCCTCCAGCCCTTAGGACATACACTATATGGGGCATCAGTATTATTAGTGGAGATATTTCTACCAGAGCCCAATGTAGCCATATCCCAAGAGTAATAGGAGTAGCATGGTCTATTGTCACCGCAAAGTTCACTATTACTATTGTAAACATAGGCATAATTATGATTGCTAAACCCACTGGCACTGGATTCCGGCATCACTAATTTAGTTCCATTATCAGCTGTTGTCCAGCCATTGGTAGTAGGAAGTGTGTAGTTAGGATCATTGGTCACAAAGTCAGTAGTGTCTGAGGATAGTATAGTCCCACCAGCTAGATTCAAGTTCTTAGTCATCCAGCATTTGTTGTCTTTTAGTTTAGCTACAGTGTATTCTTGGTCATCACGAGCATCTATTAGCGTTACTCTCTCACCAATGTTTAGTTTAGTACAAGTAGTGTCGGCTGTACCATTAGCGAATTGT
>JAZQXF010000018.1:0-1038 GCA_045632725.1 Candidatus Nanosyncoccus sp.
TCTTCATCGGAGGAAGGCTATGTTTCTGCCGACAGTACACCCAAAAGGTGTAACACACTATACCATGCAAGGCGTGTGAAAAGGAGTACGAACGAATTGTCCGTACTCCTTTTGTTGTAGGGCGGGGGTTTATCTCCCGCCATTTTATTGTATGCCGAAAACCCCGCCATAGTGGCGGGGTTCAAAAGAGGTTAACCGGTGAGACAAAATCCTCCAAATATGATATAATTAGTTCGACCTGCCAGTCAAAACTAAAAAACATATTTGGAGGATTTATCTATGAAAAATGTACGCATAGACAATAATAGTTTAGCACATACGAGTTGGAATTGCAAGTACCATATTGTGTTTGCGCCAAAATATAGGCGAAAAGTATTTTTCGCCGAGAAGCGATTAGAGATAAGGGAAATACTCCGTCAACTCTGCCAATGGAAAGGAGTAGAAATAATTGAAGGAGAGGTGTGCCCAGACCACATACATATGCTGGTCAGTATCCCGCCCAAAATGAGCGTTTCGGGGTTCATGGGATACCTCAAAGGAAAAAGCGCACTGCTGATATTTCAAAAATACGGAAATATGAAATTCGCATACCGAAACCGCGAATTTTGGTGTAAGGGATATTACGTTGATACCGTGGGGAAGAACACGAAGGCAATAAAGCAGTATATTGCAGATCAATTGAAAAGGGATCAAGAAAGCGACCAGTTAGCAATGTTCGACCCACGGGACCCATTTATGGGTAGTAAGTAACAATTGCATGGCTGGCAGGCCAATAAAAAGCGCACTTGTGCGCAGCCAGTATTATTAGGGCTATGCCCGAAACTGAAATACCCCCCGTTTCACGGGGGGATATTTATTGCCCATTTGCAGTAGTCAGAGGTAAATCTTCTTTCACCCATAGCGGAGATCTTGTCAAAATGTAAATATCTGAGTACGAAATCGGTTAATTTGTGGTTTGGAGCGCGGTCATACAATAGCTTTGTAATACCCGGCATAACGTTGTCGAGAAGATTGCCTAATGTAATTTTGGCTTTCACA
>JAZQXF010000019.1:0-2351 GCA_045632725.1 Candidatus Nanosyncoccus sp.
TTAGCGGCTAAGATTAACGGCGCAAATAATAGCGGCGTTCCTATTGTGTTACAAGTAGATGGTAGAACATTCGCAAAGACAGCAGTTAATACTATTAATGACTTAACAAGAACAAGCGGAAAGCTACAATTAAAAACTGTGTAAAGGGGGTAAATAATGACTTACTTAAAAATAAATGATAAGGATTTCTCAATGTATGTAAATCACTTAAAGACGGCTAAAAAGCATAACTATATATCAAGGACTAACGCCGCAGGCAATACCTTAGTAAAGTATGTCAATAGTAAGAGAGTAATAGAAATAGGCATTATTCCCCTTGAGGCGGCGGCAATGCAGGCTCTACAGCTTGCTATTGCAGAGCTTAAAGTAACGCTTGAATTTCTAAATCCCGAAACAGGAACGCTTACAAAAATCACTTGCATTTTAACAGATCAGATAACGGAGTATTACACAATACAAGACAGCAAAGTAATGTTTAAGGCGTTTACTTTGACATTTACAGAGCTTTAAGGGGGCATTATGTTACAAGCAACAGAAAGTATAAATAATATGTTGTCTGCGCCTGTCCGCAAGATACAAGGCAGGGTAGAGCTTTTTAACGGCTCTACCCTTGATGCAATATGCACTTGTCATGATGCGCTTAGCACACTTACAGTAGAGCGCACAGGCGCACAAGGGAAGTTTTTTGGCTTTGGTATATGTCACAAGCTCAGCACTACCCTAATAGACATGGAGCGCACGTTAAACGTAACAACAGCGCACCATATAGAGGTAGAGTTTGGTGTGGATAGTGATTATATATATCCTTTTCCGCACTTCTATATAGAGAGCGCAGAGAGAGACGAGACAACAAACGAGATAAATATAACTGCCTATGATGCGCTTTATAAGGCAAATAACCATACTGTCGCAGAGCTACCCATAATTTACCCTTATAGCGTTAGAAAGTTTATGGAGACTTGCGCAAGCTTTTTAGGCGTTCCGAGCGCAATAATAGGGGTATCGGATACAAGCTTTAATACTACTTTTGAGCAAGGCGCAAACTTTGACGGCTCAGAGACTATTAGAGCCGCACTTGATGCAATAGCCGAGGTAACACAGACTATTTATTATATTGATAGTCAATGGAGATTGGTATTTAAGAGATTGAGCGCAGACAGTGAGATAGCGTTTACTATTGGCAAAGAGGATTACTTTACATTGGAGAGCGGCAAGGCGCAAACGCTTAGCGCAATTTGTCATGCTACAGAGCTTGGAGACAATATTAAGGCGGCAATAAGCGGCGCAGACGGTGTAACGCAGTATGTGCGCAATAATCCCTTTTGGGAGCTACGCACAGATACAGCAAAGCTTGTAAATCAAGCCTTGAGTGCAACAGGCGGCTTAACTATTGGGCAATTCATTTGCGAGGATTGGGGCGGCAATTTCCTGCTTGAGATCGGAGATAAAATAGCTCTTATTGCTGAAGATAACAGTTTAATAGTCTCTTATCTATTGGACGATGCGTTAACATTTAATGGCACGTTGTCACAAACTACACAATGGACTTTTGCAGAGGACGAAGCAGAGACAGACAGCAACCCTACAACATTGGGTGATGCGTTAAACAAGACTTATGCAAGAGTAGATAAATTAAACCAAACAATTGATTTAATATCAAAGGCAACAGAAGAGAATACGAGCAATATAAGCGCATTACAGATAACAACAAAAAATATAAGCTCTACAGTATCAAAGATAGATACGATAGATAAAGAAGTAACAACACTAAAAACACAATTAAACCAAACAGCAAACGACTTAAAAATATCAATAGATGAGATCAAAAACCAAGATGTGCAAGAGGTAATAACAAGCACAGGATTTACATTTAATAATGAGGGCTTAACTATTGATAAGACAAGCTCCGACATATCGACTAAAATTACTGAAAATGGTATGACTATATCAAAAGAGGACAGCGAAGTATTAACCGCTAATAACACAGGCGTTCAAGCGGCAAACTTACACGCAACTACATACCTAATTGTAGGTAATAATAGTAGGTTTGAGGACTACAACGAAAGCCGCACAGGTTGCTTTTGGATTAATTAAGGGGGTATAGAATGGCAAGACAATTAATGTGTCAATATACTTTGCCCTCTTTTATGGGCAGTTATTCGGCGGTAAGCCTAAATATAAGTATTATGGAGCAATCAATAGTAACAAATACAAGCAAAGTATATTGGAGCTTAATGTGGCAAAGCTCAACAGGCTATAGCTCGTCAATAACTACGCCTTATATGGTTACCATTGATGGCGCAGAGGTTGCAAGCGGTGATTGTAGCTTAAATATAAAAGCAGGCGCAATT
>JAZQXF010000020.1:0-3608 GCA_045632725.1 Candidatus Nanosyncoccus sp.
GCCCGAACGAATAAAGTAAAGAGGAGTAGTATTCATAATGGTAGTAAAGGCATTAGGAGCATAACCAACATCCTGACTACCAAGGAGATCTATACCATCATCATTTAGGGTGGTGCCGGGTACGGAGTAACATATACATAATATCCTCTCCTAACAAAATTAATTATATTATATATTTGCCACGAATAGGCCATGGCTTCTATCACCATTACACTACTCCTAATACTGGACCGGATAGTCCTAGTCAGCTTTCCTCCAATTATTCCTATGCTTCCTTTGGGAGGAGTGGAGCCTACTTCTGGCTGCTCTCTCCGTATGTCCGGTCCCCCAATGGTGTCGCTGTGCTCGGCGTGTATCCGACTGGCTATTCCGACATCCCTCGGACTTTCTGGTCAGACATTCTCCGCCCCACCAACTCCCCATGCTTAGGTAATACTTAAAAACATAAAAGCCAAAACAAAATTGGTTATTGAAATATTACTAGGACTCTCGCAGAACACAGCGGACGCTGAAACCGCCGTAGCGGCTGCTGTAGTACTCGGGATTGACACTGCCAGAATCGAAGTACAGGCGGTTAGCGTACTCTGAGTTATGGACCGTACTAGACCAGTAGTAGCCGAAACCGCCTGCACCGCCAGGGGAGCCGCCACTAATGTAGCCGGACCGAGCCAAATAAAGGGGAGCCTGCATAAGGTTAGTAGCATTAGTAGTAAGGTTATTATTATAAAGAATATTTAACCTTCTAAATTCGTTGGTGGAGAGATATAAATAAAATATAAATTTTATGAGTTTATAATCCAAGGGCTAGTAGAAATACCAGAACCACTTATAATGATTGTCTCAGGCGAAATGGATATAACTGGACGCCATCTTTGTGAGTAATAAACCTGTGCACTATAAAAACATCCATTTGAACTTATATAGAAAATATTAACGCCTCCCGCAGAAATCTTATCATTGGGTGAAAGTAACCAAAATGCAAAACCAGACCTCAGAAAAGATTTATATGAATAATTAGAAGAGTACTTGCTTGCAACATCAGGCCCAGTAGATGGACTATCATACAAATGAGCCGACCCATTACCAACCAACGCCGCCTCATCCAATGTCAACAAGGCTATCGGCGCGCCTAAGCCATTAGAGGTGGTCAAAATATCATAGCCAGTTTTATCTGAACAGTTTAAAGTCAGCTTACTGTCTATCGTTAAATTGCGACGCCTGACATTAAATCCCAACCAAACCGTGGAATATGGCATAGTAGTATCACTTATGGATGGTGGAACTTTATTGCTCCTATCATCACACCAACCGGCACTAGTCTCTAGCTTATTATTGGTACCATAAATAGATAAATTACTATTATTTGTATACCAAGTCTCTATTTTTGTCCTTAAGTTGGATGGAGTTTCATTGTTAAAAAGAATGGAGTTACTAATAGCCGATGTGGCAGTAACATCAGCAGAATAATCACTATTATAATTATATCCCGCCAATGTAACAAAACCTTTTATACCACAATATTCGTTATCAGCATTACAATCATCAAACGGAGTGCTTTCATACCCATCTCCCCTATTAAAATAGGCTGAGCCCGCGGCGGCAGCATCACTGGAATTCGCACAAGTACTACCAGTCCATTTACCATTGTATATCATCTTCACTCCACCACTACCAGTAGTACGTACGATTCTCCAGCAGGTATCTGTGGTGGTGAGGCCAGATTTGTTGGAGGCGGAAGATAGTACTACATAGTTTGGATAGTAGTACGAATCGCCAGTGGAGGGGATGCCACCATAGCTATCACTACTAGTAAAAGTCTGATCTAGTTGTCCTCTATAGTAATAAATAGGATAATCATTACTCGCATCACTAGCCTCACCATAGTATTCTGCATCGTATAGGAATACGCCAGAATTAGAAGTGTCAGTTCTAGGGTTATTAGTAGTAGGCTCAGTAATCACTGCTTGCATATCGCTTAGGTCTTGAGTCTTCTCATTCTCATTAGCATCTAGTTTCACTAGCGATGCAACTTTATAATATAGTTTGTTAGTAGGGGCCCATATAGCATATAGGTCTATTGTATTGGTAGTAGTCTGATCTATTAGATATTCTGCATTGTTAAGATATTTAGCACCACTACAAGTATCATCATTGGTAGCTGTAGTACACCAGCCTAGGAAGACATAATCATCACGCATTGGCCTATTGCTAGCTATAGTAATAGCTTCCATGTAAGTTGAGCTAGATTCATTATCTGGCATGTTGGTAATAGTGTCATTACCAGCATTAGCATTATAGTTAATGGTGTATGGTATAGCATTAGCAATAGCTGTAATTACAAAGGTATTCTGATATGATCCAATCGGCTGATTGGTAGTTACCCTAGCCCCTATTGCTAAGTTGTAAGTATTGGCACTAGAAGCATTGGCATTATTGGTAGCATCTAGTATTACGGTATTATTGCCAGTAGGGCCTGGGTAGTAATAGCGGGATGAGGTGTTGTCCTCTGAATTATATTTACTAGCACTAAAGCCCCAAGTATTGTTTAGGTTATTATTAATGGCATAAGTCTCATCATTGTAATTAGCTAGTGTGGTAGGACTAGTGATGGAGCTAATAGTTCCCTTTACTGTTTCTCCTTCCCGATATACTAAGGCATTGCTTTCATTATTATTACTAGCAGCAATACTCAATGTATAGCCAGTATGGTTATTAGTAGATACGCTAATATTGTTACTATTAATACTAGAAGACATAAAGGTACCATTAGAAGAGATAGGTCTAATATCTAGACTAATACTATCTGCCACAGTAAGAGTTAGGGTGCTAGTAGTAGCAGAGGCGTTGTGAGCGCATAGTATGGCAACGAAAAGGAAACATAGGGATATAGTAATAATGAGAACTTTAACTATATGTTTATTCAAATGTTCAATAGGCAAGGCTATAGCGCTGGCAGAAGAAGTGAAAAGCCTACCAGCGCTATTACATTGCCTATGTTTCCTACGATTCGTACTGCCATATTTATTCATGTATGTATTACCTCGTTTTACTTAGCAATCGTAAATCTATTAATCACATATCTACTGACTATAGATTCGCCAACTACAATATGGTTTTGTGTTTATGTATTTCCTAGCAGTACTTATTTATTCTAGTTAGATATAAAAATGGCACCGCAAGGGTGCAACAAGTTGATACCTAGCCCAGATTTTATTCTAGCTCCAGATAAACGACTCTCCTTACGGCGCCGTTCTTTAGCTAGAACCCTATTATTAAAAATGCCTGGGCACCTTTTAAATATCAACTTGTTGCTCTTTCATTGTAGCATGCTTATTTATTTTTGTGTAAAAAATCTATAATTCTCATTCTCCACCAACGAATTTAGAAGGTTAAATATTCTTTATAATAATAACCTTACTACTAATGCTACTAACCTTATGCAGGCTCCTCTTTATTTGGCAAGGAGCGGGCGTGTTGATAGTGGCTCCATTTACTACGCAGGCAACGGTGGCTACTACTGGTCTAGTACGGTCTATGGTTCAGAGAACGTTCGCAGCCTGAACTTCAGTTCTAGCAATGTCAGCCCCGAGACCTACTACTACCGATAC
>JAZQXF010000021.1:0-16730 GCA_045632725.1 Candidatus Nanosyncoccus sp.
ATAGAAGTGAACATGTGATTCTCTAAATTACTAAACCCATCAACATCGAGTAAACCCAAGTAAAATTCGAGGAGACTAGTCAGGTCGAGCACCGGAAAGTACCGGGAGAAGACCTGATTAGTCGACAAGAATTTTACCTGGTGTGCAGCGAGCAGTTGATGGGGTTAGTGATTTAGGGATTTATGCTTACTTAATTTGTTTTTTATAGTTTAAATAGAAGGAAGAAGAAACTTCTTAGAGGGAGCAGAGCCTCTAGCGGGAGAGACAACGTACAGACCTTCCGTAGCTACGGCTGATGCGATACGCCGGGCCCAGTGCCGCGGACCAGAAGTACAGGCCGTACGTGTGGGAGGAGGAATTGACTGTCCTAGACCAGTAAAACCCGCCAGCTCCGAAATCGTACAGGGTAGTGTCATTTAGGGAGCCCGAACGAATAAAGTAAAGAGGAGCAGTATTCATAATGGTAGTAAAGGCATTAGGAGCATAACCAACATCCTGACTACCAAGGAGATCTATACCATCATCATTTAGGGTGGTGCCGACTACGGAGTATCATTCAATATAGCCTATTCCAAAATCGCTTTGATGCGCCTCACTCCGGCCGAGGAAGATTCTTCCTTAGTAATTTTGAAATGACCCAGCACTCCAGTATGCTCCACGTGCGGACCGCCACAAACTTCGCGAGAAATTGGATTATTAAAATCTCCTATCGTATATACCTTTAGAATGTCTGGGTATTTATCCCAGAATTGCCCATGCGCTTTTAGAGTGTCACGCGCATAAGCTTTCTCATATTCATCAAACACTACTGGAAGATCTGCGCTAATCCATTCATTTACTTGGGCTTCTACTGCGGCAATTTCTTCTGGTGTCATCTTGTGGTCTATATTGAAATCAAATCTCACTCTATCTGCTGTAATATTAGAGCCTTTTTGTGCAATATCTGGACTAATAATCTTTTGTAGGGCTGCTAATAGTAAATGACATGCAGTATGGTATTTTACTGTCTGTTCTCCATGATCTTCCAGCCCACCTTTAAACATTCCCTTAGAAGCAGTCTGACTTCTCTCCCTCTGTTCTTTAAGGGCTGTCTCAAATTCTTTCAGATAATCCGGGGTCAACTCTATTCCCTCGCGATAACATTCTTCTACTGATAGCTCTAATGGAAAACCGTAAGTGTCTTGAAGCTTGAACAGGTCTCTGCCAGACAATTGGGGACACACTTTCTGGGGGCTTCCGGAGGTTACGACCGAGGATGAGGGCGCGAACCCCGCAACGGCGGGCGTGAGCGACCCGTCCCTCAGAAAGTCGTGTCCCAATTGTCGGGCTACCTTTCTTAATTCTTTCAGACCCTTACTCAAAGTCTTCCTAAAGCTTTCCTCTTCCTTTAAGAGTATCGCGAGCGCCCCTTCTCTATGGGTTAAGATAGAATCTGGTAGGTCTTTGTAATTCTTGGCTACTATCGGTATAATTTCTGACAAAAAGTTAGCAGAAATACCTAAATCCAGTGCGCGCAAGATTGCTCGCCGAACCAACCGCCGCATTGCATACCCTTGAGTCTTATTGGATGGCACCAAACCCTGTGCTGCCAGAAGATATGCTCCACGTATGTGATCTGCTATTACGCGCATTTCATCAGTATTATTGTCATATTTTTTACCAGAGATTTCCTCTAATTTTGCAATAATCGGCTGCATCAGTGAGGTCCTAAATACATCAAAGCTGCCAATCGCCGCCGCAGATATTCTCTCTAATCCGCCACCAAAATCCACATTCTTTTTTTCTAATTCTTCAAATGAGCCATCTTCCTTCCGGCGATACTGCATAAAAACTTGGTTACCAATCTCCATGAACCTTGCTCCATCGCTGGCCGGGTGCGCCAAGCCGTACTTAGCCTCATCTTGGAGTTCTTCGCCAAAATCATAAAACACTTCAGAATCTGGCCCACAGGGGTCACCTATTGGAGTGGTGTCGCATCCGCCGCCACGGCTCCACCAGTTTTCTTTGTCATCGTAGAAGAAAATTCTCTCCCCTGGCTTAATTCCACGCTTGTCCCCCTCCTTAGCTGAGCCGATTTCGGCGATCTTTGCCTCTACCCCAGCTTCACTAAAGACATTTTGCCAAATTTCTGCCGCTTCGGTATCTCTAGGTATGCCGTACTTTTCATTGCCAATAAAACAAGTTACATAAATTTTAGAAGGATCTAGCCCTACTTCTTTGGTCAAAAACTCAAAGAAATTCCGAATCTGCTCTTCTTTGAAATAATCACCCAGCGACCAGTTCCCCAGCATCTCAAAAACGGTAGTGTGGCGTGGATCACCTACATCTTCAATGTCTTGTAGGCGCATACAAGCCTGAGAATCGCAAAGCCTTGTTCCATCCGGATGTTTCTTACCTAAAAGATACGGTAAAAGTGGCTGCATCCCAGAGCCAGTAAATAATGTGGTTGGGTCATTCTCTAGCACTAGTGGCGCTGGTTGTATGACTTTGTGGCCTTTTCGCACTTGAAAATCCAAAAATCTATGTCTAATTTCATTAGCATCCATAGAGGCAATTATAACATTTCTTGCTATTTTGGTAAACCTGTGCTACTATAAACTTAAGCATTATAAAAAGGAATTACTATGGCTCAAGCTAAGAAAAAAACTGCAACCAAAACTGCCAAGAAGGCCACTCGCACCCCAGCGAAGAAGTCTTGTAAAAAAGGCATTTGCTACGAGAAATATCAGCGTGGGCAAAAGTCCAACATGTTCTTCGTGATTTCGATGAGTGTTTTAGCGGCTACCTTGCTTTTCGCAAATCTCCTATTCATTGCGGCATAGTACTATAAAACCTACCCATACAACATGGGTAGGTTTTTTGTGAAGAGCTTTTGGTTGACTTTTTTAATTTTTTGTGATATAATTAAAGCAATAATTGCACATTAAATAAAATAAAAGGGGTGTTAACATTGTCAGACAAAGAAATAATGCCAGCGGCTAATGGTTTATATTTCCATGGCGTTAAGCTTGACAGGTATTTTCGGTCAAACGCTTTTCTTCGCTTAGAGAGGTATCTCGAATGCGGGATTTGCTATCAACTTTCAGCGCTAATGATGATTGCTCTAAAGGATGATAAAACAGCACGGCTTTGCCGGGGGTATTACAAGCTTGATGGTTGCATAGTGTGTCGCCATTCGTGGGTAGAAATCAGTCGGGACTCCAAAGACTATATCATAGATATAGCCTGGCATGGGCCAGAACCTTTTGAAAGAGAAGTATATCTGAAAGAACAGAACCTCTCCCCAGAATGGTCATACCCTTACGATGCCTTTTGGACACTGGACATAACTAATGCCATTTACAACGGCATGCAAAAGCCGGAGACTTCTAACGTATTGTTGGAGCTCATGGCTTTTGGCAACCCAAACGATGGCTTTTACTTCAATAGCCGTCTTTGCTATAATAGGCAACTTAGGTACAATGGAACCGACATGGTCCCATTCTACCATGGGTGTAAACTAGTTACGACGCAGGTCGTGGCCAGCTTCGCGACCTAAAACAATCCCCTCTTCGGAGGGGATTTTTCATGTCAAATTATAATATGATTCCTCCGCCCAGGCAGATTTCGCCATCATAGATTACGGCCGATTGTCCTGCCGCCGGGCGCTTGATCTTATTTTCAAATTTCAGCACTGCAGTGTTATTCTCCTCGAGTACAATTTTAGCTGGGATTAGTGGTGCGCGATGCCTTAAACGCACTAAGACATTATAGTTATCTGTATTGGCGACATCAACATCCTGGCGAAGGGGGGTCCGGAGCGCGGCAGCGCGAGGAGTAGTGCCAGCCGCCTGTGGCGACAGGCCGGCTGGACACGCCCCCGAGCAGGATGTTGATGTCGGGACCTGCGTAGATTCCCTTAAGATGATGTCTTTTAGCTTTAGCTCATCCATCCAAATATGCTCATCATTTAAATTCTTCGATACATAGACAACATTTTTCTCTAGATCCTTTGCTACCACATAATACGGCAGCCCATCATTTATCTCCCCAGCCACACCATTAAGATAAAGTCCATGTCTCTGCCCAATTGTGTAAAATATTGCACCCTCGTGATATCCTAGTACTTTTTCGCTTTCTATCTCCCTGATCTCGCCCGGCTTTATATCGATATATTCTTTCAGAAAATCCTTCATCCCCACTTCGCCTACAAAACATACACCCATCGACTCTTTTTTGTAGGCATTGTGTAGGCCATGCTTTTCTGCTAGCTTCTTCACTTCTGGCTTTGTCATCTCGCCGATTGGGAAAATTGTATGCGCAAGCGCCTCCTCTGAGATACGATAAAGGAAATAGGTCTGGTCTTTATTTTCATCTACTGCCCGCAGCAGGCTTGTGGGCGATTGCAAACTAACTTTCCTGGGGTTTCCGGAGGTTACGACCGAGGATGAGGGCGCGAGCCCTGTAACGACAGGCGCGAGCGACCCATCCCCAGGAAAGTCGTGTTTGAATCGCCCTATACGTGCATAATGCCCAGTAGCAATATAATCCGCACCTCGTTTCATTGCTTCTTCGTAGAATAACTTGAATTTAATTTCTTGGTTGCACATGATGTCTGGATTTGGCGTGTTGCCTTTGCGGAATTCATTTAGCATATATTCTACAACTTTTTCTCGGTAGGCCTCTTCAAAATCCCATACCTCAAAGTCTAGCCCTAACTTCACCGCTACGCGCTTAGCATCGGCTAAATCTTCCGCCCATGGGCATTTCATTCCGGGAAGGTCGCGTGACCAGTTTTTCATATATATGCCCACCACCTTGTATCCCTGCTCTTTCAAAAGCAATGCCGATACACTAGAATCTACCCCGCCAGACATTCCTAAGAAGACGGTCTTCTGCCTAGCCATTTAGTCTCCTTTTCTCATCCCGAACTGCCTGATTGATGATCTTCGCTGCTTCGTGCATTTGCTCTTCGGTATTGGTTTCCCCCAGGGTCAAGCGTAGGGATCCGGCAATTTGTGTATCAGATAGTCCTATTGCGATCAATACATGTGATTTCTGCCCCTTAGATGCGGCACACGCCGCCCCAGTTGCCACATACATGCCACGCTCTTCAAGAAGATAGATTAACCTCTCTGCATCTATACCATTATAGCACAAAACTATAAAATTGTCAAGCGTATGCTTCTTGTTGATTAACTCGTAATCTTCTAATTCGCTCAATAAAATTTTCTTCAAATTCGCATATTTTTTGCGATTACCATTTAAATGCTCTTTGGCTTCTGTTATTGCTGTGGCAAACCCTATTACTCCAGGTATATTTTCGGTACCAGAGCGCAGGCCTTGTTCTTGCCCACCACCTAGGCTGACTGGTGACAATTTTACATCGTGTGCTACATATAATGCCCCTACGCCTTTTGGCCCATACACTTTGGCGGCATTTAGAGTCAGCATATCTACGCCCAGCCTAGCTACGCTAATATCTAATAGATTTAGCGCCTGCGAAGCATCCGAGTGTAGGTACAATGGCCTCTGTATTCCACGCTTTAGCCTGTCTAGTTTTATTTTTCGTATCAGGGCACCAATCTCCGCCATTGGCTGAATGGTCCCGAGCTCATTGTTGGCTAGGGATATCGAAACTAGCATTGTTTCATCATTGATCTTTGCTTTTAAATCTTCTAGATCAACCATTCCGCTTGGCAGTACCTTTATGGTCTTACCACCATATTGTCTCGCCACCGCTCGCACCGAATCATGCTCGGTCTCGAGATATAGGACAGGGCTTTTGTCCCGACTCGGGGCATTCCGGAGCGCGGCAGCGCGAGGATTAGTGCCATCCGCCTGTGGCGACAGGCCGGATGGACACGGCCCCGAGTGGGATAAAAGCTCTGTCTTTATGGCATTGAAAGCAAGATTATTCGCCTCGGTTGCCCCGCCAGTAATTACGATATCTGTGCCTTTGGCGCCGATTGCATGCGCTATTTTATCCTTGGCCGCTCCATAATCTGCCGCTACTTTTTTGGCCGGCAAATATGCTGCGCTAGGGTTAAAAAAATCATGCAAAAAATATGGCTCCATCGCCTGTAAAGCCTTGCTCGACACCGGTGTCGCTGCTGCATGATCCAGATATATCATGAAAATATTATAACATATTTTCTTGAAACAAGAAACCTCGTACTTTTTCATATATCAAGAGTACGAGGTTAGAAAGTTGATTTTCTAGCTATTTTCTTTTACTAAGAAATCCAAAGTTTTCTCGATAATCATTCGATTTTTAATATCCATTTTAACATTTGGATTTTTTAGGTTTTTAAGCGCTTCTGGAGATTTCTTGTAAACATCCTTTAGCTCGGCAATTTTTGCCGCTACCAGGTCATCGGAAACGGTGATTTTCTGCTCTACTGCCAAGGTTTGCAGCGCCAACGATGCCTTTACGCGTGTCTCGGCAATTTTGCGAGCTTCCTTTTCCCAGTTCTCCATAGTTTCATTATTGCGTTCGAGAAAATCCTCAAAACTCATACCTTGCGCAGCGGCGTTTCTAGACATATCATCCTTAATCATCCGCATCTGATCATCAATCAGAATCTCTGGCGCTGGAATATTGGATTTCTTTACCAAGGCATTAACTAGACCATCCTTAAACTTTTCGCCGACTTTGTGTTCGCTTTGCGCTTTCAAATTCTTCTCGATATCAGCCTTCAGTTCTTTCAAATCTTTGAATGGACCACATTTTTTGGCCATTTCATCATCGATCGTTGGTTTTTTGATCTCGTTTACCTGCTTAACCAGTACCTCAAACACGGTTTTAGCTCCGGCTAAATCTTTTACGCCGTAATCTTTTGGAAAAGTCAGATTCAGGTCGAACTTATCCCCTGGCTCGTGACCGACAATTCCATCCTCAAAGCCTGGAATAAAAGTCTTGGAACCTAAGGTTAGGCGATAATCTTTTGCTGAGCCACCCTTAAAGGCTTCACCATCTTTCTTACCGACAAAGTCAATAATCACCTCATCGCCATCAGCTGCGGCGCGCTTTACTGTCTTTTTCTCAGCAAAAGATGTGGCAATGTTGTCAAGAATCTCTTTGATTTCTTTCTCGGAGACTTTGACTTCTTCTTTCTTCACGCCTAACTTTTTGAAGTCGCCCAATTTAATCTCTGGAATAATGTCTGCCGTGGCGGTGTATTCTACTATTTCATCTGGTACATACTTGGTAACATTTACGCTTGGCAACACTAGTGGCGACTTCTCATTTTTAGAGAAAGCCTCTATCACAGTGGTGCGCACTGCGGTATCTACTGTTTCGGCATTTAAATCATTTTCTGGAATAAACTTTTTTGCTACATCTACTGGCACTTTGCCTTTACGGAAACCTTCGACATGAATTTCCTTAGACAATTTTTCTAATGCCTTTTCTTTTGCTGGTTTTAAATCATTAGCATCTAGCGTGACCTTAATCTCCACGCGCGAATCAGACAGTTTCTTGACTGTAGTTTTCATAATAACTCCTATATACTAATAGGCATTATAGCATAATTTTTGGCAAACTGCTATTCCTAAAGTGGGTTAAGGTAAATTTGGAGCTCGCCCCCAGCTTAATGTCTGGACTTAGTACATTGTTTTGATCAAATATTTCTTTTATTTTGAGATATAATTCTCGCTCGGCATCTTTCATTTCGGTGCTGGTGACCACGGCCTTTAGTCGCCCCTCTGGCGTACCGCCAGCTAGCTCACCATCTTGCCGGTCTATTATATATGCTCCAGCACGCAGAAAAGTAGCCACTTTTTTATTAAAATCTTTATCCTCTAGATTGAATTTTGGTCGTAGGCTATAAATAGATGTGGCATACGAGCCAAATAATGCCAAATCTAGATCCAGTTTTTGCTCTAATATCTTTAAATCCTTCAAGAAACTACCAACATTCCTCGCTGGTAGATAGAAATCGGTTAATACTGGCACTCGCTCGCTGCCTCGTGCAGAATTTAGATAGATAGATAAGGCGCTCTCTAATTCATTAATGGCTGTGTGATCTTCTGGTGTTTCAATCATAAACTTTGTTGTGCGCGGAAAATGCTCTTGTATCGCAGTGATTTTTTTAATGCAACCATTAATTCTTTCATCAAAACTCGCGAGTATCACATAGCCATCTTCTAGCTTACGAATTACTCCATCCAGATTCTTGCCAGATTCACGCGCTTCCTGTAGGATCTTCAGGTCATAGAAGTTGATCTTGCGTGGCCTCATGGGTTTGATCGTATAGGCAAACTCTAAAGCTGGATCTAATTCCTTGAAGGTGGCCACCACTCTGGTCGGTTTTTTACATAATGGCACCGCCTTCAAAATTACTTCAGAGATAATTCCTAGTGTCCCCTGTGCACCAAAGAATAGTGGCATCAAATCCATTGTGTCTTTGCGTTGAACTTTAATTATTCCAGGATACCCACTATGGTCGCGTGTCGGGTGCTTAGTCATATCATCTATCAGCTCGGCTTTAGTTTTGAGTAGCTTGGAAATTTTGCGGTAAATATCGCCCTCCATGGATTTCTCAGCTGCTTTTTTGGCTACATGGTATTTCTTTAAACGACTAGTTTGCAAGCATTCGCCATTGGCTAATATTACCTCTATTCTTTCTACGAAGTTTGCGATACCGCCGTATTTGCCAGCATTATCATCTACGGGCACATTAGAGATTAGTCCACCAATAGTATCGCCATCGTGGCCACTGATCGGGATATTGAGTCCAGACACTGACAAAGCCGTGTTTAGCTCTCTTAGCGTTATTCCGGCCTGCACGCGTACTAGCTTCTCGCGCGGGTCAATTTCCAGCATCCGATTAAGCTTCTCGGTGGAAATAACTAATCCACCGGCCGACAGGTCTGCCCCGCCCTCATCTAGCCCCGAGCCTCGCGCTGTGACCGATACCGGTATCTCTTTAGCGGCAATTTGGTTGAAAAATCGCATCAGTTTCCGAATATCTTCAGTAGATTCTGGAAAAGCTACAAATTTTGGCTTTATTCTTAGCACGGAGCAATCGGTCGAGTAAGCTTCCAGGATCTCTGGGCTGTCAAAAACATTACCAACAATTAACTGATTCAAATATTTGGCAATTTTCCCCATTCTGATTATGATTATAACATACAAAAATATTTAATACACAAAAAGCCCCCGGCTGGCTGCCGGGGAGCTAGGGGGATGGGTTTAGTCGACCGTTAATCGCGAAGGAATGTCGGATGTTCGAAAACATCCGAGTAGACTTTCTCTGCCTGTGTTAGCAGCACCGGGAAGAATGCGCCGGTCAGACACATCTTTCCGACAATCTTTCTCGCCGCATCATAATCTTTACGGCTGTCTTCCAGGGCGCCTCTGAGGCAGGGTGATGCTGTTCTTTCGGGGGACAGCATTGCCAAAAGGGATTCGCGTTCCTGCTTGGCAAGGGTTACTACGAGCCTCAGGGCTCTGACAACCTTTTCCGCCCCTATGGGGGAGCTTTCCAGAAAGTCGCGATAGTGGACTTTCAGCATCCCATTATGGCGGTTCTGATAATTGTCGATTGCCATCGGCAGAGCTGTTGCCAATCTGGCTATGCCATTCTTGTCGGCAGTCAGAATCCTCAGTAAATCATCTCTGCTAATGAGCTCAGGTATCTCATTGCCTGATCGAAATGACTCGATCGCCGTTGCCACATCGGGATCTACCCCACGGGCTAGTACGGCTATTGCCTGCTGCACGGGCATCTCTTTCTGTTTCCTATCAAGCATCACCTCTACCTCATCGGCAGAAAGCAAGCTCATCGATGATATTCTTTTTACTCTTTTTAGCTCACCTTCAGCAGATTCTGTCTCTATCTCCGCGGTAGCAATTGGCCATTCGACCTTTTTTGCCATTACCACAACCTTGCCGCCGACTTTCTCTTCGTAGGAGAGCTTAGTGGGGCGCGACATCCCTTCTACCTCTGTCACGCTCCAAAGTTCTCTGGCAGCAAGCCAGATCTCGGTCATAAAAATTTTGTCGACCAACTCTAAAAGTTCATTGCTCTTGCTCATTTTAAATCACTCCCATCAAGTATTTTTTTTGTTGCAATGAGCATACAACTATTTTACTATATCACACCCTTGCAGAAAAGTCAACAAAGTTATAGCATAAAAAATACGCCCAAATTAAGGCGTGATTAAATGGTGCCCGGAACAGGACTTGAACCTGCACACCTTGCGGTATATGCTCCTAAGGCATACGTGTCTGCCAATTCCACCATCCGGGCGTATCTCAATTATAGCATAAAATACCAAAAAAGCGAGGCTTTTGCCCCGCTTTTTATGGATTTAAGCCTCTCTTTTAGCTAAAACTCTAGAAGAAAGATAAGTCACGAGCATCCCGGCCATCAGTGCAAGCGGCAAAGCTTCCTCTGGACCAGTACTTGGTATATCATCATCAACTACGGTAGCCACAGCAGTGTTCTGGCTTGTGCTAGTGCTCTTCTCCGTAGTAATTGTTCCTACCGTAGAGCTATTATTCTCTGAACTCTTTTCAGTTGTGGTAGCTTCTTTTTCTGTCTTTTTCTCTTCTTTCTCTGTACTAGTCTGCTTCTCTTGCTCTTTTTCTTGGTCTTTGTTTTCAGTAATCTCGAATGCCGTGTTTTCCCCTTCGCTGACATTATTGCTACGGGAAGATTTCTTGGTTGCGACCACGATAATCGCCACGACCAAAGCCAAAATTATCACCACTGAGATAGTGGCAGCAATTATGATCTTGCGGCGCTCTTTCTTCTCCATCTCTGTTTGATTATACATATAAAACTCCTTATATCTCCATTATACCACACTTTTCATAAAAAGTCAAAGTTCTAGGGGTTATTTTATATAAACCGAGATTCGCGCATTAGCATATGCTCGGGTTTTTTGTAGGGTTAGGTCAGCTAGTTCGGGCGCCTCATTCGGGTGTGATAATATCAATATTCCACTCTCTTTCAAAAACTTGGCTATTTTTTTTACTCCATTTATTTCGAACTCACTATATGGCGGGTCTGCAAGGATTATGTCAAACCGCTCCGATGTCAAAAAATCTTTTACACTGCACTCATATATGGTAGATACCTCTGCTAGGCCTAACTCTGCAAGATTCTTCCGAATTGTTTGCGCTGCATGATGATTCCTCTCTATGAAGGTTACCTGATTGGCTCCGCGTGATAAAGCCTCTATTCCCAGTGCGCCCGAGCCAGCATAGGCATCTAGTACGTTTGCCCCTGTTAAGTAATCGTTTAGCATATTGAATAATGCCAACTTTTCCCTTGCCCCCATCGGATGGGTGGCTTTAGAATTAGGTGAAGCGATTGCTCTGCCGCGAAATTTTCCAGATGTAATTTTGATAGTATTCATAAAATATATTAGTTTAATGTGGTAATTTGCTGATATTTTGCGATACCAGCCATAAGCTCCTTATACTTTAACATATTTTCTGGATTTTGCAAGAAGCTCTGTACATCGGCCTGCGCCCGGTGGATTGTTTTTGTGTCGGATAATGTAGCAATACGTAAATCTAGTGCTCCATGCTGCAATGTCCCATAGATTTCGCCAGCCCCGCGTATCTTGAGGTCTACTTCGGCCAAGTAGAATCCATCGGTAGAATTCTCTAGCTCTTTCAACCTTTTTGATGGCTTGGCATTGCCAGAGGTCAATAAATAACAGGATGATGCCTTGCTTCCTCGTCCTACCCGGCCTCGCAATTGGTGTAGTTGGGCCAGGCCGTACCCCTCTGCGTCCTCTATGATCATGAGTGTGGAATTTGGCACATCTACGCCAACTTCTACTACCGTGGTAGATACCAAAATTTGGATTTCTCCCCTAGAAAATCTCCCCATTATTTCATCTTTTTCGGCCGGCTTCATCCTGCCGTGTAGGAATTCGATCTTCGCACGAGGAAAATCGCGCTGCAACTTCAAACAACGTGATTTTACTGAGGTGGTCTCAGTACGTGGATCATCATCTATTGCTCGGCAAATCCAATAAGCTTGGCTACCGCTATTCAAAGTTTCCTGAATTTTTGGATAAAGTGAATCTTTAATCTCTATCTCTGTCAAAATCTTCGTAGTGATTGGCTGGCGACCTTTTGGCATTTCGTTTAGGATAGATACATCTAGGTCGCCGAATATTGTTAGTTGTAAAGAGCGCGGTATTGGGGTGGCTGTCATTGCTAAAAAGTGGGGTGCCAGGCCTTTAGGCGATTTTAGTAATAATTTTTGTCGCTGTTCCACTCCGAAACGATGCTGTTCATCTATTATAACCAACGCCAAATTGTCAAACTCTGTATCATCTGTCAAAAGGGCATGGGTGCCTATGACAAAGTTTATTTTGCCAGATGCAATCTCTTTCTTTAACCCAGTCTTGCCCTTAGTGGAGCCAATTAATAGAGCGGTCTCTACGCCAAATTGATTTAAAATCTTGCTTAAACCCTCGTAGTGTTGAGTGGCTAGTACGGCAGTGGGTGCTAGCAGTGCTACTTGGTATCCTTGCAAAATCGCTTCATAAGCCGCCATGGCTGCCACCATGGTCTTACCAGAGCCCACATCTCCCTGTAATAATCTATTCATTGGCTTATCTTCTTCCATATTTTGGAAGATTTCCCAGGCCGCCAATCTCTGCGCTTTAGTTAGCTTAAAAGGCAACCTTGCCACAAAATCTTTGATCTTCTCCACTTCAAATGGTATCTTGGGCGCTTTGAGCTTTTCATTTTCTTGTCTATTTAGCTTGGATGCTAAAATTAGCTCAAACATCTCCTCGTAGGCTAGATAGTCGCGTGCCTCTTGTATGGACTCAGGGGAGTCTGGAAAATGCGCATGAAACAGGGCATTTCGCCGTGTGCCTGGTTCTACCGTAGGTAATAAATCGGGAATTTCGTTAAATTTACTCCGCGAATTCGCCACGAGTCGTTCGAAATCATTTGATTTTAGCTTTTTATGAGCTACATAAATAGGATTAATGCCATCCTTTGGGTCTATAAGGTGTACCTCTGATGTAGAGGGCGAAGTTAGGCTATAGCGCCCATTCCTTAACTCAAAATTACCAGTAAAATAATATTCCTTTTCTCTTGAAAATTGTTTTGCTCGGTAGGCTTGGTTAAACCATATTACCTTTACTGCACCAGTGTTGTCTCTTATTACTCCCTCAGTGATGGCCAGGCGCTGTTTTTTTGTCTGCCTAGTAGATAGGCTATCAATCTTCCCTTTGATCACTACTTTGCCAGGCTTTATTTCGGAAATAGAGGTAGGCGCTTCATAGTTCTCGTAGCTTCTTGGCAAATTATAGAAGAAATCTCGTACTGTGCGAATCCCTGCTCGCCTCAATATCTCGGCCCGCTTGGGGCCAACACCGTTCAGGCTTTCTATATCGGCAGACAAATCCATGGCCTCATTATATCATCTTTATCGCCACTGATGCAGAAGTAGTATGTATTTATTCAGCTTTACCGCTATGCTCTTGGCGCCATTTGGCTATTTCACCATGGTTGCCAGAGAGCAAGATGTCCGGTACGGTCATTCCCCGAAAGTCATATGGCTTAGTATATTGAGGGTACTCTAGATTATCTCCATCCGAAAAGCTTTCTATCTCGGCTGACTTTTCGCCACCTAGTACCCCTGGAATCAGTCGCACTACAGAATCTATCATAATTAGCGCCGGCAACTCCCCTCCAGTTAGTACATATTTTCCTAGGGAAATTTTATAATCTACGATTGATAAAATTCGCTCATCGTACCCCTCGTAGTGAGGACAAAGAATAATATAGTGCGCATCGGTAGCTCCTGCCAGCATCCTAGCCATCTTTTGATTCCAAATCTCTCCTACTGGGGTGGGCAAAATTACCTTTGCGGATGGATCCCGCTCTTTCACTGACTCTATCGCATTAAATACCGGCTCGCACCGGAGAAGCATCCCATCTCCACCCCCGTATGGTGTATCATCTACAGATTTGTGTGGCCCCAGGCCAAAATCTCGTAAATTTACAAAATCAAACTCCGCCAACCCTTTCTCGGTGGCTTTCCACATCATCGATGTTTTCAGATATGGCTCTAACGCCTCTCTAAAAAGTGTGATTATCGTAAATTTTATCATATCTACTATTATAACATTTTCCCTATAATCTTTCAAAAAGTAAAAACCGCCGCAAGGAGCGGCGGTTGGTCAGGGCTTATCCGGTGAAACCGGCTCTACACTGTGTTGCGTATATTATTAGCCCATAAGGATCCCGTATGGCTTCATCCAGGATAATCATCTTGGCATCCTGCTTTGTAGACCTAGAGAGGTATTGCAGGCCAGTACTACTGATAAAATACTCCGGCCTGTGCCAAGGGTTATCAATGTCGAAATTGGCTAGTGCTTCCCTCAGACAGCCATTGACCGCATCTCTATATGACCATGCAATCTGTTCGGAAGTGCGTTCCATTTCCCATATCATAGTATTGTGGAACATGAAACAGGCGGATCTGGCTAGGAACTCCTTATTGAAGTGGAGACCTATGTATAGCCAGTCTCCATTGCTAATCTGAGTTTTCCGAATCAAATCACGATCATTTGTAACGATATTGCGGGTGGTAATCGTGTAAGACTCTTCATTTTTATTGAAGAACAAAATTTTCTTCACGTTCACCACGAAGCCTTTGAAGTCCGCAAGCTTTTGGGGATCCTTCCTATTAAAAAACTGGTATCCACTCATCGTTTATACCGCCTCCTCTGAAAAATAATGGCGAAATACCCACCTCTATTATAACATCTATATTTGGAGAGTCAAATTACCCTATCTGAACTTATATTACAAATGGAATACCGACAAACCGAAAATCAAGCTCATATCCAAAGCTCAACATGGGCATAATAAAAAAGAGAGACCGTTCACACTAATCTCTCTTCCCGCGCTGATGCGCGCCCACCCTTGGGGCACATTGTTTTGTTTTAATCCGCTTTTTGTTTTTTAATGTAAGTCTCCACACTCCACTAAGTAACTCAGTGGAACCCCTGTGAAGCGTATCAGCTTAGAACCATATTAAAGCATAAGCATATGGCTGTCAAGTATTGACTTTTTAGTATAAGCGTGATATAATAAAGGTATATAATGATAATTCTTGCAATATCTCTCGTAATCTGTCATAGATTGCTTTTTCGTGATATAATTATGGCATGTTTGTTGATACTGCCAAGGTTAGCTTAAAAGCCGGTGATGGCGGCAATGGTGCCGTTTCTTTTCGGCGCGAAATTTACATCCCTAAGGGCGGCCCAGATGGTGGCGATGGTGGCCGTGGTGGCAATATTATTTTTAAAGCAGATAAAGACACTAATACCCTGGTAGATTTTCGTTTCACCCCTATTCTAACTGCCGAAAATGGCAAGAATGGCGCCGGTCAGCGCGCAGCTGGGCGCAGCGGTAAAGATTTGATCGTGGAAGTGCCGATTGGCACAGTAGTTCGTAAAAACGGTGAAGTTGTAGCCGATTTGACTACCGACGGCCAAGAGGCGATTATTGCCAAAGGCGGCGATGGTGGCTTTGGCAATGCCCATTTTAAGAGTTCTACTCGCCAGGCTCCGATTATTGCTGAGGTTGGCGAGCCAGGCGAGGAGTTTGAAGCCGAGCTAGAGCTTAAGACTATGGCTGATGTCGGCCTAGTGGGTTTACCTAATGCTGGTAAATCTACTTTTCTTTCCGTGGTATCTAATGCCAAGCCCGAGATTGCAGACTACCCATTTACTACCATTACGCCAAACCTTGGCGTAGCTACTATTGACGATCGCGACTTACTTATAGCCGATATCCCTGGCCTCATCGAAGGCGCCGCCGAGGGTAAAGGCTTAGGGCACGCATTCCTGCGCCATGTAGACCGCACGGCTGTCTTACTGCATCTGGTAGACATTTATAATAATGATGCCGGTGAAGCTTACGAAACCATTCGTAAAGAGCTAGAAAAATATTCAGACTTAAAAGACCGCCCCGAAATCGTAGCGCTTACCAAGTGTGAAGGTGTAGATAAAGAGATTATCGAGATGCAAATAGCCTCAATTTTAGCCAAAAACCCTTCCGCCCAGGTTTTTACGATTTCATCCAGCGCTCATCAGGGGTTAAAAGAATTATTGCGAGAGTTATCCGCACGGGTGGCAGACAATGCCTTTTTCGAGGACAATTCCCGATTTTCGAGCTCTGAGATGTATATTCCTGACAGTGCCGAGAAAGTTGCCCAAAGGGCAAGCTTTCCCGGCCACTCAGCGTATGACATCGAAGGCGAGAAAGTCGGTCCGGAAAAAGGCATGTCTGACAGGCCCCGTGCAGATATCCCGGTTATTTCACTAAATCCTAAAGAATTAAAAACTGCTTGGAAGGTAGAAAAAACCGAAGATGGTAAGTTTGTTGTGACTGGTGAAAAAATTGAAAAATTCGCTCGCCGCACAGACTTAAATAATTACGCCAGCGTTAATCGCTTGCGCGACATTATGAAAAAGCTTGGCATTCGCGGCGAACTTACCACCATGGGCGCTCAGCCAGATTCCATCATATCTATAGCTGGCAAGGAATTTACCTTGGTAGAAGATTATTAAAAGCCTACTCCGTACCCGGCACCACCATAAATGATAATGGTATAGATCTCCTTGGTGGTCAGAATGTTGGTTATGCTCCTAATGCCTTTACTACCATTATGAAAACCACTCCTCTTTACTTTATTCGTTCGGGCTACCTGGGTGGCACTACCCTGTACTATTTCGGAGCTTACGGGTACTAC
>JAZQXF010000022.1:0-2001 GCA_045632725.1 Candidatus Nanosyncoccus sp.
TTGCTCCCACAAAGAAGCAATCTAAATAAACTCTAATTTAATCCTACCACACGCTAACTTGTAAATCAACCCCACGATAGAGTAATTTATCAACCTCCCATAATAGAGTAATTATATTTGCTATTTGATACGGAATATCAAGAATAAAATAAACTGCGACTCTCGCAGAACACAGCGGACACTGAAACCGCGATACCGGTAGTAGTCGTACTCGGGATTGGCACCGCTAGGATCGAAGCCTAGGAAGCGAGCGCGCTCTAAATTATAGATCGTACTAGACCAGTAGTTGCCACTGCCGCCTGCACCATTGAGGGAACCGCCATTAATATAGCCAGGCCGAGCTAAATAAAGGGGAGCCTGCATAAGGTTAGTAGCATTAGTAGTAAGGTTATTATTATAAAGAATATTTAACCTTCTAAATTCGTTGGTGGAGTTTGTGAGGGCGCCGCTGGCGTATAGCTATTTATTATTTTCTTAAATTGATCGCCACGATCGTAGACATTTTCAAACATATCAAAACTAGCAGCGGCTGGAGACATAATAACAGCGGCTGGCGAAATAGATTCGGCTTGGAATCTAGCCATATCGGCGGCTTCTTTTAGTGAGTCCGCTAAAATAAAACGTTTATCTTGATAACGTTGGGCGAGTTCGTGACCAGATTCGCCAATCAAAATAATCTTTTTAATCTGGGGAGTTTGTAAAATTTCATAGATTTCGGGCAAGTCTCCATAGTTGGTTTTGTCGCGACCGCCAATAATAACAACGACATTATCATTTGGAAAGGCTTGAATGGCAACACGAGTAGAAGATGGGTTGGTAGAAAAGTTGTCATCATAATATTTGACATCATGTAGCTCGCGGAGAAACTCAAGGCGGTGAGGTAGGCCGTGAAAACTATTTAACCCCGTGATGATCTCAGCTTTCTTTCTTTCGATAAATTCATCTGGTGATATATTATAGTAGCTAGCTGTGGCAGCAATAGCGGCGAGAGCATTTTCTTGATTGTGGGCACCAGGAAGCTTAATAGCCTTTAGAATCTCATTCGGGACTTTGTAGGGATAAGGGACTCTGTGGGCTGGAGATTCATTGGCAATCTTGGCAGATTCGGGATTCCTGGAATAATAAATCAAGTAATCATTCTCTACTTGATGCTTGCAGATGTTAGCCTTGGCGTTTAAATAGTCTGCATAATCTTTATGAACATTAAGGTGGTCTGGCTCCAGATGGCCGATTACTGCAATATGGGGAGATTTTTCTAGATCCCAAAGCTGAAAGCTGGACATTTCATAAACTACGATGGAGTTCGGCGTGAGTTGGTCTAGCACTTCAATGGCAGGGGTGCCAATGTTGCCAACCAAATAAGCATCTTCTCCTAGCGAATCCAGGATAGACTTAATAAATGAGCAAGTGGTGCCCTTTCCCTTAGTAGCAGTAACGCCGATGATTTGGCAAGGACAGTGGTCAAAAAAGTATTTGGTAAGGCTAGATTCGTTCTTTAGCCCCAATGGTGGTACGCTGGGGGAACGTAGAATTATATCATAGGATGAATAATCTCTCTGTTTAATTTCCTCTGGGGTAAAATTTTCAAAGATATCAAAAGTAGAGTCGGGAAATTTGGCCTTAAAGTATTTTTCGGCGGCTTTGCCCTCTTTACCATAGCCTAGAATTGCAATTTTCATAATTTAATTATATCATCTTTGGTCTCGATTGTTATCCTATAAGGTTTAATTTGGCTTTATATACTAATTTATAAGTTTTAATCTTAATAGGCCATGGCTTCTATCACCATTACACTGCTCCTAATACTGGACCGGATAGTCTTAGTCAGCTTTCCTCCAATTATTCCTATGCTTCCTTTGGGAGGAGTGGAGAGTATTTCTGGTTGCTCTCTCCATACGATCGGCACTCGTTTGGCGTTGGTATGTTTCTCGTATACATAACAGGCACTTCTGGTAATACTTCTCAAACTTTTTGGGCAGACACTCTCCGCCCCACCATCTC
>JAZQXF010000023.1:0-39146 GCA_045632725.1 Candidatus Nanosyncoccus sp.
AGAAGGAAGAAGAAACTTCTTAGGGAGAGCGGAGCCTCTAGCGGGAGAGACAACGTACAGACCTTCCGCTGTTACGGAAGCTGCGATTCGCTGGGCCCAGAGCCGTGGAAGAGAAGTATAGGTGGTACGCGTAGGAGGAGGAATTCACCGTACTAGACCAGTAGGCCCCGTAAGCTCCGAAAAGGTACAGGGTAGTGCCACTCAGGTAGCCCGAACGAATAAAGTAAAGAGGAGTAGTATTCATAATGGTAGTAAAGGCATTAGGAGTATAACCAACATTCTGACCACCAAGGAGATCTATACCATTATCATTTAGGGTGGTGCCGGGTACGGAGTAGGTGAACTCTCGCAGAACACAGCGGACACTGAAACCGCCGTATCGGTTGACATTGTTCTCGGGAAGGACATTGCTAGAACCGAAGTCCAGGCGGCGAGCGCGCTCTGAGTTATTGACCGTACTAGACCAGTAGTAGCCATAGCCGCCTACATTGACAAGGGAGTCGCCACTAATGCCACCGCTCCTCGCCAAATAAAGAGGAGCCTGCATAAGGTTAGTAGTATTAGTAGTAAGGTTATTATTATAAAGAATATTTAACCTTCTAAATTCGTTGGTGGAGTTTGTGAGGAATAATTAATATAAAGTGATATTTACCTACTTGAGTTCCCAAATTAGCAATAGAAGAAAACACCCCCAGCGATGCTGGGGGCAAAGAAAGGTGCTAGAACTTTGTGGTAGAATTCAGTTTCCAAAATGTCAATGTTTAGGCGTGGACTGGAGCTCGGCGCATCATGAGTACCGGACTACAACGCTCATCAAGCGCCGTAGAGAATCCGGCCTGCCTGAACAGCTGGCGGACTTCCACCACTATTTTCAGGTTATTCCAGAAGTCCTCGCGGCACCCAAGTGGGACATCCGACTCCTTCATGATGAGGTCTGTAGCCCATTCGGGGTTGCTCTCATTGTTGATGTCGGTAAGACCATCAGCGATGTCGAGCAATAAATTTCTGCGTACGCGATGTTTGTATGCCTTAATTAACCAGCTAATGGCCAGCGCGGTATCATCGCAGGCATTAAGCTTGCCTGTGGTTATCGCTTCATTGAAGGTGACCACGATGTAGTCCTCCTCAGGACCCACACATAATTTGTTCTGCAAAAGGTTTGCAAGAGCGTTTCTTGCTGTCTTTACATCGTGAAGGCAGATGCCTTCAACCATCTTCCTGAGCTGTCTCCTACTTTCTTCCGTAAGTTCAATTTTCATTTTTTAAAGTACCTCCACGTTTATGCCCGCCGGCAAATTTTTCGGTAAATAAAAAACCTATTGGTTTTTAAACCCTGCTTTGATTGTAACATATTCATTATTTTTGTCAATGACAACGTATATTTAGAGATTGAGATGTGGGTTATCCGCAAAGATGCGAGTGGTGACCTTCTGCATGAGGTGGCGCATGATATCAAAAATGCCTATGCCGGCGGCAATAATAATGAGCATAACGATAAGATTATCCGGAGTAAGTAAAACGAATTCAAAGAAATCACGGATTAGGGGGATGATGAAAGCGGCCGACATGATGCCGATAATGGTAACAAGAAGGCCAGCACGAAGCTTGTTAAGAGGGCGAGAAATCCAATAAATGAGGATGAGGTCGATGGTAAAGGTGACAAAAACAGAAATAGTGGTAAGCTCTGGGTGAGAGAAGCCCTGGAGGTGTGATACGATGGAGAGCGCAGCCATACAGAATGATACAGTGAGACCAATCGGGAAGGAGTAGGTGAGGATATTCTTGGTGAAGTTATTTTTGATACGATCGGTGTTGTGCTCTAGGGAAAGAACGATACCTGGGAAGCCAATACAGGCAAAGTTGAGGAGAGACATTTCTATAGGGGTAAATGGATACTGCATAGGGAGAAAAACGAAAATTATAGCCAAAATAGAGGCGTAAACGGTCTTAGCCAAGAAGAGAGCAGTAGAGCGCTCGAGATTATTGATAGACTGGCGGCCTTCATCGATAATACTGGGAACAGCGGAAAAGTCAGATTTCAAAAGGATAATCTTGGCAGAGCGACGAGCAGCATCGGAACCATCGCCGATAGCAATGGAACAATCGGCTTCTTTCATAGCTAAGATATCGTTGACACCATCGCCGGTCATGGCGACAGTGTTTCCCTGCTTTTTTAGTGATAGGATGAGGGATTTTTTCTGAGATGGCTTGACACGAGTGAAAATATTATAAGTCTGAGCTAGCTTATCATAATCTATAGGAGATTTAAGCGTAGAGAGGTCGATGCCTTGGGCATCTCTAATACCCACCTTGGTGGCGATATTCTCCACTGTAGCAAGGTTGTCTCCGGAAATAACTTTGATAGCGATGTCGTTCTGGTAAAAGTAGTCGATAATCTGAGAGGCATCGCGGCGAAGCTCATCTTCGAGCAAAGCGAAGCCAAGTAATTCTACGGATGATCCAGAAAGAATCTCCCTCGGGGCATGTCTGTCCAGTCCATCGCCATGGGCGGATGGCACTACCCCTCGCTTTGCCAAGCTCTGGGCACCCTTTGATAGGCCATTTTCTGAATCATTTACCGTATATTTTACTACCGAAATCACACGGTAGTCACCAGGTAATTCCCTTTCCTGTTCGAGGAAATCAGAGTTATTCGCAATAAATTCGAGAGCACCCATTAGATAAGTGGTGTCGCCAATACGAATGCCGGAATATTTGCGGTCGGAAGAAAAAGGGATAATTTCGGTAATTTGCTCTGTGAGCTTAAATTTGGCCGTTTTGGGCAACTTTGTCTTCAAGGCGAGTGAGGTGGCGTTATCGGCTGGAACATGGCTTAAAATGGCCATAAGCGCGTTCTCAAGGGCATTTTGGGACTGACCTTTTGCGGGAATGAGTTCTTTGACTTTCATTTTGCCGGTGGTAAGTGTACCGGTCTTGTCTAGACAGATGCAGTCAACACGGGCCAAGGTTTCTACGGAATAAAGATCCTGCACAAGGACCTTCTTGCGACTGAGGCGAATAGTAGCAAGGGCAAGCACACTAGAAGTGAGTAGAACGAGACCTTCTGGTATCATGTTGATAAGCGCGGCGACAGTGCTAGTAACGGCGACCTCGGTAGTAGTACCAGGAACACGAAAGCGAGCCCAGAGCAATAAAGCACCTACTGGAATGAGAGCGTAGGAAATATATTTAACAATATTATTCATGAGGGTAAAGAGCTTGGAATTGGCGGTCTTGATTGTGTGGGCAGTAGATTCGAGCTTATTAATAAAGCTATCTGCACCAACAGCGGTAACGGTGGCTTTACAGGCGCCTGAGACAATGAAGCTGCCGGAGATAAGCTTATCACCAGGATGTTTGGTGATGTTGTCGGATTCACCGGTAATGAATGACTCATTAACCTCGACAATACCTTCAACAATTTGACTGTCTACTATGACTTGGTCGCCAAGAGATAGAATGATAAGATCGCCATCCACGATCTGATCTTGATCAATCTGAAGAACGTGACCGTTTCTGACAACTGCCGGCCGTTGCTCGGCAATTAGGCGCATCTTGTCGATGACTTTTTTGGCGCGAATTTCATTAATGATACTGATTAGAGTATTAGCAATAGCAATAAAGATAAAAAGGAGGTTCTTATAGCTGCCCACTAAAAGAACCATTATCGCCAGAATGAGGTTTACGATATTAAATATAGTAAGAGTATTACGGAAAATGATCTTGCCAATGGAGTTGGAGGCTTTTTTAGGGGCGCGATTAACTTTGCCTTGCTTGATTTTGGCAGTTACCTCCGCATCTGATAAACCCGTTAACTTCATAGGTAGATTATAACACGCAAACCTAACGATGATGGCGCAGGAAGAGATTTAATTTGCGAATGGACCGATAGATGCGATATTTGAATGGATTTAAGATGATGTCGTAAGTACCAGCATAATCCACCTCTTGGCCGGCAAAAGTCTTCTTAAAATTGGTAAAGCCAGCCCAAGGGTGATTATGATTGGCGCCTTCTGGGGCAATACCCCAGAAATCGAAAACTTTAAGATTTTTAGCTTTAGCATCTAAAATAAGTTGGATGGTAAGAATACCCGTGGCGTGAAGTTTCCTTCCCTGCTCGCTTTGAGCCCCCTGAAGATTGTAGCGCGTAGCTTGATGATCAAAAACAAGACCAGCGGCAACAATATCGGATTTCCCTGTCTCTGGGTCTTGATATTTAGCTAGGTACAGAGTAGAAAATGGCTGACTAAGCTCAGTCTGCAAATAGTTTTCCGAGAAGGTGCTGATTCCCTTTTCTTTGGCTAGGGCTTTCTGCAAAGTAAGTAAGTACTTGATATCCTCAGGATTATGAGATGCCTCAATAGAGATGCCGTTTTTGCTGGCTGACTTATAATAGCGAAGCAGGCGAGATGGGAGTTTTTGCTTTAGATCCTCATCGTTCCCTGTTAAGTCTAAAGTCCAGGTCTCTTTGGGGCTTAAATCTTTGGATTTTTTAGTGCTCTTCGGTAAGCATTGAATGAAGTCTAGGTTTTGTGGCTCAATACGAGTAAAAATAGCCTGGTGCTCCCTGGCAAGATTATCTAAAGAACTGAGGGCATTCTTAAATGAAGATTTGTCTTTTGCAACTGGACCATAAGGCAGATAGAGATAATTCCCTGCCGGAGTTTTACTTAAAATAGCTAAATACTGGAAATCTGAGGTTTTTTCAAAAAAACTGGTCTCACCAAGATCATCTTGGAGCTTCTGCCATTCTTTAGATTGGGTGATTGGAATTTCCATACTTCCCATTATATCATGATACCTATTTTGGCGGGTCCTGCCAGCCGTTTTCCTCCCCCAAAAATTTGCGTGCGCAAATGTTTTGGGGGTCCCCCTCCACGGCTGTCACCCGCCAGGGCTTTGGTGCATAATTCATGCTGGACCCAGTCGCACCTCTATTCCACGTGTATTTTTTTGACTTTTCTCAATTTTCATGACACGTAAAACTGGCCGTTTTGGATTCGAACGGTTATCAAAATAATTACCTAATTCTCCCAACCGCTGTGTGAGGCCGACGGTTGTTAGTTTGATTTTAGCGGAAGCGGGATGGATTGTCAAGCTGGGTTGCCAGGCGGTGTGGTTGCTAGGCAACAGGGGATTATTCAGAAAAAGCTTGTGGTTTCCGTGGAAAAGAATGGGGAATAGCTGTGTAAAAATAGTGGCCGCCAAACACTCGGTTTGTGCTAAAATTGTCCCATGGCTTATATAAGAAAGTTTAAGACTACCTCTGGAGCGACTGGGGTACAAGTGTGCTACAAGGAACGGGGAAAAGTAGTGCGGACCGTACATGTGGGGTCGGCTTCTTCTAATGCTGCGCTAGAGCGCCTACTGCATACGGCGCAGGGAATTATAGATGGCGACAAACAGCCGCTGTTTGATTTGAAAAAGTTTGATAAGAAAGTAGATTCTTATTCATAAATAAAACTTAGAATAAATTTAAAAGGGTAGAAAAATGCCCGGGCTGATGCCCGGGCGGGTGGGGAAAAATGGGAGGAATCATTAGAAGAAAGCTATAGTGCCCTCACGAGTCCTTGAATTGTAGTAAGCCCTGAATCGATATGCTTTAAAATCTTTGCCGAAGACGTTTTTGTCTGCCTCGCAATAACCAAAAATATTAAAACTAGCCCCAGATCCATCTTCATGTTCTAGACTTGCGATTCTTATATTGCGAATTTCCATCGCAATATAGAGGCATCCAGGGTTGTCTTTGGGCATCGTGTAGGCAATAGGCACCGAGAAACGGACCTGCACGTTCGCATTATCATCGTATGCGTATTTGCAAGAGTCGAATAAAGTATCTCTGTTCGGACCATCCACGATCTTATACGTTCTTTCGTTTGATGTCTCCTTGGTATTCATACGAATACCTCCTTTTTTAAAAATTTCCAAACACATACGTGAATGGATACTAGTTAACCCCCCATGTGGTCAACTTGTTCCCATTATATCACATATGTTCTAGTTTGTCAACATATATCCGTATATCCGTATATCGTATATTTTGCGCGTGAACTCCCAAATCACTAACCCCATCAACTACTCGCTGCACGCCAGGTAAAATTCTTGTCGGCTAATCAGGTCTTCTCCCGGTACTTTCCGGTGCTCGACCTGACTAGTCTCCTCGAATTTTACTTGGGCTTGCTCGATGTTGATGGGTTTAGTGATTTGAGGAGTCAAGCCCTTAAGCAGCATAAAAATGCCCGGGCTGACGCCCGGGCTAGTGAGGTGTTGCCTGGCGATTCCAGGCTAAAACGGGTTAGTTAGTATAAAACTGGATCTGGCCAACACGGAATTCCGCGTTATAATTGGCCTCGAAACGGTAGGTCCTATACTCTGTCTCATTGTAACTGAGTCGAACCTGAGTCTTGCAGAGACCCGTGACAATAAGGTCTTCATCACCTTTGGTCTCATTCGCATATGCTATTCCTCTGATACGAAATTTCTCAAACCGCATCGGGGTATATGCGCATCCAGGTGATGGAGGTGGCATGCCATCATAGCTGATGCTAAAGACAATGTCCATCTTGATATTCTTGTCATTAGCGTATTTAAGAGCATCTATAAGACTACTCTTGTCGGGTCCGCCGATGATCGGACATGTTGCTACTATTTTCTGGGTACTGCTGGTATTCTTCATATAAGAACACCCCTTTCTTAAAATTTCCACTAAAACCAGTGGATGAGTTAGCTCCCCGTTTGACTAACTTCTTTCTTTTATATCATACATGCTTGTATCTGTCAAAGAGAGAATCCTAAGTTTGTGCTTCAATTTCTGGCTTTTTGAGAAATGTGGTATACTGAAAGTGCGAAATCATGATTGTTTGTTTTTCTTATGGAGAATAAGATGCGGCTATTTACGCTGAGTGTTCTTCATAAGGACAATCATGGTTTCGCGACTAAGTAAATAGTCGCATTTTTTAGGTGCGACAAGAAAGAGAGGGAATAATGCCGGAAATATTAAAGACACCTGGAGAGCAAACAGAAGAATCTGCAAGTAATACATCATCGCTTGAAGAGATGCCTACTTTTGAGGAGGCTCAGGCGCAGAAATTGAAGCAGCAGCATCAGACACTTTGGGGGCATATGGATGTCTTAAAAGACAAGATGCGCAATAGCGACAATCTTGAACGCCGAAAGCAAATAGAAGAAGAAATAAATTACACAAAAAAGGCTCTAGAAAAAACCGCGGAAGGCGAGGTATTAAATGTGGAGGGGTTGGAAACTTATTCTCCTGAGGAGATGCAAAAAAAGGAACAGGAGGCCGAGCAATTTGAGGAAAAGCTAAAGGTTCAGGCCGAATTATATAAAAAGGCCATTAAAGAAGCTTGGGCTAAATATGATGTATTGATCGCTGCCGGTAAAAATTCACGTGCGGAAAGATTAAAGTTGGATATTATGCAGGCCAGGAAAGAACTATCGGAAATTAATGATGGAACATTGTTTGGTGATGGTGGTGCTCCGGATTGGATAGGGCACTAGCTTTTTAGGGTCTCAGCGTAGCAAAAGAGGTAGCAAAGGGGATAAAAGAGGGAATCAAGGAAGACACCGACAAGAGGTAGCCCCAAACCAATAAAAATAGCCCCCAAAGGGGCTATTTTTAGATGAGGGAAAGCTGGGCTTTAAGCCGGGAGATAAGCTGTTCTTTTTCTTTGATTTGGTCCTTGGTCTCCTTGACAAGGTGTTCGGGGGCTCTTTCGACATAATTCGGATTCATCATTCGCTGGTTGAGAGCATCTAGCTCGCGACCTACGGCGAGAATTTTCTCGGTGAGCGCATCCTTATACTCTGCTATGATCTTTTCCGGGACGTCTAAGTAAAGCTCGTGATTAGCCAAAGCTATCCTTAAGCCATGTGGAGTGCCTTCTAGGGCGTTGATAGTAGGAACCTTGGTGAGGGTGCGGATAAGAAGTAGATTATCCTCTACAAGGCTGTCATTGTCGTATAGCAGGCTGTATTTTTTGCTATTATTGGTGCCTGGGAGGGCCTGTAAGGTGCCTCTGACTTCAGACACGATAGATTTGATGTTTTCAAAGTTCTCCGCCGAAATGGGGTCGTAAATAAGCCTGTCTGGCCATTTGGCAGTAGCAATAAAGCCCTCTGTCCAGGAAAGATTTTGCCAGATAGCTTCAGTCACAAATGGCGCAAAAGGATGAAGTGTAATCAAGAGAGTCTCTAGAGTATGCTTTAGGAGGATGGTGTTTTTGAAGATTTTTTGGCTCTCTAGGAACCAATCGGCGTACTTATCCCAGATAGTGCTATACAGAACCTCGACAGCCTCGGCAAAGCGGTAATTCGCTATTGAGTTTTCGACCTGTTTAATGCAGTCGTTGATTTCGCGGCAGATCCAGTCTTCGCCCATGCTATCTGTTACATAGGAGTTTGAAATACCTTCCTCTCGGGGCGTGTCCGAAACCCCTGTCGCCACAGGGGTTTCGGCACTAATCCTCGCCTTGCCAGGCTCCGGACCCCCTTCGATGAAGGTATTTTCAAACTCTTGAGGATTTTCATCAACAATACTTTGGACTAACCTAGAAATATTCCAGAGTTTGTTGCAAAGATTGCGGCCGGCGACAACGGAGTTTTCAGAGAAAGCTTGGTTCATACCGGCAGAGCGGCCACGAAGAATACCAAGGCGGAAAGCATCGGAGCCGTATTTAGTCACAAGGTCCATCGGATTGATAACGTTGCCCTTGGACTTACTCATCTTTTTGCCATGAGCATCAAGGACAAGACCATGCAAATATACTTCTTTAAATGGCACTTCGCCGGTAACGTAGAGCCCCATCATAATCATGCGGGCGACCCAAGCGAAGAGGATGTCGGCGCCGGTTTCCATGACATTCAGAGGATAATACGGGGTCGGATTTCCTTTGGACCAGTCAGTACAAACAATTGGCCAGTGAGAGCTCGAGAACCAAGTGTCAAAAGTATCTTCATCGCGAATATACTTGACTCCGTTTTTCTCGATCTCTCTTAAGTGAGTGCGGCGATCGAAGATCCAATCGGGTGAATCGGCCGCATCTGCCCTCCTAAACATCGGGATGGCGATACCCCAAGGAATTTGGCGGGAAATGTTCCAATCTTTGAGATTTTTAAGATAATCAATCAGAACTTTCTGTTTATTCTCTGGATAAAACTTAATCTCGCCGGCTTCGAGATGCTCAATGGCAACAGCGGCGAGCTTTTCGACATCAACAAACCATTGTTCTTTAAGCATGGGCTCCAAAACGGTACCACATTTATAACAGTGGGCTACAGAGTGGACAATAGATTTTTCACCCCTCAAAAGGCCAGCTTCTTTCAAATCTTTTAGAACTTGCTTGCGGCATTCGGTAGTAGTTAGACCTTCATATTCTTTAGGAACATTGATCATGTGGCCATCCTCGGAAATAACCTGAATACGAGGTAAATTGTGGCG
This sequence comes from Candidatus Nanosyncoccus sp., assembly GCA_045632725.1. GTDB lineage: Bacteria > Patescibacteriota > Saccharimonadia > Saccharimonadales > Saccharimonadaceae > Nanosyncoccus. Next base: position 9,458 of record JAZQXF010000023.1, read on the forward strand.
CTCGCCAACCTCGAAGTCATCAAAATCGTGAGCAGGGGTAATCTTTACCGCGCCGGTACCGTACTCCGGATCAGCGTGTTCATCAGCAATAATAGGTATAGTCCTATCCGTAAGTGGGAGTTTAACAAACTTGCCAATTAGACCCTTATAACGCTCATCCTCTGGATTTACCGCCACGGCAACATCGCCGAAGAGGGTTTCTGGGCGAGTGGTGGAGACCACCACAGAGCTTAAAATACCTTCCTCCCGGGGTGCGTCCGAAGCCCCTTCGATGAAGGTATTTTCAGGCTTCTCAGCCAACTCGTAAGAAATGTCCCAGAGCGTACCCTTTTCATCCTTGTGCTCTACCTCAATATCAGCAAAGGCGGTCTGATGCTTGGGACAGAAGTTGACAAGCTTTTCGCCGCGGTAAATCATACCATCGTTCCACATCTTCTCAAAAGTAGTATAAACGCGGTCAATAACGTTCTCATCTAGAGTAAAGGTAAGGTCCTTCCAAGAACAGGAAGCCCCTAGCGCCCTAAGCTGTAATTCCATGTTACCGCGCTGCTCGGCGACAAAGTCCCAAACGCGAGCATACAATTCATCGCGACTATATTCGAAACGAGTATGGCCTTGCTTCTCAAGATATTTTTCGTAAACAACCCAGGTTTCAAAGCCGGCATGGTCAGCGCCAGGGATGTACCAGGCAGATTTGCCTCTTAGGCGATAGTAGCGAATAAGAGAGTCCTCAGTAGCAATAGTGAGGCCATGACCGATGTGGAGATTGCCATTAGCATTGGGAGGGGGCATTACGATGCTATAGGTAGGGCGACCGGCAAACCCATTTTCCTCGGAAGAGGGTTCACCCGGATGCTTCGAAAGTCTGTCATCTATACCATCACTATCGTTGTCTACTGGGATGGTAGGGATGGTCGGAGCAAAGATGCCACTAGCTTCCCAAGCGCCATAAATTTCACTTTCATATTCTCCTGGTTCGTAACTACTCGCAAATTTCATATCTAATATTTTACCATGGTTTGGGAAAATGTGATAGAATTGTGATGGAGGTTTTATTTTGAGCTCTAGAAGTTCATGGGGGAGGTGAAGAGAGTGCGAGAAAGAATCCGTTTTACGGTGAATGAGCATAGCTTCGATGATGCTCTAGAAGTTGCCGAAGGTTTGCGTGCGGAAGGATATGAAATCTTATCTGGACCTAGGGAAGCTTCAATACCTCAAGGAGTAAACGAGGATGGAACCCCCAGGATGGTTCCTGGGTATGAAATTATTATCGATGATGGGAAGCCCCCGTACGTATAATCGTGTATCTTTTACTCCTTACAAACTAGCCCCGCCTGTATGCGGGGCTTTTCCCTTGATAAGTCGAGAGCCACAACCTAAGGTTTGTACTCTAGCTTGGCGCGAATTTCTTCGAATTCCTCTGGTGTGAGTTTAACTTCACGGCCATAATGCCAAGTTTCATCGAGTGGCTCTAGATGGACATGGGCATGAGGAACATCGGTACCCACAACTTTCCAAAGAGTACGAACACCAAGTTGCTTCTCCATATGTTGAGAAAGTTTTTTAGCGGTAGACATGAGAGCTTGGTAGTCTTCATCTGGTAACTCGTAAATCTTATCAACCTCGTTCTTCGGTACAACAAGAGTGTGCCCCTTAGTCTCTGGATGGATATCTAGAAAGGCAAAAGTCTTATCATCTTCGTAAATTTTATAGCAAGGGATTTCACCCTGAATAATTTTGGTAAAAACGCTAGGCATGATTCTTTCTCCTTATAATTAAATAGTACATAACGGCAAAGATGATAGCAAAGATGAGTCCGCCAATGCAATCTGAGGCCCAGTGCATGCCGGCAGCGATGCGGCCGATAAAAACCAAGATAGTAAGGATAAGCATTAAGATGTCTAAAGCAATATAGGCAACCTTAGATTTAATATATTGAGGGAGGATAATGGCGATAAGTAAAAAGATGGTGGCTGTGACCATAACATGCGTGGAAGGAAAAGATGGCTCGCCGGAACCATTAGGGCGAGTGTTTAGGACAAGGAATTTATCAAAAACAATGTAAGTAATAGCCATAATAGAGAGAGGGGCAAACATAGCAAGAAGTGGGCTGTCTACCTTTTTAAGAGACTTACGAGTGGTCCATTGATATAAACCGAGGATGGCGAAGACCGCCAGGGCCGCAAAACTCGTAATCAGAATAATATCGGTAATTTTAGACCATTGCATAAGATAATTATAGCAGAAATTTCAATGAGGGGAAATTGGCTTGAAATTCGTGGTAAAAAAATAAGGTCTAAAGACCTTCTTTTTTATTTTGGTATGCCCGACAGGATTTGAACCTACGACCTTTTGCTCCGCAAGCAAACGCTCTATCCAGCTGAGCTACGGGCACACAAATTTGGTGCACTTCTTAACCTTTAGGGTTAATCGGTACAGTGTGGATGTCTGAACATCCACCTAGAAATTTTGAATGAACATCATCGCAGGGATGACATTTTTATTATAACATATTTTTGGAAAATGCGTGAATTATTTTTTGGGCTTCTTTTTAAGACTTTTGAAAAAATTACGATGAGCACGGAAGCCATATTTGCCAGTGATGGGGTCTTTAAAAATGGGGGCTTTGAGTGGAGCGAGTGTGAGAGTCATGTAACAACCAAAGAAGATAAAGAGACAAATACAGGAAAGGTAGGTAAAGACATGCCACATAGGATTCAAGCTAATAATGGCATAGAAAGTAGCCTGGCTAAAGATAATGGCAGCAAAAAAAGTAGCAATATCTAGGGGAAGGATAGGCTTTTTGGTGAATTTCTGATATGTGTAAAAAACAGCGGGGATAAAAACGGTGAGAACAATGAGGCTCATAAGCTTAGCACAAAAATAGTTGGGATTTTCGCCATAATAATAACCATCATAGAGGGCCCAGAGGAGGGAAGGAGTAATGGCAATTTTGATATGCTCCCAAGTGGACTCGTTTACCGCGGTAAAAAGGCCGATGGGGCGATGTTCTCCAGTAAGATCATAGAGGAAGTGCGCAAGAGTACCCATGGCAGAGATGGCGATAATACTAATCCACATGATGAGGGTGTTGTCCATGAATATATTATAGCATAAGCGTGGTGGGTGGGTTGATGGTTGTGGTGGTTTTGTTTACGGATAGACTTTGGCGCTTATGAATAGACTTTTCGGTTGCGAGTAGATTTTACGGTTGGTTGTGAATTGGGGTGATTTATGGTAAGATAGTAAGTGGAAGCGTGGCCGAGTGGTTGAAGGCGCACGACTCGAAATCGTGTGGGGTCGCAAGACTCTCGAAGGTTCGAATCCTTTCGCTTCCGCCATAAAATAAAGAAGTCCCGTAGGGGCTTATTTATTTTATAATGGAGCAAGTGGTTCGAGCCCCATTCTTTAAAATCTTAACCAAACTCGTGGGTCTTGGTGTATAATTCACTACATCTCGGAAGCTACGTGATGTGATAATAAATTTCATCACATCACTCCGCCGTATGGGGCCAAGAATCTACCTAAAGGTAGATTTTACCTTTATGTTCCTCGATGTTAGCGAATTATGCACCAACGCCAAACTCGTGGGTCAGAAATTCCTCAACTTCTGGGTCAAAATCACCTCAAGTTCTGGGTCGGAATTGCCTCAACTTCTGGGTTTGCGACATACTAAAGTTGGCTTAGCTAAAGATATTTGATGATATTGTGCGACAACTGCCCGTATGCCTACCGCCGCGAGGAGGATGGCATTTATGTCGTGCCTGTTGGTTGCCTTGGGATGTGAGTGGGGGTAAGCTCTATAGGCGCAATATGTCGACACTATAGCTTTTGTTGCACTAGCTATAATATACCATTAGTGCGAATATGTATTTGTTTTTCTGGCTTTTAGATTAGGAGAAAGTATTATTTTTTGCGTTGTAGGTGTGGCCGTTGTTGTCTGTATATATGCCATTAGGATTGGTAAGATTTTGAAAACCACTAGGTACTGGATATTCACCCGCTGCATTTTTACCGACACGCTGTGCGTATATCTGGTGATTGACTTGGAAGTTTTGATACTGAGCATCAATCATTGCTGCCTCTGGGGTGACGGACGGGGTGTAGCCATAAATGAGTTTCTCTAGCTTATCCTTCACTTCAGGTTTAAGCTTAGTGCTAATATTTGGATTATTCATAGCACTATAGGCCGTACTTGCAATTTTGTAGGCTTTGCTTGTCGTATCCGTAACGTCTCCCAATTGATCTCCTGGTTGACCAAGGCCATAGGCATTGACTAGGCGGTCGATGGCTTCTTCATCAGCAGAAGCAAGAGATTCAGCCGTATATTTATCGATACCAGCCATGCTATATTCATTGCCATTAGCTCCATTGAGCTTGGACTGTATGGAGCTAACAGCCGTTGAGGCTAGGTTACCATCAGCATCGGTCTGGCTTGTGGCAAGATCCGAAATCATGGCGTGTGCGCCACGGTTGGCGGCTTTGTATTTATCGCCATAGTTGACAAAGAGGTGACTGGCGGCTTCTGATAGACCCATGGTCCTATTGCTGCGAATAGCATCTTCAATATTCTGTTGAACATATCCCCTGCCTTTATCCGTTCCGGAGAGAATATTTTGGACAGCTTTGACCCTTTCCATGCTGGTGGCCCTTTCTTCCTTGCTTCGACTGCTGTCTGCTACCTGCCCTAATAAATATTTATGATAGTCGGATACGCTTTGTAAATTATTTGCATTGACCCTTTTCTTCCCCCCACTGTCCTCATATTCTAAGCCAGCCATGATTAGTGCCTGCTGATCTGATATGCGCCGGCTCGCGGCTTCATCTTCGAGACTCTGCATTCTGGCTGCACGATAGTTTGCATCATTGTATCGCGAAATAGTATCTTCCTCGGCTTTTCCTTCAATCTCTTGTTTTTGGAGCATCGCATTGAAATAAGCATCACTAGCAGTACGTCGAGAGTTCTCGCTGAGACGCTTGTTATGTGCGAGCACAGTATCATCAGCCCGACGAAGGCGTTCGCGCTGTTTTTCGCTGAGATTAGTACGGCCACTAAGGCGATTGTGGATGCGTTGGGCGCGAGCAGCGGCAGCATTTTCTTTGGCCAGCTGGGCACGTTCTTTGTATGCATCTGTATTTCTAAAGGCTCCACTACCTTCAGAGAGGCCTTTCCGTAAGCCGTTGCCGAGCATGGTCAGCGTACCACCAAGAGCGCCGAGGCCAGCCAGGGTGCTTTTTAGGAGGGTTGGTAATAACAAGAATGGCAAGAATGGCGCACAAACGGCGATAAGCCCCCAAAAGAAATTGATTTCTCCGCCGCCAAATATTATAGCCTTAATGATGAAACTGGCTCCATATAAAGCTCCACAGATAGGGAACACAACTAGGGCAGCTTGAAATATCTTCCACCATTTCTTGAATAGATTTTGAGTATTCGGTAAGATATAGAGAGCAAAGGCCACTGGGGATATTATGGTGAATATGATCACTATCATCATTCTGGCCCCCAACATCACAAAGAACATTAGAACTGCAACTAGGGCAACTATTAGTGTCAGAAGGAGCGATATCACAAGCATTACGCCTCCCCCGGTGCTACCAATAGCCGTTACCACGATGCCACCAATCATACCGGTTCCAGCTAATGCGCCGAACAGGCCTGCCACTATATTATATAAAGTTTCTTCTGCTCCTCCCGCGCCCCCACGAATTGCAGTACCAATACCCTGGAACATATTGTCTAGCCCTACACCTAGAATATTAGAAAGATCCACAGCGAGCTCGCAAATAATGTAGCTGAGATTGATTAGTATGGAAATAACTATCAATCTGGGCAGTAGCTTTTTAATCCCATAGTTGTCTATCCCTACGCCGGTAAGTTGGGAGAAAATAACTACTAAGAAAATAATTATTATGACTACGTTGGCTATATTGCGAAAAACTTCCCAAGCAGTGTATGTTTGATCTTTAAAGACCATATCCGTATCAATCTCCAGGAAAAGCCCAAGCACCCATTCTTCTATGCCATCTATGGCTTGAGATGTATTATTAATTACAGGACAGAGTATCCAAGACATGGAATCTAGACCGGCATCATAGCAATCTGCGGTGATAGCTTCTGGATTAGTGTTGGTATTATCGGTATCGGTAGTAGGTGGGACATATTCAGAGAATGATATTTTAGTTCCAATGATATTTTCTATTTCCGTTTTTATATCTGACAGGATGTTGTCGGCCACACAAGTAAATGTCCCATTATTATCAAACTCATAAAAGTTCTCAACTTTGTCGTTATAATCCTTAGTATTATTTCCATTCAATTTGTTGGCGGAATTCAAACTAATATTTGGAGCTTTTTCTATACCATCTTTGACTTTTTTAATGACTTGTTCATCGAAAGTCTTGATAGTCTCCTTATAATTGTCGATTTCGCCTTTAAATACCTCTTTTTCTTCGGCAGTAAGGTCGCCATTCTGTTGTTTATTATAATAGCTATGCACCTTCTCCTCAAATGATTGAGACTGGCCAATAAGGCTCCGTATGGAAGTGGGAATCGTGCCATTGTCACCAATTTTCTTGGCCCACGTTTCAATGGACCTTGTCCAATATAAATCCTCATCAGAAACATGCCCCCCCCTGTAAGTTTTACTTTCATATATGCCTTCTGCGGCCTGTTGAAGAGCTACGGCGAGACCTTTAACATAATCAAGATTATTCTTGATAGATTTAAGATTGTCAATATTTTGTTGTGCCGTGTTATAGCAGGCGTTAATTTGTTTAAATTTGTTTTCTCCGACAACCTCTTGAGTGCCGTTATTTTCGGGGCTTAAATCCTCGGCAAGCTGTCTACATGTCGAGGATTCACCTCCATCGAGACTACCCAGAGAAAAGCCCCAATCTGGCTGGCTCCAATATACAACCATGTCAGGATTAGGTAGCATTAAGTATTGAATTGTGGGGCCATTTTTGCCCATTACTATACTATTGTAAATTTTATAATAATTACTCGCATTGTTTTGAATAGCCAAGTCGTACTGTTCTTTGGTCTTATAATTATCTTGTGATATACATGAATTTGTAAAAGCTAAGTACTTATTTGCATAAGTAAGTTCATTTATGGAGGCGTTATATTTACTTAAGTACTCATCTTTTAGATATTTTTCAAATCTGAAGTTTTTATTTACTATGAACTGCACTCCAAATGGTATATACTCCTTTCTTGGGGGGCGACCACCAAGCTGATCATTTGTATCGGCATAATATTGTATCTTTTTGAGAGCAGCCTTGCAGTCCGTGGCATAATTATTTGAATCAACTCGCAGAGAGCCATCATTCTCCGGCCATCCATCGGTGGAATCAACAATATACTGTCTATCACCAACACTCGAAGTATAGCCCATCTTAATCTTAAATAACCCATCGCTATTACCTTTTCCACAAATAATGTTAGGGAGCTCTGAAACATAGTATAGGTTGAGTCTTGAGAGAAGATCCGGAATAACATCTGTACCGTCAAGGACTTCACTACACCAAACAGTATTATTCTCATGGTTGCCCTGGCCCAAGATCTCTACATACGAATCATATAGCGTGGTTCCATTATTTCCGTGAGGTAAATTTTTTAAATTATAAAAATCTCTTAGCTTGCTCCGTTCATCCGAGTTTGAGTCCGAAGTAAGGCTCACTACTTCGCTGTCGTAGATTTCACCAAGACAAGTATCTGCAATTTTCACAAGATACCGAATATATGCTGCTTCAAAAAGATTGTCATAATTTGGTTTTGTATTGCCTGCCATAACCGTAAGTGGGGAGAGAAAAGAAGCAATAAGCATCAATGTAACTAGAAGCCAGCTAAAAACTTTTTTAGGCATTTCGTGTTTCATAGATTCTCCTCAATATAATATCCCAATTCAAACAGAGCACTGCTCAGGCTCGGGTTGTCTTGCACGGTACCAATTTTGGTCATGCCAATAATGTCTGGGGTATCATTAATAATAAATTCCCGAAGCCCGAGTTCAGATATATTAAGCAACTCTTGAGACTCCGTATTATCTGGAAAAGTTTCCGCATTGGCCTGCCAGAAACGAAGTTCCAATTGCTTCTGTAGCCATTGTTCGCCGAATTCCTTAAGAACTATATTATTGGAATTAATAAGTGGGGCAGCAGCATCTTTGATATCGTCATTATAAACAAGAGGGGTGCTAGGCTGAGTATTAAGAGTAAATTCATGCCAGTCTGTATAAAGTGCTATTTCTTGATCAAGATTATCACCAAAGACTATCGACTCGTTAACTGCTGATGCTAGAATATTATAGATATTTTTAAAGTCTTGATCACCTCGGCCATTAAGAGCACCAATTAAATCCTTAATGTTGCTGGCCTGGTTGCGGCAATCATCGGCAAAAGCTTTATATTCCTCACTGGAATAATAAATATTATCTAATTCCATAGCCAAGCGAGGGCATTGGCTAGTGTATGAGAACCAGTCAAGGTCACTATATAAATTCTGGACATTTTCAGCAAAAGAGGCGCTAGCCTTTTGACTTAGAATAATTGCAGCCGTAGTTGCTATAGCGGATAGCACAACAATCATTACGACTACCAGAATAGCCATATGGTGTTTTTTCTTATCAGAGTTTAATATGATTGACTGGTCATTAGTAATATCCTGTTGCATTGGTTGCATAGAGTTTTGCAACCCTGATGTCTGGCCAATGGGATGCGGTTCTATAATAGTATTGGGGGCAAAAGATTGGAACTGCGGCTGATTAACGGGTTGAGTTGACCGAATGGACTGCGTACGTGTATATTGTGAGGCGGCAGGAATAATCGGCCGGGGGCCGAAATTATTAGATGGTGCGGTGCTACCAGGGTTCGCCTGGGGCCCACCAACAACTGGTTCACCTTCCTTCATATATATTTATATTATCATAAACAGTTTAAAAATAGCAAGTCGGAAATTGAATGTGGTTTGTGATTTTAGGGAAAGGTGATAAAATAAAGGCATGGAAAAGCGCGAAAGATTTAATACTGCGAAACATAAAAAAGGTGGAATAAAAGCTGGGGCACAAAAGGTAAAAGCAAAGCTTTTAAAGTCTTATTATGGTAACCCAGTAAAAGACATGAAGCTAATTGCGATTACCGGTACGACTGGCAAGGCGATAGTGGCACACTACGTACATGAGATTTTACGCGCAAGTGGAGAGCAGGTAGCAGTACTGGCCAGTGATCAACCATTCAAAATTGGAATGTTACATAAGTTTCTAAGCGATGCCTGGAAGGCTGGCGCGAACTACGTAGTAGTAACGGTGCCAGCGGAAGGGTTACGTGATAATATCTTCTATGGTCTACCAGTGGATGTCGCAGCAATGACCAATTTCGTAACTTCTGGACTGGGCGATATGGAGCCAGAAGAATATCTAAAAAATGAAAAGACTTTGTTTGATATGAAGCCGAAGATTGTAGTATTAAATAGTGATGATTTAAACTATGACACCTTCTCTGAGTTTAAGGGGAGTAGGAAAACTGTAACATTTGGACAAAGTGGGTCAGATGTGAAGATTTTGAACTCTAAGCTTTATGCAAAGGGAACAGAAGTAACGCTTTCCGTGAATTCTGAGCTGATATCCGTAGCGACCTTTGTGGCTGGAGAGACTGCAGTCTCTTACATGGCGTGCGCAGCGGCCATTGCAAGTGGGCTGGGGATTTCTACTGATAATATCATTGATGGTATTGCAGAATATAATCCAGAATAAAACAAACCCAGCCTGGAACGGTAAGTACGAATAGCAAGTTCTAAAGTACTTGCTCTTTCAAGATTTCTTTTACAACTTTGATGTCCTCGAAATCATGCGGGCCATCAGCGCGAAGGATGGTTTTTTCATGACCCTTGCCAAGAATTAGAACCAAGTCGCCTTTCTTGGCCATTTTGATGGCCATTTCTATGGCTTTGGCACGATTTAGTTCCTTAAATAAATCTTTGTCCATAACCTTGCCTTGTTTTTTGGCGCCCCGAATAAAGCCAGCGGCGATTTTCTCTGGATCCTCATCACGAGAATCATCTTCGGTAATAATAACAATGTCGGAGTTCTTAGCTAAAATCTCGCCACGGATGGGGCGAGTAGATGGGTCGCGCCGACCAGCGCCACCATGAACGGAAATGATTCTGCCTTTGTGACCACGAACAGAGGCAAAAACTTTTTCCAAAGCATCTGGTGCATGAGCATAGTCCACAATCACAGCGAAGGGTTGACCCTCATCAATAATGTTCATCCGGCCTTCGACACTCTTTAGTGATTTGATACCCTCGGTAATTTGTACATCGCTAAGACCTAGCTTCCGCCCAACAAGAGCCGCCGCCATGGAATTATAAACATTAAACTCGCCTGGGATTTGCGTAACAATTCCTAAGCTGTCTAGGGAATATCGCACGCCAGAAACATTAAGTTCAATATTTGTAGCGCGATGATCGCCTTTTTTGATACCATAAGTAGTAAAATTATGGGCAATTTTCTTGTAATAAGTAGTAGCAGGATCATCGGCATTAAGAATGCTAAATTTAGCTTTCTTAAATAGTTTACCTTTGGCGGCACGATAATTGGCGATAGTCTTATGATAATCTAAATGATCGTGTGTAAGATTAGTGAAAACGGCAATTTCGATAGGTATACCAAGGGTACGGAATTGAGCAAGAGCATGAGAAGTAACTTCCAATACTAGAAATTTGGCGCCTTGTTTCTTGATGCTCGCTATACGACTGTTTAAGGTAAAGGCATCTACGGTGGTCATATGGCCAAGCTCGGGCTCCAATTTGTCTACACCCCAGGCAACCGTAGTCATTAGACCGGTCTTAAAGCCAGCATAGTTTAACATTTGCCAAATCATGAAAGAGGTAGTGGTCTTGCCATTGGTACCAGTCACGCCAATTACGCGTAAATGCTTGCCAGGAAAACCATATTTAAGACCAGCAATTAAGGACTGCGAATAGTGATATGGCAAAACGGCCGAGTTATAAAATGGGAGCTTTTCCAAAAGTTGTTTCATGTAAATATTATAACATTAGCGATAGTGTTTGAGAGATTCAATAGGATTCCTTGAGGCGGCCTTAAGTGCCGGGTAAATACCAAAGATGATTCCTACAGCTATAGTAGTAAGTAGGGTAAGGGCAAGAATCTCCCAGTTAATATATGGTGCGAATGGAGTAATAACCGAAATAAGGAAGGCGAGGATATAGCCAAGCACTAACCCAAAAATGCCACCAAGGATAGAGAGAATGAGAGACTCAAAGAGGAATTGCATTAGAATATTGCGAGAAGAGGCACCAACGGCTTTTCTAATACCAATCTCGTGGGTACGTTCAGCTACTGATACGAGCATAATATTCATAACACCAATACCACCAACAACGAGAGAAATAGCCGCTACGATAGCCAACATACCAGAAACTATTGTAAAGAGCGAGCTGGCCGGATGAGTAATTTCATCACCATAAGCAACAGTAAAATTCTCATCACCAGATTTGCTACTCTTTAATGCATCCTCAATATTACTAGAGATAGTAGATAGACTATCGGTGTTCTCGGCTTTAATATTAATCTGTTGGATTTGAGTGGAACCAATAAGCTTGTCTAGAGAATTAATGTCCATAATAAGGGCATTATCAAAGTCTACATTATCAAAGTTGATAGACTGATCAATCTTGTCTAGAACACCTACTATCATAAACTTTTCGCCCATAATTGTAATGGTCTTACCTACGGTGCTATTAATAGTATTAAAGAGAGCCAGAGATAGGGTATGACCAAGCACAACGCCATTTTCCGCATTATTGCTATTAAAGAATGTGCCGTAACGCAAAGCTAGGGGCTCAATTTTTATAAAATCTGGAGTAGTGCCAAGAATGGATACCGATGAAAAGGTATTTTTTTCTGACCCTATGGTGTTGTTAGAGATAGCAATAGGCGCGACAGCAGAGACATTTTCTAGCTTGGAAATCGTATTGATATCAGAAAGGGAAAGACTAGACTGCTGAAAAGTATTAGATGAGGTAAGTTCCTCTATGATACTATTAACGGAATCCTTGATGGAAATTGGGCGTACTACGATAAGATCTGAACCAATCTCACTAACTTCATTTTTGACAAGATTTGATATACTACCCATCAATGAGAGAATAAGAATAATACTTGCAACACCTATAGCAATACCGAGACAAGTGAGAAAAGAGCGAGTACGATTTTCCTTAATAGAAGTTTTAGCTAACTTAAAATGAGTTTTGAGAAGTAGGGGCATTATTTTTTCCTCTTAGATTTTTTACGTTTGCGTTTTTTAGATGTCTCTATCTTACCCAGAATGACTTCTGGCTTGGTGTTATGCTTCTTAAATTTAACATCAATAGGCTGTGGGAGATTCTGATCCGCTACTGTCTTGATATCGGTATCGATTTGGCCATCTAGCATATTAATAACACGAGTAGCGTAGACTGTAAGCGCAGGATTGTGTGTAACCATAATAATAGTATTACCTTCAGCGTGGATAGACTTTAGCTCTTCCATCACGGCATGAGAAGCACGGGAGTCTAGGTTACCAGTAGGTTCATCGGCCAAGATGATTTCTGGACTACCAACAATAGCACGAGCAATAGCTACACGCTGTTGCTGTCCACCGGAAAGTTGGTAGGGGAAATAATACTCGCGCTCTTGTAAGTTGAAACGCTTAAGGGCCGATGATGCGTGCTTTAAGCGAGCGGTCTTGGAATAACCGGCATAAATTAGCGGAAGAGCAACGTTCTCTAAAATAGGCAAATCTTCAATTAAGTTAAAATTCTGAAAAATAAAGCCGATCTTTTTAGCGCGGAGGCGAGCCTGGCGGCGGGCAGATATATTGGCAACATTTTCACCATTCAGAACATATTCGCCACGTGAGGCACGATCTAGCAAACCAATAATATTAAGCAGGGTGGTCTTACCACAACCCGAAGGGCCCATAATCATGATGAATTCACCACGCTTAATGGTAAGGTCAAAATCTTTTAATGCAAAGGACTCGGTATCACCATAACCATAACGTTTGGTTAAGCCTTTAAGTTCAATAACGATATTATTTTCGCTCACCTCTTTCTCCATGTGTCTTTTGGTTTTGGCGGAAAGGACAAGATATTTATCTTAGATCCATACCTTAAAATAATCCAAAATATAATAAATTATATTTTGTCTTATTTTGGCGGAAAGGACAAGATTCGAACTTGCGGTACCCTTGCGAGTACACACGCTTTCCAAGCGTGCGCCTTAAACCACTCGGCCACCTTTCCATATGAAATAAGTTTAGCACGTTTTGATTCTATTTTAAAGAAAGAATTACAAGATTTTCAATATGCGGTGTGCGGGGGAAGAAATTGAAGGTTTTAATGTCTTCAATTTGATACTTGTCCAATAAAATTTTTACATCACGGGCTTGAGTGGCGGGATTGCAAGATAAATAGATGATAGTCTTCGGCATGGTTTCTAAGAGTTTATCAATTAGCTTTTTGTCGCAGCCAGCACGAGGAGGGTCAAGAATGATGGTTTGGTTGGAAACAATAAAGCCAAGCGCATCTTCCGAATTAGCAAGAATTGCTCGAGGGTAGTTTTTTCGGGGCGCGTCCAAAACCCCTGTCGCCACAGGGGTTTTGGCGCTACTTCTCGCCTTGCCAGGCTCCGAACCCCCTTCAAAAACTCCCTCAGCGCAATTCTTACACATTTCAGTGTAAGCGGCTTTATTGTTTTCAACTAAAACAAGTCTCTTATTTCGAGCAGTAGATAAGCCAATAGTGCCGACACCGGCGTAGAGGTCTAAGACATTTTCTGTATTAATGTATTTTTTAATCTCTTTGAGTGCCAGTTCGTAGACTGGCAAATTGATTTGAAAGAAGCCGTTAGGAGAATAGAAATAAGTTTGGCCTAAAATACTATCGGTAAGATTGTCAAAAACTGGATGGGGCTTACGATTTTCATAAAGACCACCAGAGATTTTGCCGCTTTGGCTACAACGGAGCAATAATGACTGGTATTTGCGAGCTTCTTCGTGCTTAACATTTAAACCTTCTACGATTTGCCTAGCGGCAGCGAAGATTTCAGGTCGCTCAATAGAAGAACTTTGAATGGGAATTTTACGATGTGAACCACGTGCACGAAAGGCAAGCTCGATTTTACTAAGTTTATTATCCCAGTAGAGTGCATATTCCATCTTATTGCGATAGAAATATGGTGTATTATCTGTATAAATATCGGGGGTACCAATATCGATTTGGTGCTCACGGAAAATTTCTACTACCAATTCAGATTTGAGCCGATTTTCATAGTCCCAATCAAGAATTTGCCATGGGGAAGTTGACAGATAGCAGGAGTCTTTGGGCTCTATACGTAATTTTGAAGGATTTTCAATTTTAGTAGCAATAGCCTCTAGATAATGAGACTTTTGCTTAGTAACTTCATACTCAATAATACTCTCGCTAGGCAGAGCATTCCAGAAAAAGATTTTACGACCATCAAACATCGTACCGAGCGCTTGTCCACCAGGTATAATTTTTTCAATTTTAATCATCCCTACATTATACCATCTTCTTTACTTTTTGGCTAAGTATGTTATAATTATAAGTATTATGTCGGCTGATGATTTATTAAAGTCGAGCGAAAGGTCTGCACTGAATAATAATCAGTTTGTTGCTCATGTATCTGGTAAAAAAGTAAAAGGTAAAACATCAAAAAAACTAAGTTCTTGGGGTGCAGTAAGCTTCCTAGTAGCGATGGTTGCTTTGGCTGCGATAATATTTGGTTCCGGTAATTTTATTCCGGCTAACCTTCATGAGAATCTGATACAGCAAACCGATGTGCAATATGCAGATATGGTAGAAAGCAAGAAAATAATATTACAGCAGGCTCTAGCTAGTGGCGAAATTCCAAGCGACACAGTCGCAATTCTTAAAGATAACGACATTCTAGTGGGATACATAAAGGATGATCAATTTATCGAAGGCGTTAAGAGGGGAACAAGTTTAGTCCTAAAAAATGGTAATGAGATTATTACGGCTGATAATTTCATTGAGAAGGTGAGCACCGATGCTAAATTATATGATGCTATCAATAAAGCAACTTATGACAGAGCAGCGGGGTATTATGATGAAGCCGCAATGAAAGTATTTGAAGAAATTGGTACTAGTAGAAATAATTATTCAGAAGATTCAGATTTGGATGAAATAATGAATTCGGTAATGGGTAGCGGTAGCGATGTAAACATAAATAGTGTTTCTTTAGTACAAAAGACACACCAGAATAATGAAACCGGTGAGACGGAAACGTATTATGAATATCAAGAAAATGGTAGCTCAGCAAATTCTAAGACTAAGGCTGCAGCATTTGTCGAATCGGTGGGGAATAAAAATTCTGCCAGTAGCGAGGAGGAGGCCACACTAAACTCCGCGGATACACTTAAGGTAGCAGATACGATATCGAAAGAGCAGAGATCTAGTCTATTCTATGCTCTATTTATGGAAAATATCAGCAAAATGAAGGCTGGGGATGGAAATGAATCTAAGATAAATGAGGCGATGAATTATTTATACGAAAAGGCCGAAACTGAGGTGGTAGATGTAAGGACCGGCGAATTAACGAAGGTGGTGGGCTCCGCCTTAGATTCGCCGAGTTTGTATGCAATACTATCAGGAAATAGAGTAGATGCTAGCGATGTAGAAAATTATTCATCGGATCGAATCTTGAAAACTATAGAAAATCAGATAGGAAAAGATAGCTCATCAAACGGTGGAACTGTAGTATCCTCAGAAAAAAACAAGAAAGGTTCAATTGGGAGATTTATAGATGATGGTATAGCCAATGCATCAAATGCAATATTATCATTAGTGGAACCAACCGTATCTAGCTCGATGGTTAATAATTCGTATAGTGACACTAAAGGTATAGGTGCTGGGGAAACCCTGGTAGAGGGAGCGGTGAATGTGGGAAAGATGCTAGCAAAAAGCAGTGGCGCTACAAGTGGTGATGCGAGTGCAGTGGCCTCATATGCAAGATTAAATTCAACAGTTCTCGCAATGGATGCAAGAGTAGATAGAATGAATCGAAGCCCGTTTGATATTAGCTCAAAAAACACTTTTCTTGGCTCCATTATGTATAGATTCGCAATAGCTAGCTTAAAGTTCTCTGGCATATGGAGTGGGGTAAAAACATTTTCCAGTAGTGTAATATCTGCTATAGCTTCATTGTCACCAGCCTCTTATGCCAATGAGTCTGATGGCTACTTGATGACCTTTGGGGATTGTAAAACTTATGCCGCAATTGGTGCGGTAGGCTCAGCTCAATGCGCAGAAATTGCAACTTTCGATACTTCTACACTCAATGATCCACTTAATGACCCAGGATTTATTAATTTCGTAAATAATAACACCACGATAGATACTTCTGGTGTACGCAAAATAAACAATAATTCAACCTTGGCAAATTTTATATTATACAATGATGAACGCAAAACACCGTTAGGGGTGATAGATGGCGGAATATTGGATTCATTAAATAATAATAGCAATACAATTCCTTTTGTATCAAACATTACTAAAATGGTAGAGATGTTACTGGGATCTTCTGATAGGGATAAGAAAATTGCTTCCGGTGAAGCATTCGTGAATTCCAGTTCTAATCCGGATTGGCAAAATTATAAATACGCACAGAGGTATGTATCTTTAGCACGAGCTACATCGATATTGAAACAATATTCTAGTGATGAAACTGCATACAATAATATTAAGTTTTTTGAAGGTAAAGAAAACCCAGTAATAGCATTTATTGAGCAAAATAATACACTAGCCAATAGATAGATTATTTATCTTTAATATCTTCTACACTTGTGATGATTACTTGATTGTCTTTAAAATTCTTAATTAAACATTTACGGCGAGATTCATCGAGCTCGGAAAACACATCATCAAGTAGAACAATCGGTTTAAGATGAGTCTTTTGATAAATTAAATCAGCTTCGATAAACTTGAGGGCTAGTATAATAGACCTAGATTCACCACGTGAGGCGGAGCCATTAGCTAATTCATCATTAAACTCAAAAATATAATCATCGCGATGAATTCCAAAACTAGTATGCCCTAGGTAACAATCCTTTTTAAAGTTTTGCTCAAGAGTCTTTAGGTATATGTTGTCGTTTGGAGTCTCGATGTCGGTCTTATAAATAATTTTAATTCGATCATTATTATTAGCAATGGAACGATAAATATTGGTAAGACAAGAATTAATTTCTTGAATAAATTTTGTGCGATAAATGAATAAATCTGTACCATATTTCGCAATTAAAACATTCCAAGAGAAAATTGAATCCTTAGAAATACGCTCAGATTTTAACAATTCATTGCGTTGTTTAAGAGATTTTTCATATTTTAAAAGAGACTCGTTGTATTTTTCATCAAACTGGCTGAAGATACGGTCGAAATAATCACGCCGGCTTCCAGGGGAATGACTAATAAGGTTTAAATCTGAAGGCTGAAAGAGGACTACTGGATACTTATGTTTTTTTGGTAATCTACTGGTCTTTTTGTCCATAACAAAATAAGTTTTACGAGTGCCATCATAAGTAACGATGTTGGTTTCTCCATTGCTATACTCTAATTCAATGCGATAAAAATCGGTGCCACGCTTAATGATCTCTGGGTCGGTAGCACGAAAACTTTTGCCACGAGTTAGGATATAGATGGCTTCGAGTACAGATGTCTTACCACTACCATTTGCGCCCAAGATAAGCGATGTTTCATTGTCGCAAGACAAATAGTATTCGGTGTGGTTGCGAAAATTAAATAATTTAATAGATTTAATAATCATGAATTAAGTGGCATTACGATATGAGTATAATTATTACTCTTTTTGTTTCTTAGAATAATTGGGGCAATACGGTCAGAGAAGCTAAATTCAATTTCTTTTTCTTCCAGAGCATTAAGTGCATCAATTAGGAATCTGGAGTTAAGATTAATCTTACCATTTATGTCAACCTGAGTCTCAATTTTTGAATCATTCTCACCAAATTCGTTAGCAATAGACTTTACCAAGAAAGTATCCGGGGCTTTGGTTTCACAGATAATAGAACCACCAACCGAACGTGCAAATAGGGCAGCAAGCTTAGTAACGCGAACTAACTCATCACGATTTAAGGTAACTATAATGTTATTATCTTTAGGAATAAGCTTTCGATAGTCTGGAAAACTAGCATCGATAAGCTTAGAAATAATTTCTACCTCGCCCAGGCGAAAACGAACCAAGTCCTCATTGAAGGAAATTTCTACCTCCTCCATATCATCACTAATGGAGCGAAGAACTTCTTGGAGCGAGGATGTTGGTACGATAGCCTTAACTTCACTTTCTACTTTGTTGATTAACTTCTTTTCGGCAAGGCGATATCCATCAGTAGCAGCAATGGCTAAGATATTATCACAAGTATTAAAGTAGACTCCAGTAAGGGCTGGGCGAGTAAGATCATTAGAGCTAGCAATAGCAACTTGACCGATGCTAGTCTTGAATTCATCAATACCAATCTTATAGATTACAGCGGAGTCTTCGTTAATTTCTGGGAGCTCTGGGAAATCATCAGCGAGGGCTCCGTTAATAGTGGAGGAATACTTACCAGCCGTAATAGTAACTTTGGTGTCTTTGGATTCTATTTCGATAGTTTCATTTTTAGGTAGATTAGAGACAAATTCAGCAAGTAGCTTAGCGGGGACAGTAACTACACCATCTTCTGAACTAGATACTGGTAAAAAATCTACTACAGCCATATCTAAGTTAGTGGTGATAAGGGAAACTTTTTTATTGTCTACTCTAATTAGGACATTGTTTAAGATTGGCAAAGTGACTTTTCCGATTGCAACGCGGCTAACATTATTTAGAGCTTTACTTAATTTGTCTTGTGTAACTTTAATTTTCATAAGATCCTTTCTAAATGTTTAGTTATTAAAATATTTTGTAGTTGTAATAGTAGGGGTTGTGGAATAGTGGAAAAAATAGTTGAAGCTATCTGTTGTGGGGATGTGAAAAAGTTAGTGGGGAAAGTGGGAAAAGTTGGTGGGTAAATATTTTTATACACAGGTTTTTTTAGGTTGGTGAGTTTTCCGCAAAAATTTGCACGGAATTTACACGTAGATTTCCAGATGGTTTTACACAAGATTTCCACATTTTGAATAAATTTATTAACCATAAATTTTCTCCCGGATCTCTTCGATTTGGTCACGGAGGGCGAAGTTGAGTTTAAGGTCATTTTCTATTTTTTTGATGCCATGCATAACTGTGGTGTGATCTTTAACGCCGACTTCAGCGGCGATTTTGTTGGTACTAAGGTTTAATTCTTTGGAGAGTAAGAACATAGCAATTTGGCGGGCAGTCTTGATATTGGAAACTCGAGATTTACCACACATTTCTTTAACTGGGAGCTCGTAATATTTGGCAACTTTTTCTATAATTTGTTTATGGGAAACTGGGCGGAGCTTGGATGTTTTATTGACATTAACTGAACCGTTTTCGATAAGCTCTAGCGGGGTGAGGCCGCGGACTTCGGACATTAATAATATAGTAGAGAATTCACCTTCGAGATCGCGAATATTAGTATTAACATTTTCGGCAATATATTCGATGGCTTCTGGTTCTATTTCGGCGCCTATGAGTTCGGCTTTAGCTCTTAAGATTGCACACTTGTCTTCAAATTTGGGTAATTGAAGATCAAAAGCACCGGTCCAAGTGAGGCGTGAAGCTAAACGTTCATCAACTGATTTGATTTGAGAGGGGAGGCGATCTGAGGTGACAATAATTTGTTTATTAAGTTGATAAAGATCATTAAAAATATTAAAGAATTCTTCTTGAGACTTCTCCTTACCGACAATAAATTGGAAGTCATCAATAATTAAAACATCTAACTTACGGAATTTAAGATTAAATTCTTTACCTTTCCCAAGTTTTACGGAATCAATAAAATCGGAATAAAAATGAGATATTGGGGTATAGAAGATTTTAAGATTAGGATCTTTCTTAAGAAGTTCGTTACCAATAGCTTGAACGAGATGTGTCTTGCCTAGGCCTGGTCCACCATATAAGAAGAATGGATTATAACGGTCGCCGGGAGAATCTATAATACTGCGTGCTGCAGAAACGGCAAGATCATTATTGGAGCCAACAACGAAATTGTCGAGAGTATATTTGGTATTGAGGCCGGTTTCTGTAGCTTGGCTGGTAATTTCATTTTTGATGGTTTTTATATGAGATTTGATCGTATCGTTTGTGGGGGTAATTTCGCGAGGGCGGATTTTGGGCTTGGTGCCGGATTGAACTTCGAAATCTATAGTTGAGACTGGAATGTTGTTATTTTGAAGTGCGGTTTTGATGAGGTCTAAGTAACGATTACGAAGCTGTTTAACATAGAAAGAGTTTTTGACACCGATTTTTATTTCACCGTTTTCGGCGGAGAGTAGAGAGGTATCTTGAAACCAGGTAGAGAAATTAGCTGTCGAAATTTGTTGCTCAATCTCAGCAAGTGCGTTTTTCCAAACGTTATACATTGGTGAATTTTGACCTCCTTTTGAGATATTATAGCACAGGGGAAGAAGTTTTCCACAGGTTTTTGAGGAACGAAATGTGGTGTAATATGTTTTTGATTGGACAGGGGTGGGTTTTCCACATATATGGAAGACACTCTGATGTGGTTGTGGAAAACTACTTGAAAATTGTGGAAAAATGCGGTATACTATGAAAAGAATTTGAAATAAATTAAAATTTAAGGAATAATATGCCAAAACGTACATATCAGCCACACAAAAGGCAACGCAAGGTGGAACATGGTTTTATGAAAAGAAATGCTACTAAGAATGGTCGTAAGGTATTGGCTAGGCGAAGACTAAAAGGTCGTGCAAGATTAACTGCTTAATAATAAGCCCTCAAAGGGGGCTTATTTAATATATAATATATATTATGCTAAGTAAAAAATACCGTTTTCATTCGCGGGGTGGAGTGAGATATGTTTACCAGAAGGGAAAGACTATTCGGAAGCCGAAGATGTCTTTGGTTTTTGTGGAAAACACCAGAGGGTTTACCAGGGTTGCAGTAGTGGTATCGAAGAAGGTGGAAAAAACAGCAGTGGGTAGAAATAGGATACGGCGGCGAGTTTACGAAGTGCTGAGGTTAAATTTTGATGATTTGCCAAAAAAGATGGATTATATATTTATAGTATATTCAAAAGAATTAATGAAAATGCCATTTAAGGATATAGAAGCATTGGCTGGAGAGCTAGTAGCTGAGGCTAAGGTGTGCTATAATAAAAAGAATGGATAAAAAGAGTGCGAAAAAATATATCTATTGGGGGTTGTTCGTTTTATTTGTGATTGGTTCGATTTTGATGGGTAGTCCATTTAATTTTATAGATATGATAGTGGTGCGCCCGATTGTAAATATTTTATTTGTAATCTTTAATTTGGTGCATGATTTTGGTTTGGCGATTATTATATTTACTATTTTAGTGAAGCTATTAATGTTTCCGTTAACCAAGAAGCAACTTAATCAAACTAAATTAATTCGAAAGATACAGCCAGAATTAACACAGATTAAGAAGAACTGTAAGGGAAATAAGCAATTAGAATCATTGCAGACAATGGATCTATATAGGAGGTATAATGTAAAGCCTTTTGCTTCGATCCTTTTATTGATAATACAATTACCGATATTTATTGCGATTTTTTCAGCAATAAGGGTAATAGCGACACCATTACCACAAGATAATTTGAATAATAGGGCATATAATATCGTGGCGTATGAGGGTTCTGAAATTAGGGAATTGGAAGAGAAGCAAGATGTTTACTTGAAGGATTTACAAAATGCGGAAATTCCGGCAGAAGAAAAGGCGACTTATGATTTTCAGCCAAAGCTTTTTGGACTGATTAATTTAAATGTGAAGGCTAGCGATGCTTTGATGGGTAAGTTTAGTTGGTCAGCATTGTTTATATTGGTATGTGCGATTATGGCATCAGTGGTGCAATATTGGGCTACAAAACAACAAATGCCTTCGGGTAAGAGTGAAAAGAAGAAGAAATTCCGTGACATCTTGAAGGAAGCGAAGAATGGTAAAGAAATAGATGAAGCGGATATTAGTAGTATGACAACTGGGCAAATGTCTGCGATGATGCCGATAATGATGTTTATTATCATGTTTAACTTGAACGGGGCATTGGCATTTTATTATTTCCTAAGCAATGTAATAACTGTGATACAGCAGAGAGTAGTATTAAAGAAAGTGGATACCGAAATAGATGCGACTACGGATAAAGCAGTACTAAAGGAACTAAGAAATATAAAAGAAGCCGAAGTGGTAGAAAATAAAAAAACAGGAACAAAAATAACTAGAATCTCCGCTAAAGATACTAAAAAGAAAAGGAGATAATATGAATAAAGATGAATCAATTAGGTTTGCGGCTAGATACCTAGAGGATTTATTAAGTTTTTTTGGTATAAATGTAGCTGTGACATCGACAATCGATGATGAGGTGATACAGCTTTCGGTGCCTTCTACTTCTCTAAATTCGCTTTTGATTGGGCGAAATGCGGATAATTTGAGGGCATTACAACATATAGTATCAATGGCGTTGGTATCTAAGGGTGCTGAGGTGACAAGGGTAAATGTGGATGTGGCGAGCTATAAAAAACAACGCGCAGATAGAATCGCGGAAAAAGCTGAGGGGTGGATCCGCAAGGTGCGCGAGACCGGTGAGTCGATGATGGTGAATTTGAATGCGGCAGATAGGCGCGTGGTGCATAAATTAGCACAAGATTATTCGGATATTGAAACACACTCGGAAGGAGAGGGAAAAGAGCGTGTGTTATATATCACTAAGAAATAATAAATTTTTAGCGTTTGATTTTATAATAGAATGCTAATACTATTAGGGCAAGAATGATAGCGCTTGTAGCAGTAGTGATGACAGGTAAGGCTTTGCTACTGAAAATGGA
Organism: Candidatus Nanosyncoccus sp.; assembly: GCA_045632725.1. Taxonomy (GTDB): domain Bacteria; phylum Patescibacteriota; class Saccharimonadia; order Saccharimonadales; family Saccharimonadaceae; genus Nanosyncoccus. The sequence continues at coordinate 32,479 of JAZQXF010000023.1, forward strand.
AGTGAAAATACCTGTGTCTGGATTGTTTGGTGTGTCTGGAGTATCTGGTATGTCTGGGATGTCACCACGAGCTTCGGCATAGAGGTGAAGATTAAAGGTGGCGTTTTGGTAGGAATTGTCTAGGTTGCTATTGATAGTGATGCTGTCAAATAATGGCTCAGTAAAGGAATTTGGCGACAGGGAATAATTATAATCATAACAATTTGTGTCGGCACGCTTGGTCCAGTTGGTGCCAAAACTAATAATAAAAGTGTCACCAGGGATAGTAATTTGGTTGCCTAGAGCATCTTCGCCTGATTGACTGAGGCATATAGTAGTGGATATTTCAATAGAGCCTTTATTTAGAATGCGCGGAATAGCACTGTAGGTTTCGCCAGGCATGGCATTTGTAATATCGTGCCAAGGAATAAAGTTGTCTGAGCCATCATTGCTAACTTCTACAATCTCAATATCTACTGGGTTGTCTTCTGCAAATACATTGGAAATAGGGTGTAGTAAAGTACAAGCAGAAGCACTACAAATCATGGTAAGTATAATAATACTTAGGTTTTTTGTGATTTGTAGTAACTTCTGCTTAGTCATTTTGTTTTATTTCCTATGTTTTAGATTAATTAATCTTCAAACTCTAAATTTGCAAATGGGTTGAAGTCGGCACCATAGGCGGCAGTGATAGCTTCATCCATATTCGTAAAGCCGGTAGCTTGTACTGCAATGGCAGCTACTGGAATATTGATTTTGGCTTCAGCATCCCATGTAGTATCATAGTATTGGCCGTTGGAACCTTTCATCCAAAGAGTTCGCTTGGTGGAATCAGTGCTACTGGTGCGGACTTCAAGACGGGAATCTAGATAAAGGCCATCAAGCATACGAGCAGTAGTTTCTCCACCAGCCAAAGTGTTATTTACGATTGTATTGTTTTCTACCTTTACATAATCAGCATAATAAAGAGCGTAGGGGATACCATCGATAGTAACTGCTTTATAGTTGGTTACTGTTAGTTTACCAGCTGCGTTAGTTGTAGCTCCATCGGTCCAGTTCCAGACACCAGTGTCTTGGTCTGCAATGGTATAGCCGGCGCTAATGTCGCGATAGATGAAGCCGGCACCTGTAGTAGTACCAGCTGGCTCGGAGCCGTTACCGATGTGAAGTGGGTTGAATGATTGAGACAAGTCGGCATCGCTTGGGTCGCTGTCTAGTAAAGCGGTTGGGATGGCGAGATAGACACGGACATAAGCCTCATTAGCTCCCTCATTTTTAACGGCTACCATTTTATCGATATAATTGTCGACATAGCCAGTTCTTGCGGTGATGTTGGTAAATTCACAACCATATTGTGCTGGCATGGAAAGAGTATCTTTTTTGGCACTCTGAACGCCATTTTCTACTACGCCGCCATTAGCATCGTGGCCAATGAGTGGTTGGAAGGCTTGATTATTGTCGAAGTCAACAAGTTGGTTTGCATCTTGGCTTTTACAACCGGTGTCTGGGTCAATATAGCGCTGTTGATCAAGTAGGGTAATATTGACATCGCCAACAGTAAATACGTTGGTTTTAGATTCGGTATCGGTAAAGTAGGACATAGTGCCAAGAGTGGCAGCTAGAGCGCCAATAACTAGAACGCCAGAAACAGCTAGGGTGGTTTTTTTATTGATTTTCATATAATTTCTCCTTTATTGTTTTTGATAAACTAATTAAAATTTGTAAATGCTTCGACGGCATCACTAAAACCTTGTGCTTGGATGGCCTCAGTAATAACTCGAATATTAGTAGAGGTAAGGTCGAGGGTGGGCGAAATGGTTTCGCCAGGATTCTCGCCTTGTTGACTGGTGGATGCTGTAATATTGTACTGAATTGATTCTAAAACAGGATTAGTGGTCATTTGTTGGGCAGATAATGGATTGATTCTGGTAAAGATGTATTCATAATCTGCGCAAGTAGATGAATCGTTTGGATTAGTACAATTAGCATTGGCTTCGGTAGGGATATTTCTGATATATTCATCGGTCGCAGTTGTGTTTAGTGTAATTGCCGGTGAATTTCCAGAAACATACTCTTTGGGAACCAATATTCTGACTCTAATATACGCATTGGTTAAACCAGTGTTTTCAACGAAGATATTTTTAGCGCAAGTATCTGTGGATAAATCTCCGCTTAACATATTGGTGCAGTGATTTGTAAGATAGGTTGCGTAATCTTCGGCACTAGTAACGATGTCATTATTGGTGTAGTTGATGATGGTTGGTTCACCTGTAATTTCGTCGTTAATTTGCTGGGTGCGACCAATGGAAGCAGTGAGGGTACGAATACTAACATTGCCAACCGTAAAAGTAGCGATAGATTCGTCGGTATCGGTAAGATATGCTAAACTGGCCGTAGATAGTGTAATTGAAAGAGCAGTTACCACTAAGGATAAGACAAGGATTTTTATTCTCATCTTCCTCCTTTCTATTAAAGTGCAGACTTAATGTGTGACTTAAGCTTCTGTTTTGACCGGTTGCTCCTTTCTTCTATGTTTTAATAAACTCGGGATGATGATTATGGAAATAAGGAATGTGCCGATAATTAATGCGATATAAATCCCAGGTGGATGTTGGAGGTAATAAGATATGTAGCCTAGAAATGGAATAGTAATGGCTGGCGTGCCAATGACATTTTTGTAATGGACGAGCTTACTGTCTGCAGATGAATTGGCATCACCTTTGGTGCGGAATTTGACAACTTGCTCGTTGGCGATGGTTTCGGTGATGACTTCGGAAATACGATGGGTGACAATGGTGTTTTCATTGTTCATGAAAGTAATAACATCGCCGGCTTGGAGATTTTCAATGTTTGTGGGGGCAACATAAATAAGGGAACCAACTGGATAATCTGGTTCCATAGAGCCAGAGGTGATGGTGAATATTTGAAAACCAGAGAGACGCAAGGCTACTAATATAATTGTAAATATTAGTATTAGAAGAACTCCAGCAGTAGAAGTAAGATACCAAATGCGCTCTAGGCGACGTTTTACTTTTATATGTCCTCCACTCATTAATAAATATTATACATGAGCGGAATAGTAAAATCAAGTTTGCGAGTTGAAAATTAGTCTGAAATTTCTGTATCATTAATAATGACAATAAAATCGTAATCGGTGGGGAGGTTGGTGAGGGTGGTATCGATTATTTGGGATGGACCGTATTTTTCTTCTAGAAGTTTTTGGGTGCCATGGGCGGTATTGGTAAAGGTGTAGAGAGTATAGCCTTTTTCGTATTCGCCTTCTGGGGCGTCATCTATATATACATTGTCGTAGCCTTCTTTTTCGAGAGTGGATTGTTCGGTGGAGGCGAGGCCTGGGATCTCCGTAGCGTTAAGAACTAGGATAGTGTAATCTTCGTAGTTGCGTGGATCGCTACTAAACATTTTTGCAACATAGTTTTGGATGTTAGTGTAATAACCGACTCCTCCGACTGGTAAGACATAGGATATACCATTAATGGTACCAGTGGTAACAAGGTATTCTGGCTCGATAAGGGAAACTTGGCGCATATTGTCGAAGTCGAGATCGGAAGATAAATGGGCTAGAGTTTTGATTTCTTCAATAGAGAAGTTGGTGCGGAGATTATCGCCGAGAGTAGAAGCTATGCTGAGTAAGTCTGTAATAGAGAGATCTTTCTCGAGAATCTTTTCTTTGATGCCGATAAGAATTTTTTGTTGACTAGCACCACGAGAGAAGTCACCACTAAGGGTACCATGGCGTGCACGGGCGAGGCCGAGGGCTTGCTCGCCATTGATGGTGTATTCGGTGCCAGCCTCAAAGACTGCACCGGTATAATAATAGTCTGTAATATCTTCATCTAGGGTGATATTGATGCCACCGAGGGTGTCGACAATTTGAACAAGTGATCCCCAGTTAATATGAGCGTAATATTGGAAGTCGATGCCCAAGATATCACCGACTTCAGCCATAAGAGCTTCAGCCCCGGCTTGCTCGTTGTCGCCATACATATTGTTGCACCAATAGACTTCATTAATTTTGCCGGTGGCGGTACAGGTTGGGGAAGCTTTGAGATCGCGAGGAAGTGAAAGCATGGCTGCATCACCAGTTTCCTGATCTAAGCTAATAACCATGATAGAATCAGTAAGTTGGGCCCCATCGTGGGTACCCTCGCCTTCATCGCCTTCCATATTGTATCCACTAGTACCAAAAGCAAGAATGTTGGTGCGGCCATTCTCATCGGTCTTTAATGGTTCGTAAGTTTCGTTAGTGAAAACAAGATCAAGAATGTTGCCTTGACCGCCGGTAATTTTAGCAATGATATCGTTGCCCCAGAGGACTAACCAAGTAGTGCCACCGATAATGAGAAGAATGATAATAATAACAATCCAGATGATGATTTTGCGAGTTTTAGACATAGGTTTCTTTACTTTTTGTTTGCTGGGTTTAACATTGAGATTTTTGGTGGCCTTTAATTCACCACTTCTTTCATCAAAATCGAAGACTTGAGTGGGGCTTAAGAAATCTTCGGTAATACTTTCGGTTGATGGCTGATTAATGGAAGATTTGGTGTCTTGAGGCTTCTGAGTTACTTTGAGCTCACTAGGAGTCTTAATAGGAATTGTGGTAGCTACTTTTTTGGGGGTGGATTTTTTGACCTTTTTTGGAGGAGTACTTTTGGGTGTCGTTTTTTTAGAGCGGCGTGGAGATAGCCCATCAATTGATTTATTTTTTTCCATTGTTTATAATTATAGCATAATGGCAGTGAAGTTAACAAAAAAACAATTAGCGGTTTTGAATTTTTTACAAGATTTTACAGAGGAGAATGGATATTCGCCATCCTATCGGGAGATTCAGGCTGGACTTGGCTTAGCGAGTGTGTCGGCGGTGGCTGAACATGTGGAAAACTTGGTGGAAAAAGGTGTTTTAAGAAAGGTGCCTGGTGCAGCACGGTCTTTGGAGGTTTTGGATTATAAACACGAGGAGACAGTGGAATTGTTTAAGGTGCGGATGATGGATTGCACTGATGATGAAAAGAAGATTTTGGCGCAGGCGGCAGAGATATTGGGGATAGATTTGAATTCTTGATTTAATAGGGGTTTACAAGATTAGCGGAAGTGCTTATAATTAAAGTAGGAGTATTGTAATTTATGGCACAAAAACGAAAAGGGGGCAATAAAAAATGGATTTTTTGGTTGTTAATGGTGGTGCTTTTTGTGGCCGCTGCGGTGGTGTGCTATTTGGTATGGGATGGTTATTTTAAGAATAAAGATGAAGGTGAGTTGGTAGAGGGGCAGAGTGTGGTAGAGAAAGAACAGGATAAAGAAGATAAAAAGAGTGAAGAGAATACAAAGATAGAAGAGGACAAGGTCGTGGGGAAAGAAGAAATAATACAATATGAAGGTGATGATCCAAATACTCAAGATGATTTGACTGGTGTAATAACTTATGCTGGGGTGAGTGGTGATAGCTTAATGATTCGTGTGAACATAGATCAATATTTAGAGAACGGTACTTGTGAATTAAGCTTAGTGCAGAATGGGGTGATATATAGTGATGTAGCCAATATTGTAGGGTCGGCTGCGACAGCGACTTGCGAAGGTTTTAATGTGCCGGCGGGGGGACTGGGCGGCCAGTATGAAATAATAATTAGTTTGAGCTCTGGCGAAAAAGCTGGAGTGATAAAAGGGGAGGTGGAAATATAATGAGAATTAAAAGTAAAAGGAATAATTTGGCTGTAGTGTTAGGAGTGTTTGTGGCGGTGTTTGTATTTGCATTTTTGACAGCAAAATATAAAGGTAGCGAAGATGCCGATGCGGCAGACTTAAGTAAGTTTGACCCGGGGTATATAATATCGGATTATCAGATGGGGAATTACAATTCGATGAGTGAGGCGGATATTCAGGCGTTTTTGACCGCGAAGAACCCATGCAGCACAACGAGCTATCCTGGCCTTTCCGGGGCGACATGGCACTATGAAAATGGGCATTTCGTGTGTTTGTCGGAAGAGAGGTTTGGCAACAATGATGGTGAGATCGGTTTTCAGTATAGTGAATCGGCGGCACATATTATATGGCAGGCGGCACAAGATTATAAAATAAATCCGCAAGTATTAATAGTGCTACTACAGAAAGAGACAGGAATGATTACGGATCCGATCCCGAATAATTATGATTATAGAAAAGCAACCGGATATGGTTGTCCGGATACGGCGGCATGTTCATCTAAGTATTATGGGTTTAAGAATCAAATTAGGAATGCGGCGGCGCTATTTAGGACAGTATTAGATGGTGGATGGACAAATTATCCACTAGGAGAGAATTATGTACAGTATAATCCAAATTCCGGGTGTGGTGGATCGGTAGTAAATATACGTTCGCTGGCTACCTCGGCGCTATATAGATATACACCATATCAGCCAAACGCGGCGGCTTTAGCGGCTGGATATGGGACAGGGGATACTTGTTCGGCATATGGGAATAGGAATTTTTATAGTTATTTTGAGGATTGGTTTGGGGGGGCAAGAAATGACATAAAGGAAATAACCGAGATTGACGAATACACCCCAGAAGATGGTATATATAGTATTCTGTCCGCTGGAGATCAAACAAAGGTAATAAGTGTGGCTAATGAATCTTCTGATGATGGTGCAAATGTAAAAACTGGAACATATAGGGGTGCACAAATACAA
>JAZQXF010000024.1:0-6790 GCA_045632725.1 Candidatus Nanosyncoccus sp.
GCAATGGCAACTACTGGTCTAGTACGGTCCGTTCCTCCTCCTACGCGTACTACCTATACTTCTATTCCACGGATCTGTACCCAGCGAGTCGCGACTACCGTAGCTACGGGTGGTCTGTACGTTGTCTCTCCCGCTAGAGGCCATTTTACTTAGAACTTCTAAACTTCAATATGTTAGATAGAAACAAAGGCAACTTGGACTCTCGCAGAACACAGCGGATGTTGAAACCGTAGTATCGGCCGATGCTGATCTTGGGATCGACATAGCTAGAATGGAAGAGCAGGACGCGAGCGAGCTCTGAATTATTGACTGTGCTAGACCAGTAGAGGCCGCCGCTTGCATCATAAAGTGCCCCACTATTGATACGCCCGCTCCTCGCCAAATAAAGGGGAGCCTGCATAAGGTTAGCAGCATTAGTAGTAAGGTTATTATTATAAAGAATATTTAACCTTCTAAATTCGTTGGTGGAGAATAAGAAATTCTAAAATATCATTATTTAAATATACGGAGGGGAGATGGTGGGGCGGAGAGCATGCGACCAGAAAGTCTGAGTGTAGTTGGAGGATCCAGTCGGATGCACATGGAACACACCGACACCACCGGAGCTCCGGACGCTCGGAGAGAGCAAACAGAAATACCCTCCACTCCTCCCAAAGGAAGCATAGGAGTAATTGGAGGAAAGCTGACTAGGACTATCCGGTCCAGTACTAGGAGTAGTGTAATGGTGATAGAAGCCATGGCCTATTAAGGAGGCTTCATACTATAAAGATCATAAAAGAGACCATAGAGGTCTCTTTTACGATGGAGTATCAAGATATTCTACTCTGCCGATGCGGGTGTTGTATCCTCTGTGGTCTCTTCAATGGCGGAGAGTAGGGAATCTTCGACGTTCTTCTTCTTTTTCTTGGCAGTAGCTTTGGTGAGCTCTATGTCGATATCAAAGCCAGTAAGTTTGGAGGCTAAGCGGACATTCTGGCCTTGCTTGCCGATGGCGATAGATTGCTGATCTTCAGAGACATAGACTTTGGCTTTCTTGCCATCTATCTCTACCTTGTTAACTTCAGCTGGGCTAAGAGCTTCGCGAATGTATTCGGAGGCATTGTCGCTCCAGTTGATGACATCGATTTTCTCTTTTTCGCCGATTTCATTCATAACAGCTTGAACACGAATACCACGGCCACCAACGAAGGTACCGACTGGATCAATGCCGGGAACAGTAGACATTACGGCGATCTTGGTGCGGCGACCAGCCTCACGGGCGATGCCACGGATTTCGACAGTGCCGTTTTCTAGCTCAGGGACTTCCTGGCGGAACAAACATTCAATAAATTCTGCGCTGCCGCGAGAAAGAATGAGCTGTGCGCCACGTTCGCCGCGCTCAATATTCTTGATATAAACTTTAATACGGCTACCGACAGTGTAATATTCGCCATCGATCTGTTCGGAGCGAGGCATAATACCCGAGGCTCGACCAAGATCTATGCGGACTAGCTTTGGTTCAACGCGGGCAACGGTGCCGGTAACGATAGTGCCAATTTTATCTTCAAAAGCAGTAAGAACGGCTTCATTTTCGGCTTCGCGGAGGCGTTGTACTACCACCTGTTTGGCGGTCATAGCAGCTACGCGGCCAAAACTGGTAACTTTATGCTCGTCTTCGACAATATCGCCTATCTTAGCATCTTTATTGTGCTCTAATGCATCGGCTAGAGGGATTTCGGTGGAGGGATTGTATCCTACGCCATCTTCGATAACTTCCCTAGCGACATAGACATCAGCTTCGCCGGATTGAGTATTTAATACGGCGCGAACGTTCATTTCGCGATCGCCATTGTCCTTGCGCCAAGCGGCGGCGATGGCTTGTTCGATTACATTTAGAACTGTTTCTTTTGGTAAGCCTTTTTCTTCAGCAATAATATCAACCATGGCAGACATTTGCTTGAGATCTAGATTTTCCATGTTTCCTTTCTGTAATAGATTTTAAAAACTATGTTTTTCTAAAATCTTTAGTTTTTCTTAAAAGTTGGCGCTCACACTCTCTCTCGGGGCGCATCCGAAACCCCTGTCGCCACAGGGGTTTCGGCACTAATCCTCGCTTTGCCAGGCTCCAGACCCCATTCGATAGAGCGATGAGCGCAACTCGTGGAAGATTTAAAGATTTATAGAACTTGGTTTTTAAAATGTAATTATATTAATTAAACTAAAAAACCGCCCTTATCTCAAAGGTCGGTCAAATCTGTATATCTTTATTATATCAAAAAACTTGAAAAAGTGCAAGAGGTTTGGTATAATTGAGGTAACAAATAGAATTTACTTGTAATAAAAAGGAAAATTATGAATCTAAAAGAAGAGGAGCGTCGTGCACGGCTCTTAAAGTCTAGGGCTGAGCGGCTGCCGGATATAAAGAAGCAATTTGAAATGTCGCAAAATCGCAATTTTAACTCAAATTTTGCCCCAGGAGGCAAGGATGCAAAATTGGTGGGTAATACCGCCAAACGGGCTAAAAGCCCCGCAAAAGGGCAAAAAAAGGCTTCTGAGGGCAAAAATGCTAATGTAAAGGCGCCAAAAACCAGTAAAAAGGCAGCAGAAAAGATCGAAGCGGAGAAACGCAAGGTAAACTTGTCTGTAAGTGTGCGCAAAGGCGAGATGGTGCATCACCAGAGAATGTTATCCCAAGATGTAAACGCGCAGGCTACGCAGCATATTATAGGGGTGCCGGTGGATAAGTCGCGCTACAATGGCTATGGCGGTGCACAGGTTACAAATGCGCAGCTAAAGGCGGCGCGGCCAGACCCAGAGGCGGTAAGAGTGATCCCGATTGGCGGGCTTGGTGAATTTGGTATCGGTAAGAATATGACTTTGATTGAATATAAGTCAGAGATGATTGTAGTAGATATGGGGGTATTGTTTGCGGGGGAAGATTACCCTGGGGTGAATTATATGATTCCGGATATTAAATATCTAGAAGATAATCGCGACAAGGTGAAGGCGATATGTTTTACGCACGCGCATCTTGATCATATTGGGGCGTGTAGGCATCTTTTGCCAAAGTTTAATCCCTTAACTCCTATTTATGGGACTGATTTTACGATTGGCATGATAAAAAAGCAAATGAGTGAGCTAGATGATGTGCCAGATTTGAATTACCAGGTAGTGGATCCATTTAAGCATGAAAAGATTAAGGTGAGTGAACATTTTAGCGTAGAATTTATTCATACACTACATTCTATTCCTGGTAATGCTGCGATAGTGGTGCGGACACCAAATGGTTTAATATATCTATCTGGTGACTGGAGGCACGAGGAGCGGCCGATGAGCACGCAGACAGATTATGAAAGAATCGATGAAATTGTAGCGAAAGAGGGCATTGATTTGATGCTAAATGAATCTACTAATATAGATTCACCGGGGCGGCATCCGCATTCTGAGTATGATGTGGGTGAAAGCTTAGGTAAGGTGATGGATCACTACGCTAGTGGTAGAGTGATTATTTCGTGTTTTTCATCGCAGATCTCGAGGATTGAATTAATATTGATGGAGGCAGCTAAACGGGGGCGCAAGGTGGCATTTTCGGGAATTTCCATGATTAACAATGTTGAGGTGGCTCTGCGGGCGAAGGCAATTAAGGTGCCAAAAGACACCATTGTAAAAATGGAAGATATTATCAAATTGCCAGATGATAAAGTGTGTATCGTGTGTACTGGCTCTCAAGGTGAATTAAATGCGGTGCTTAACCGAATGGTGACTGGGGCGCATAAATTCATTAAAATTAAGTCGACAGATACGATTGTGTTTTCATCCAATCCTATCCCCGGCAATGAGCCACACGTGGTGAATACTGTGGATGGACTACTACGTGAGGGTGCGCAAGTGATTCAGAATGGTAAGACTCATCTTACTAATATTGGGCCGCTGCATTTATCGGGGCATGCATATTATGAAGATCATGTGGAATTTGTAACACGCCTGCATCCAAAGAATTATATGCCATATCACGGTGAGTTTTACATGCTAGAGCATAATGCCGAGATGGCCGAGAATGTAATAGGTATTCCGCGTGAGAGAATTATGATTGCAGATGATGGCGATGTGGTGGAGCTAACCAAGGATAAGAGGATACGCAAGTGCGGGAGGATCCATGTTGGTAATAAATTATATGATGATGCGGATCAGTTAGTGCATGAGGCGGTAGTAAAAGATAGAATCCATATTTCGCGTGAGGGGATTTTTGTGATTATCCTAACTTTAAGTAAGAAGACTGGGCATTTGATGAAGACACCAGACATCGTGTCGCGAGCGTTTATCTATCTAGATAACAGCGAAGAGCTAATAGGAAAGATTCGGCATTATTTGCGCCAGAAGACTGACAAGTCGATCGCTACGGATCCAGAGATGAAGGTATTAAAGGAAGAAATCAAAGAAGATATTACACATATTTTGTTTGATGCGACTGGGCATACGCCGATTGTAATCCCCGTTATTAATAAAGTATAGTTATTGTACCCTAGTAGGTCTTAAAAAGTTTATTATGATATAATATATCTATGATAGATGTAATTATCGTGGGTGCAGGAATAGCGGGGATGACTGCGGCGATTTACGCGCGAAGAGCTGGAAAAACAGTATTAGTCTTGGAAGGAAAAGTGCAGGGTGGACAGATTGTGGGGACCCTGAGAATTGAGAACTGGCCAGGGGATTTTGGAATAAGCGGGGCAGATTTAACGAGGGATGTTTATCAGCAAGTTTTGAAGCTTGGTGCAGAGGTGGAATTTGAAGAGGTAGCAAGAATTGAGAAGAGAGATGATGGTTTTCTGGTAAAGACAGAAGACAATGATTATTTGGCTAAAACAGTAATATTAGCAGTGGGTACAGAAGACAAAAAACTAGGTTTACCTCGTGAAGAGAAACTGGTTGGCTTGGGAATAAGCTATTGCGCAACTTGTGATGGGGCGCTATTTAACGGTAAGGATGTAGCGGTGATCGGCGGAGGAAATACGGCACTATACGATGCATTATATCTAAGTGACATTGCAAGAAGAATTTATCTAGTACATCGGCGGGATAGTTTTAGGGGCGATATGGCTCTTGTGGAAAAAGTGCGGGCAAAAGATAATGTAGAATTTGTTTTGAAAAATCGGCCGGTGGAAATATTGGGCGAGGCAAAAGTTGAAGGATTAAAGTTGGAAGATGGGCGAGTAATAGAAGTGGCTGGAGTTTTTGCAGCGGTAGGGAAAAAGCCGGCGACTAGTAAATTTTCGGAATTGGTAAAGCTAGATGAAAAAGGTTATATCGAGGCGGATGAGAGCTGTAAGACTTCTTGTGATGGCGTATTTGCGGCGGGGGATTGTAGAACGAAGAATGTGCGGCAGCTAGTGACAGCAGCGGCGGATGGTGCCGTAGCGGCAGGGGCGGCGATTAATTATTTGAATGAATAGATATGGCTGACAAAGAAACTGAAAATGAGTGGGTAAAATCGAAGCGGATAGAAGCCGAAAAAGAGAAAGCTCGGCAAGCAATGAATGGGGTGAAGCCGGATGCATTGAGCCTAGCTTATCTTGGCCCGAATCGGGGCAAAGTTAAGGGGTGGTCTAGTGATAGCAGATTAATAATGGCTAAGGCAGAGAAGCTAAGTACATGGAGTGTAATTTTGGCACCAGTGGGGATAGTACTGATGATTATTGCGGATTTGGGTGGCATAGTGAGTACGGTAAATAAGCTTGGGCTTGCTGGCATGATACTGGAAATTCCTGGCTGGGTGGGCGAAATATGTTTAATATTGGCGGTATTTTTTGGGGTAATTGGGGCTACTGTAGCTATATATTATAAATTAAAAAATAAGCAAGAAATGGGTGTGGCGGGGTGGTCTGGGATAATTGGAATATTGATGGTGGCAATATATTGGCTGATAAGAGGGTGGCTGATGGGGCTGTAAAAATATTAGAGAATGTGGTAAAATATAAATGTGCCCGAGTGGCGGAATTGGTATACGCGTTCGACTTAAAATCGAATGGAGAAATCCATATGGGTTCAAGTCCCATCTCGGGCACCACTGAGTAAAAACAGAAGCCGATGTCTCGGCTTTTTTGTTCGTTTTATATTCACTACATCTCGGAAGCTACGTGATATGATAAGTCATAAATCAAAAGACCTTTTCAGAGCTTGGACTTGTTTGGCTTGTAATTTATACAACGTAGGGCAAGAAAAAATGTCTTTAGCCGTTCACTTCGTTCACTAGGGACATTTTTTCATTGCTAAGTTGTATAAATTACGCCAAACAAATCTGGTCTAAATCTCATTATGCTCTGAAAAGGTCTTTTGGTTTATGACCTATCATATCACGGAGCTTCCAATATGTAGTGAATATGAAACATATATACAATATTACATGATTCATTGCCTCTGGCGGGTGGCCGAGCTTGGGGGAAAATGCGAGGACAGGACCTGCCAGGCACAATAATTATCGTAAAAAATAACCCCTCCTAAGAGAGGTCATTTCTGCGTAAAGCGTTATTTTACTCGGTTACACCAAGCTCAATGCGCTTGAATTGCTTCACTGTGATATTTTCACCAGTTTTGGCAATCGCTTCCTTAATAAATTGCTCTACGGTCTTTGAATCATCTAAAATATATGGCTGATTCATCAAAACTTTATCAGCAAAAGCCTTTTTCACTTGGCCTTCGAGAATCTTCTCTTTCATGTTTTCTGGGCCTTTGAAATTTGCCTCTAGCTCTTTAATCTTTGCCGCGCGCACATCTTCTGGAATATCTTCCTCAGATACATAAAGTGGAGCCA
>JAZQXF010000025.1:0-7442 GCA_045632725.1 Candidatus Nanosyncoccus sp.
TACCAGACGAGAAGAGCATTTTTGATTGCGTGATTGGATTACAAGATAGCGTAAACGAGCTATTAAGCGCAGAAGTCGATGATTATAGCGCATTCTGCGATGCTTATTTAATTCTTGAAGGCGCTGACGCAGAGGAAGATGAAATCCAGGCGATGAAATCTAACCGTGTAATGCTAATACCAGAGGGCGCAAAAGCTTACTGGTTAACAAAGACCGCAACTGACGCACAAGTTGAAAACATCTTGAAGCGTTGCCACGATAGCATTTATCGTGTAGCACAATGCCCAGACTTTTCAAGCGAAAGTTTTGTAGGTGGTGTTTCTTCTGGAATTGCTATTAAGTATCGCTTAACTGGAATGGAAACTCGCGCAGGTAAGATTGAAGCAGAAATGAAGAAGGCTTTACAGAGACGTATTGAGATTATCTGCGGTATTGCTACTTTGAAATATGGCGAGGAAGTATTTAGAGATATTAATATCGACTTCAAGCGCAATATTCCAGAAGATATTACTGCAACTATCAATATGATTAACTCTTTGAAGGGTTCTGTTTCCGATGCTACATTGTTAAGCCAGTTACCATTCATTGATGATGTTAACGAGGAACTGGAATTAGTAGAAGAGCAAAAAGCGCACAATATGGAAGTCTATGGCTTTGGTGCTTTTGGAACTACTGACACAGAAGAGGAAGTTGAAGAATGAGTTATTGGTTAGACAGAGTGATTAAGGCCCAAAACAAATTAACTGATACCAATGTTAAAGCGGTTGAAAAACAGTTAACGAAATATTACCAAACTACAATGAAAAAAGTTTTGGACGATTTTGAATCAACCTATAATAAACTTCTTTTAAGTGTAGAAGAGGGAAAAACGCCTACACCTGCTGACCTATACAAATTAGATAAATACTGGCAAGCACAACGCCAGTTAGCAGAAGAGTTGAAGAAGTTGGGCGATAAGCAAGCTTTATTGTTAAGCAAACGCTTTGAACTCCACTTCTTCGATGTTTACTACTCTTTTGGAATTCCAGGTGGAGCGGCGTATTCAACCATTAGCACAGAGGCCGCATTACAGATGATAAACCAGATTTGGTGTGCTGATGGAAAGAGTTGGAGTTCGCGTATATGGGAAAACATTACGAAGCTTCAAGATACCCTAAATGAAAGTTTAATTGATTGCGTAGTCGCAGGTAAAAAGACTACCCAATTAAAACACCAACTTATGGAACGTTTTGGCGTGAGTTATTCCAGGGCTGACACTTTGGTTAGAACTGAAATGGCGCACATCCAGACACAAGCAGCTAAACAACGCTATCAAGATTACGGTTTAACAGAATATGAGATCCTGGGAAACGATGACGATAGCTGCGGTAATCACGGTGTCGATTGTCACGAGTTAAACGGAAAAAGATTTTTGTTTGCGGAAATGCGGGAAGGGAAGAATGCCCCGCCGTTCCATCCAAACTGTAAATGCTGTATTGTTCCCGTAGTTGAATAAACCTTGCCATTCAGTAGGGGTTGGGCGATAACTAACAACTAAATATTTTTTTGAGGGCCGGTTAGCCGATGCTAACTGCGGAACTCGTGGAGGTAATTTTATGGCAGAAGAGATTATTAACAACGTTGTTGAAGGCGGAGAGGGCGCAACTCCCGCAGAAGAGGTTAAGACTTACACACAAGAGGAAGTTTTAGCACTTATCCAGAGTGAAACCGATAAGCGCGTTTCACAGGCTTTAAAAACCCAACAGAAGAAGTATGAGAAGCAGATTTCATTATCAAAGTTGGATGACGATGAAAGAGCCAAGGCTGAAAAAGATGACAGAATTGCTGAATTGGAAGAGCAGTTAGCGCAGTTCCATATTGAGCGTAATCGTAGTGAGTTAAAGAGCGTGTTGAGTTCTCGTGGTCTATCCGCTGAATTCGCTGACATTGTAGCGATCAATGATGATATCGAGGCTTCCCAAGCTAACATTGATAAATTAGATAAGCTTTTCAAGGCTGCTGTTAAAGCAGAGGTTGAGAAGCGTTTAGCAGGTAGCGCACCAAAGGGTAATGGCGGCGCTGCTACTGTTACTAACAAAGACAAATCTAAAATGTCTTTGGCAGAACTTACCCAATTAAAAAAGACTAATCCAGAGTTATACGCACAAATGTATAATTCTTAATTCTATTGGAGGTAATTTATAATGGCACATAAAGTTTATGAGAACGTTGTTTTAAGCAACAAGGTTAATGATATCCTGGCTACCCAGGTTAATTTGAATAACTACATGACTATCGACAACTCCCTGGCCGCAGAAGCAGGCATGAAGAAAGTTGTTAATGTTTACACTTCTACTGGTGAAATCGAGAAGTTGGCTATGGGCGAAGGTAACACTGGCTCTATCGAAGTTTCTTTCGAGCCTGTTGAGTACGAAGTTGGCACTTACCAGGGTAAGTTCGCTTTCTATGACGAGCAGGAAATGACCGATCCTATGGTTGTTGACACTGGCTTGGCTCACTCTGCTGACAAGATGATTAACGCTTTCACTGCTGATGCTATCGCAGAGTTAGAGAAGGCTACTTTGGAGCAGACCGCAGCTGCTTGGTCTTTCGATGCTGTTGTTGACGGTATTGCAAAGATGAACCTGGAAAATGAAGATGGCTTATTCCTGTTGATCAGCCCTGCTGATAAGGCTGCTTTCCGTAAGGCTCTTCGTGAAGATTTGAGCTATTCCGAGGGCTTCGTTCGTACTGGTTATATCGGTTCTGTTGCAGGTGTTCCTGTTATCGTAACCAAGGCTGTTCCCGCTAACAAGGGCTATATGGCTACCAAGGATGCTGTTACCCTGTTCATTAAGAAAGATACTGAAACCGAGTATGAGCGCGATGCTGACCATCGTAATAACTCTTACTGGGTTCGTAAGGTTGCTTTGGTTGCTTTGACCGATGCTACCAAGGCCGTTAAGTTCTCTATCGGCTAATTAAATCTTACTTTGGGGGCTTAATGCCCCCAAGTAGTAGTAAGGAGGTTTCCTCATGATTGAAGAAATCAAATTGATGTTAGGCGATGCCGCAGCCAATTACACTGACGCGCAGATTAGTCTGGCGCTGAAACTGGCTTTGGCAGAAGTTGAGGCTTACTGTAAGCGCGATTTAGATGCCGTTATGGAATTATGCGCTGAACGTATCGCCGTAATTAAACTTAACCGCATTCACACAGAAGGATTAGCTTCACAGAGTTATAGCGGTGTAAGCGAAACTTACATAGATGGTTATCCAGAAGATATTCAAGCTATTTTGAGAGGGAAGCGTAAGGTGAGATTTGTATGATTGCCGCAGATTTAAAGACTTACGATTACTTTACTTTTGGAGAAAAGAATGCTTATGGCCAAAAGAAACTCGATGAAGAGGTAAAAGGCCAAATTAAAATGGCAATTAATATTAGTTCTCAAAGCGTCCAGGATAACGTTAACTACGCTGATTGTAATTATGTTGGCTTAACTATGGCTAACGTTGATGATAGCTATGTTATTAAGTACGGAACTGAAAAGTTAAAGGTTCTGTATGTAAATCCAAGAGGAAGATATAAGGTAGTTTACCTTAAAAAGATATGAGTATTCGTATTGAAGGATTAGATGAAGTCCTGGCCGCAATTGATAATGTAGGTAGTGCTGAAAAGTATGTAGCAGCATTACAAAAGGCTTGCGCACTTGTAGAACGATCTGCGAAGGAAAACGCCCCAAAGGGTGTAGGCGAGTTAAGACGAAGCATTACAAGCAAAATTGAAGAGGATGGCGATGAAGTTATTGGCGTCGTGTTCACGCCCCTCGAATATGCGCCGTATGTTGAGTATGGAACTGGCTTATTCGCAGAAGATGGCGGTGGCCGCCAAGATGTTCCCTGGCACTACCAGGACGATGAAGGCGAATGGCACACTACAAGCGGTCAACATCCGCAACCTTTTATGCGACCTGCATTAGACGAAAATAGAGAACGAATTTTCGAGATATTCAAGGAGGCTTTATCTAATGATTGATTACCACGGCAAGTTAGTTGAAGCACTCGAAACAGTCCTACCCACAGACTACGAGATGCGTTTGACTTCTGGAACTGCCACTCCTTGTATTAGTTATATGGAGATCAATAACTATGCGCTTACAGACATTGTAGGTGCTACTTTGGGTTATAGCCGTATAACTTATCAAGTTAAAGTGTGGGCTAATGATATTGCGTTAATTCAAAAATACGCAGTAGAAGTTGATAATGCTTTGCGTCCTATTGGATTTAAGAGAACTGCTTCTCGCGAATTATACGATAACGCAAGCACAATGATTCAAAAAATTATGACTTACGAGGCTTTGGCCCGTGAGGAATTCGATGGAGGTAAAGAATAATGGCTGTTATTTCAAAGGGTATTAAGCTTTCTTATAAAGCAAAAAATGCTGAAAATTATACTGAATTAACCGATTTGCAGGAAATCCCCGAGTTAGGTGGTACTGCCGAGGCTATTGAGATCACTACTTTGGCCGATGCCGCTCATATGTACACTGATGGCATTCTGAACTATGGCGATAGTTTGGCTTTCAAGTTCTTATACGCAAAAGAGCAGTTCAATACTTTGGTTGCTCTAAAAGATAGTACTGGTTGGCAGGTTGAGTTACCAGATGGCGTAACTTGCAGCTTCACTGGTACTGCTTCTGTTAAGTTGGATGGCGTTGGTGTTAACGCTGCTTTAACTTATACTTTGTCTGTTAAGCCTGATAGCGAAATGCTTTGGGCTTAATCCCTAATTAGGGAGTGAGGGAGAGGTTTTACTCTCCTTCCTCTCCTTCACTATATAAAAAAAGAGAGGTAATTAAATATGATGTATGTTGATTTTAGCGCGGGTAATAAAGATTACAAGTTGCGTTTAAGCACTCGCCAGACCGTAATGCTTGAAAAAGTATTGGGTTGTAATCCGCTAACTATTTTCGGTAACGGCGATACTATGCCTACTATTACTACTATGGTTCAAATCCTATACTGTTCTTTGCAGCAGCTTAACCACGGTATCACACTAGACGATGCTTATAACATCTTCGATGCTTACCTGGAAGAGCATACAATGACCGACTTTTTAGCAGTTATTGTAGAAATCTATAAAGTATCTGGATTGATCAAGAATGAAGGTAAAGTTGAAAAAAACTAATTGATGGAGAAGAAAAATCTTCTCCAATGTTATTTTCATCGTTCGTTTATAAATGGTTAGATAATTCGCTCGACTATGGGATAACAGAACAAGAGTTCTGGAATATGACACTGGCTGAATTAGAGCGATTGATAAAGAGCAAGCGGCGCATTATGGAGAATGAAGCTAAACAAAGAGCAACATTTGACTATGTATTAGCTGACTTGATAGGGCGCAGCATTTCCCGCATTTATCATAGTAATAATAAGATACCGCCAATAGCAGAAGTATATCCCACTTTATTTGATTCTGCTGACATAGAAGAGAAGAAACAAGCAAAAAAACATGAATTATCCGCTTTAAGATTTAAACAATTCGCTGACACTTTCAATAAGAGATTTAAGGAGGCGAGTGTTAAAGAATGAACGAAGAATTAAAAGTTATAATTTCTGCTGAAATTGACAAGCTTAAAAAGAGCGTCAAGGAAGGCAAAAGGCTAATTGATAACTTTGGCGAAGAAGGCGAAAAAGCCCTAACTGAATTCAATGATGAATTCCAAAAGGTTGGAGACGCAGCCAAAAAGGGATTAGCCGTAGCGGGCGCAGCTATCGCAGGTGCGGCAACCGCTATTTTATCTTTAAGTTCTTCAACGATGGAATATAGAACGGCCCAGGCCAAACTGAATACCGCATTTGAAAGTGCGGGAAGTACAGCAGCCCAGGCGAAAACCACATATAATGAGTTGTATCGAGTTTTAGGTGATGGCGATGTAGCCGTAGAGGCCGCAAACCATTTAGCAAAACTAACAACTAATCAAGCAGACTTATCACAATGGACAACCATTTGCCAAGGTGTTTATGCTACTTTTGGCGATAGTTTGCCGATTGAAGGATTAACCGAGGCCGCTAATGAAACCGCAAAGGTAGGCCAATTAACTGGCTCTTTGGCCGATGCGTTGAATTGGGCGGGTATTAACGAAGAAGCATTCCAGGCACAGTTGGATGCTTGTAATACAGAAGCAGAGCGTGAGGCTCTTATTCGTGAAACACTTAATGGTATTTATAGTGATGCTGCCGCTTCTTATGAAGAGAACGCCGCAGCTATTCTGGCACAAAACGAAGCACAAGCCCAGTTAGAGGCCAGTATGGCGGCTGTTGGAGAAGCAGTTCAGCCTATTAATACTGCGCTTACCCAGTTAGGCGCAGATATTTTAGCGCAATTAACACCTTATATCCAGGATTTCGCAACCAATTATCTACCACAGATTACCGAGGCTTTAAGCGGCGTTGGTGATGCTATTGGTAAGGTTATTACTTGGATTGCTGACCACTGGGATTTAGTTAGCACTTTGGCTATCGTTATTACTGCTACTGCTGTTGCTCTTGGCGTATTCTCTACTGCTATGGGTATTGTTAACGCAGTTATGATGGCTTCACCAATTACTTGGATTGTGTTGGCTATTGTTGCTGCTATTGCGGCCCTGGTTGCTATCATCGTAGTTGTTATTAAACATTGGGATGAAATCAAAGAGGTTACACAGAAAACCTGGGATGCTATTAAGAACGCTGTTTCTGTTGCCGTTGATGCGGTTATTCAATTCTTTACAAATATGTGGAATAGAATTACTTCTATTGCTAATACCATTTGGAACGTGATTACTTCTATCTTTAATTCTATTAAAGAGACTATGAGAAATTACATTCAAATGGCGAAGGATATTGTTCTCAACATTTTTGAAGGAATTAAAACTGGAATTCAAAATAAAATTAACACTGCGAAGGAAGTTATTTCTAATACTTTGAAGTTGATTAAAGCTATTTTTACTGGCGATTTTGGCGCTGCCAAAGACGCAGTTATTAATATCTTCGAGGCTTTGAAGAATGGAATTAAAAATAAAATTGAAAACGCACGCGATACCGTTAAAGGCGTTATTGATGCTATTAAGGGCTTCTTTAATTTCAAATTTGAGTGGCCTAAAATCCCAATGCCGCACTTCTCTATTTCTCCTTCTGGTTGGAAGGTTGGAGACTTGTTAAAGGGTTCTATTCCTCGCTTGGGTATCTCCTGGTACGCAAAAGGTGGCGTTTTTGATGAACCTACACTATTCGGTATGGGTGATGGATTAGGCGGCCTGGGCGAAGATGGCGCAGAGGCTATTGTTCCATTAGAAAAGAATACTGAATGGTTAGATAGAATTGCTGAAATGCTTAACGAGAAGCAAGGAAGTCAGCCTATCGTGCTTCAAGTCGATGGTAAGACCTTCGCGCAAATCGCCGTAGATAGCATTAATCAGCTA
>JAZQXF010000026.1:0-3823 GCA_045632725.1 Candidatus Nanosyncoccus sp.
ACGACATGGCTACGATCCGACTTCTGAGGAAAATAGCGGGCGTATGTCTCGGAATTGGTTTACCCGTCAAGTTTACATGGTAGTTATAGCTTCTCTCAGCCATAAAGTCAGTGAGGTCGTTTACAAAGGAATAAAGCCAACGTATAAACGCGGGATAGTTCTCCTGATTATACATTGTGCTTGGAGAAAGCTCTGTACCAGTCTGGTCGTAATATGCCTGTAATACGTTGATACAGTTATCCTCGAGTGCAAATTTACCAGTAATGAAGTTAGCGAGCACGCCCCTTGCTTCGCCCTCTGCAATCTGAGTGAGCTTGTCAGCCATATTCTGCATAACGCCCGCCATAAAGCGTCCAAACTCTGCGGGGTCTCTCATAGCTGAGTCTAACTGGTCTCTAAAGATAGTGATATGGTCTTGATACTGAGTAGCTCCGTAGAAGTTTGTCTGGAGTACCTTTGGCTTTTTAACTTTGTACTGGTCAATGCTCTGTCCGTCTACAAGAGCAAGTCTCTGGTCTGCGGCGTCGAGGTCGCTATCAAGATAGTTAATCTTTCTTGTGATTGCGCCCCACTTTGACTCGTCTACGTTGATACTTCTGAATTTCATTGAGTAGGGACGTATGGAGTAAATCGACTTATCAAGAACTTGTGTTATAGCCGAAATTATCGGGTCATACCCGAGTTGGAGAAGCGTAGTCGCCACAGTGGTAAACGTGCCAGTGTCTACGACTTGAATTGTAGAGTCCTTGCCAGTGGCTTCTTCATACATATCCATAAGAAAAGCCGCCGACTGTTCAAAAGTAAGTGAATTAACACTCATTTCATTTTCCCCTTTCGTTTTATTGTAGGTTGATAGAAGTAAAGCAATAATTATAATGATTATTACAAATGCTATTTCGAGTCCGTACAATATGCTTTTGCATATTGGCACTGGTCTATGTAGCGCCTCTATCGCCCCCTTTACATATTTTCTATAAAACCCTTAATGACTTCGTCCGCCGACTTCGGAGCGTTTTCATTCTTGGATTTTCTAGCGGTTTTCTGGTTATTCTCTTGCATGGCTTTGACTGTCTCTGTAAGAGAATTAACTGTATCAGTTAATGTTTTAAGAGTTTCCGATACGTTGTCTTTAGTATCTGGCTCTGGGTCTGCATTTTCAGATTTTGCAGCTTTTGATTTTTGATCGTCATTAGTTTCCTTTGACTTTTCCTCTGGCTTTTCTTCTGGAGCTGTCGCACTCCAACCGAGAGCTCTAATCTCGTCAGCAGTAAAACCCTGCTTTGCCAGTGTCATAGCTTCGTCGTTAGTAAGTCCCATAATATTATCCCTCTCTTTTCTTGTTATAAAGTGGTAGCGTAGTCTAAAATGTATCGGTCTCCACCTATGAGCCACTAGTTCCGCTAGTTTGAGTCGGCTCTTTTTAAACTACGCTACGATATTATGATATTAAATTAACTTCATATATGCAAGAAATTCATATTTTAAAGTTGCATTTTGGAATTTCATTTTACCTCTAAGGTAGTATGCGCGCACGTTCGGATAGTCTTTAATGAATTTATTACGTCCGTATTCTTGTCCGTTATACGTCGGTACGTCATTACCAAAATAATACTGCTCACATACATATAATTTTGGTCTGCTCTTATGCTTCATTAGAGCGAGCCCCTCGCAAAGCCCTATGTCGATATTACAAAGTAGTTTATACTGGTTGAACTCTTCGCGCCCTACGTCTGTAAAGTCATTATGTGAAAACTCATTATCCAGAGCCATTTTAGCGAAACTGTTGTCAGTTCCTATTGCTCGGAAAATCGCTGACTGTTTGTGTTTGTCTGTTATCTCTTTGGACGTAGGCATGAATATTAAAATGCCCCGCTCTTTTAACAGTCTAAACTCTTCGCCGTTTACGCTCATTTTCTCGACTACGTCCGTAAGATTTAGAGCTTTTAATATTGCACAGTCCAAGCGGTTAGAGTTGGCAAGTAGCCAACACCTTAGTGCTCTCATTCCTAAAAGCTCTCTGTTGCCGTTGATAGTCATGTAAGCGTTATTAAAAGCCTCGTCCTCTCTGGGTATCTTGTAGACGTGACTCTCTGGAATACATTCGTCATAGACTAAATCTGTGTAGGGCTTTCCATTAAAGCCCCTTATAGATGCGACTGTACTAAGAGCAACCGCCAGACCGATATTATGTGAGTGTTTGTCGTCTGGGTCTGAATTGTCTAGAAGTGTCATTTGCATTGTGGTATCGTCGGCTGAGCCAGAAAGCGTTACTCTCCTCTCATAGCCGTCAATAGCTTCGAATGGAGAGTTAAAGCCCTTTGCAATAAGTCCCAGTTCTTTAGCAGTCCGCCTCATCAGTACGAATGTCTTATTAGTATCTAGCATTAACTTTAGTACGCCGTAAGTCTTACCAACTTGTCTCTTGCCGATAATCAGAATGTAATTGACATCATGCTTATCTGCGTATCGTTCGACCTCTGGAATATCTAAAAAGCCATTATCTAAATAGAATTTATTCGCCATGCTCCCTCACATACGCTTCACGCGCTTTTATTATCACTTTCTGCTCAGTAGATGCAAATTTAATAAATTTCCTACATTCCGAACAGTATAATTTATACTTGTCTTGGTGTTTTGACTTCTCGGCAAATCCCGCGAAGCCCTCACAGTTTTTGCATATTACGTTTGTAAAATTAATTCTTATCATTTCAATCTCCCTTTAAATTAAGGCGGGCATTTCTGCCCGCCCTTATTGTGTGATAAATTCCTAACCAAAGTTGGTATAAACGACCTTACATATTGTCAATGGCTTTCTGTATGTCCGCAAGTATCTTAGAAGTGTCCTCGTCGGAAAGCGATACGTAGACATTATTATAATAGTTGCCGTTAGTTCCCTTATACTGAGGAAACGAGATAAAGTCGCCGTTCTTGCCAGTAGCTACGCGGCAGTTGTAGATTGATACGTCGTTAACTATCAGAGTGAAAAAGACAATGTCTCCGTTCTTACCCTCGACAACTCTTACATTGTCAACAGAGTAGCTCTGGATATTCGCGAACGTGCGCTCAGCTCCCTCTTTCTTGTTTGATTTCTTAGCGTTCTTAGTGTTCATTTGATTGGTCTCCTCTCTTGTTTAAGTTATTTTGATAACATGATTTATGTACTAAAACGGTTGAACGCCGTTTAGTCCTGATAATGATTAGCCCCTTATCATTCTCATTGTCATAGAGAATTAGCTCTCCGCATATAGGGCATGAATATACGCCCGCTATCACTTCATACTCTCCATGTGAAGTTGCATAGCTCTGAGCCAAAGTTCGTCTAACTTTTTATTCTTAGCAAAAGCATCTAATAGAGCTACCATTTCCATTGTAACCTCATACTCACTTCCAGACGCTTGCATATCAACTTCGGCTTGGTGGTTAACTGCAATTTTATTGTTGCCAAACTTTTCCGTATCAGTTTCATTAGTTGTAATTATAATCTTAATCATAATCTTATCCCCTTATCTCTAATTTTGCTCTGGGTGGCAGTTTTAGAGCCAGTCTAAGCTCTTTTGGCGATAATACATGATAGCGCGTTATCGTCTTGCCGTCTTCGCGTATTCTGCTCTGGCAGATGCAGAAGTCCTCAACGTTAAAGTTACCTTTAAAATCGGAGCGTACCGCAAGCTCTAAATCCTTACCCCCTAAAGTAGCCTCATAGTAATAATTTTTAATTATTTCCATATTGCCCTCATAAAATTGTAATCGTTGAAAATTCGTTAGTGAAAAGTCTTGCTTGTCCTATGTCGGACACTAATTTGACATAGCAATTATCGGGATT
>JAZQXF010000027.1:0-1347 GCA_045632725.1 Candidatus Nanosyncoccus sp.
TTGGGCTATTACCGTTTCGCTCGCCACTACTAAGGTAATCGATTTTTCTTTCTCTTCCTCCAGTTACTAAGATGTTTCAGTTCACTGGGTTCTCTTCATATAACTATGAATTCATTATATGATAATAACGGTTTGCCGTTATTGGGTTTCCCCATTCGGAAATCTCCGGATCAAAGATTGCTTACATCTCCCCGAAGCATATCGTAGTTTGCCACGTCCTTCTTCGTCTTCTAATGCCAAGGCATCCACCATGCGCCCTTATTAATTTAACCACTTACTATATTATCCTAATTTGATGAGTTAGATTTCTTAATATCAACATTTCTGTTGATTACTCTTAAAAAATTTACTCCATGTATATATTGCTCGTTATTAATATATACAATCACATTACCAAGTTTTCAAAGAACAATTGTTGTTATAAAAACAACTGAGAAATCTTAATGATCTCTCAAAGCTAAGTAAAATAACTTTTATGTTTGTAGATAGGTTTCTACTTGCTGATTTAGTTTTGTATCTTAAATCAGCGAAACGATATTTTTTTCTATAAATATTAACTCCATAGAAAGGAGGTGATCCATCCCCACGTTCCCGTAGGGATACCTTGTTACGACTTAAGCCCAGTCACCGGTCCTATCTTAGGCGGCCCCCTCCATTACTGGTTAGGCTACCGACTTCGGATATTACCGACTCCCATGCCTTGACGGGCGGTGTGTACAACACCCGAGAACGTATTCACCCTGGCATTCTGATCCAGGATTACTAGCGATTTCAGCTTCATGAAGTCGAGTTGCAGACTTCAATCCGAACTACGACTGGCTTTTTAGATTGGCTCCCCCTCGCGGGTTTGCAGCTCATTGTACCAGCCATTGTAGCACGCCTGTTGCCCAAGACGTAAGGGGCATGATGATTTGACGTCATCCCCACCTTCCTCCGGTTTAATACCGGCAGTCTCATTAGAGTTCTCAACTGAATGTTAGTAACTAATGACAAGGGTTGCGCTCGTTAGCGGACTTAACCGAACATCTCACGACACGAGCTGACGACAACCATGCACCACCTGTCACCCGGGTAACCTCCACTATATTTCTATAGCTTTGCCGGGGATGTCAAGTCTTGGTAAGGTTTTTCGCGTATTTTCGAATTAAACGGCATGCTCCACCGCTTGTGCGGGTGCCCGTCAATTCCTTTGAGTTTCAGTCTTGCGACCGTACTACTCAGGCGGAGCACTTAATGTGTTAACTTCAGCACCGGTTGCCCGACACTTAGTGCTCATCGTTTACGGCGTGGACTACTAGGGTATCTAATCCTATTTGCTCCCCACGCTTTCGTGTCTCAGCGTCAGTA
>JAZQXF010000028.1:0-27160 GCA_045632725.1 Candidatus Nanosyncoccus sp.
CCTTTGGGAGGAGTGGAGGCAGCTTTTGGTTATTTTCTTCATATTATAGGCGCTCCGATGGTATCATTGTATTTTATATACAGCCAAACGGACATTCCGATGGTGCCCAAACATCTCGATTTTATAATCTCCGCCCCACCATCTCCGTACTTCTAATGTAAAGAATGCAACAAAGCATGCAAGACCAAGTACATTCATGTCAATTGGCCAGTAAAACCATGTTGGCTATAAAAAGAAGAAACTTCTTAGGGAGAGCGGAGCCTCTAGCGGGAGAGACAACGTACAGACCTTCCGCTGCTACGGCCGCTGCGAACCGCTGGGCTCAGTCCCGTGGAATTGAAGTAGAGGTAGTACGCGTTGGAGGGGGAATTCACCGTACTAGACCAGTAGTACCCGCCAGCTCCGAAATTGTACAGGGTAGTGCCACCCAGGTTGCCCGAACGAATAAAGTAAAGAGGAGTAGTATTCATAATGGTAGTAAAGGCATTAGGAGCATAACCAACATTCTGACCACCAAGGAGATCTATACCATCATCATTTAGGGTGGTGCCGGGTATAAGAAAAATATTCACTAAAAATATCTCCACGGTGGGAGATATTTTGAGAGAATAGAATCGATTCTCTATTATTGACCAATAATATTGGAGATAACGAAGTTAACAAGAGCAAAGGCTAGCACGCATACTATTAAACCAATTAGGCCGTAGAGGATGGTGTCTTTGGCTTTCTTAACCTTACCGGCATCACCAGAGGATGTCATATAATTGATGCCACCGATAATGATGACTACGACACAAACAAGACCTAGTACGGCTATCACGCCATTTAGAATATTTGTTATATTACTAACAAGATCATTACTGCCATCTCCTACTGTTTCTACTCCTGATTGGCTATCGGCTTTTCCTGGGTTTACAGTTGATGTTGTTGCGAATATTTTTAGTGGGTTCATTAGCTAATTCCTTTATATTTATTTAAGTTTATTTTATAACTTTTTTTCTAGAATTGCAAGCTTTTTTGAATTAATAAAGAATGTTTTCTCTTGCTTACATTACTATTTAGCCGATAACGCTTGTTATCACCCAGTTAATAATAGCGAATGAAAGAGCACAAATGATGAGGCCGATGCAAGCGTAGAGGATGGTGTTTTTGGCTTTTTGGACCTTGGCCCCATCGCCGCTGGAAGTCATATATTGGATTCCGCCTACGATGATGAAAATTACTGCTACGAGGCCAGAGACTGCAATGATGCCGTTGAGGATATTTGTAATGACACTCGGAAGATCATTAACCGTGCCGGCATCTGGGCAGCCAGAGGCGGCTTTGATTTCTTCACTTATGTTTTTATTGCTACATATATCATCTGCGAAAGTTGGGTAAACCGGACTTAGGCAAGTAAGACCTAGAATTGTAAATATAATAAGGCTAACTAATTTCTTTAATTTCATAATGCTCCTTTGATGTTTCTATTAATGATGCTTGACTAGTTTGATTGGCTTCTCTGATCATATTGGAGACAAAGGCGGTAATGATCTCGGCGAGAGCGACTACAGCGAGACCGATGAGAGCATAAGTAATCATTTGTTTGGCTTTTTGTAATTTGCTGGGTTCACCAGCAGAAGTAGTATAAGAAATACCGCCATAGACTACAAAGATAGCTGAAACTATGCCGGCTACACCTATGACCCATTGTATGGCGCTAGTAATCATGGTGCTGGCGGATCCCATGTCGTAACATTCACCGGTAACGCAATTTTTGGTGAAATTTGCATTTAGTGCGATGCGAATACTATTAAGAATAACATTTGCCGACATAACTATAGCTAGTCCAATGAAGGCCTGGGATAGAGTTTTCTTGCCAATGGCTATTTTGTTAGGATCTCCGCCGGAAAAAGTGTAGAGGTAGCCACCATAAATAACGTATCCGATGACAAGATAGGTTGCAATGACAGTAATATCTTTGGCAACATTGGCGGCTATAATCCAGATGTTTGATTTCAAATCATCTTCGTTACTAATGTCGCTGTTGATCCCACAGTTCCATTCGCTGATGCCAAGAAACTCGCCACAGTCATTAACATTAACGGTGGGTACAGTCACTGCTGATGCTTGAGGCGAGCTTAGAACAGCTATGCTTACTGATGCTATATTTATTAGGCCGAGAATTACCAGAATTTTCTTACATATTTTTTTCATATAAATCCAGTTTATTTGCTTTTATATTACCATAAAAAATGAAAAAGCCAAAATAATTGGATAAACATAAGGAATATATTTAAACATATTATTGACATGATATAAAAATATCTGATACCGGTATTGACAAAAAAGCTTATGCGTGCTATAATGGTAGCACGCCTAAAAGGGAGGCGTGTTTTACTTATGATAACGAAAAAAAGATCAAAAAGAGACCTTTTAAAAGCCATTTTTGGTAGTTTTTTGGTTGTAATAGGCATGTTGGTGGGGGTATTTGGTACAGTGCTGGGATCTGAGGTTGTATATGCGGATCCGGAGACTAGCGAAGAAGTTGAGCAAGGTGGTGAAGACAATAATGTTGATGACAATAATGATGGAGGCGATGGAGGTGTTAGTGAAGATACTTCTAGCTCTGGCGTGATTAATACTTCGGCATTGAGCCAATCATCGTTGGATGCCTGTAAGAATGGCTTGGGTGAGATTAGCTGGCTGGTGTGTCCGGCGACAGACAAAATTGCTGATGCGGTGAATTGGCTGTACGACAAGATAGAGGGAGTCTTGGAGATTGAACCGGTATCTACGGAGGATGGATCGCCGATTTATGAGATTTGGAAATATTGTTTGAGTTTGACAAACATAGTGTTTGTGATTTTTCTGCTAGTGGTAATTTACTCTCAGTTGACTGGGGCGGGAATATCTAACTATGGGATTAAAAAAGCTTTACCGAAACTCATTATAACGGCAATATTGGTGAATTTGAGCTTCTTGGTTTGTTCGCTGGCGGTAGATTTATCAAATATAGTAGGAAATGGCTTGAGGGGGGTGTTTGAGGCAGTGGAGAATTCGGTGATGGCTAATAGTGCAGCTGGGATGTCGAGCGAGGATATAATAAATGCAAAGATTGCAAGCGCAAAAACATATTCTTCAATAGCTGGCGTGCCGGCATTGGCGTTGCTGGGTGGAGTGGTGGCATTTGAGACTGGCGCAATCTGGATGCTGATACCAGTGCTACTAGGAGCGATAGTAGCGGTGGTGTCAGGACTGGTGACAATTGCGCTAAGACAGGCGGTGGTGGCGCTACTGATTATGATATCGCCGCTAGCGATAGTGGCGTATATTTTGCCGAATACCGAAAAATGGTTCAAGAAATGGAAAGATTTGTTGATAAAAATGTTGGTGTTTTATCCGATGTTTTCTTTGTTGTTTGGGGCATCCAGTTTGGCTGGGTTTGCGATAGCTGCTAGCGCTAAAGATGAGTTTGGAGTAATGCTGGGTATGGCGGTGCAGATTTTCCCGCTGTTTTTCTCGTGGAGCTTAATGAAGATGTCTGGGACATTCCTGGGTACGATCAATGCGAAGATGCAGAGCTTGGCGGCAAAGCCTTTGGCAACCAACAGAGCGTGGGCGGAGTCGCATAAAGCTTTGTCGCGCGCAAAGCATCTTGAGCGTAACTATACACCATCGGCTAGATTGATGAATTTCTTGGCCTATCGTAAGGTTGGTCGTGAAGCTGAGTTAAATTCGCTTGATGAGCATAGAAAGGCTAAATATATGGCCAAGAGTGATGCAAAAGACTATGATAATGAGGGCAAGCTTTCCGAACGGGGGCAGAGGAGATATGCTAGACAGGCCCTGACTATGCGCTACATGCAATTTTCACAAATGCATAAGGATAATTTGGAGGAAGGTTTCAGTGAACATGATCCGGAATATAGAAAAACGATTGCCGGCATGAAAAGAGACTTACTAAATTCGCGGGGGGTTTACTCATCGGCGATTAATGGTCAATCCTATGAGGAACGGGTGAAATCATTAGATATGGCGAATATGAATGCTGCGGATGATTTGAAGGCCGAGATTGCGCGTGGGGCTGAAATTGAGTATAAAAATGCGAAATCATTCTTTAAACGAGCGCTTGATGCTAAGCTTGCGGAGGGTGACCACAGGGCTCTAATGGAGGGTAATAGTAAACATCAGATGCATCCTGGAGTGTTGGATAATGAGGATAATCTTGCACGCTATAACCGATGGAAGGCAATAATGGAGGGGCAGGATGATAGTGTACAGACAGTAGTTGCCGATGCGGCAAGCTCATTGCATGCGCAGGCGCAAATACGGAGTAATAAATATCAAGCTCTTGGATCTCTAACTCCTGGAACCCAGAATGTTGTAAATCATATTGATGAACTTATAAAAAGTAGAAATGCGACCAAAAATATCGATGCTATTATCGGCGGATTACGTGTTTTGAATATGCGTGGTGATACGGATTTGGAGTCAAAAGAATTGGCACATGAGCTGGTAGGTAATCTTGGAAATATTGAATTAGGAACCTATGCAGCACAGGCGCTTGCGAATTTTACAATGTTTGAGGTTAAGGGCAGCGATCCTTTATTGCGTAGATTTGGTAAATATATAAATATGCAGACAGCTGCAATATATAATGATAATGAACCAGAAAATCGTCGGGTAAGAAAAGATGTATCATGGTGGGAGTATATTAATAGTGAATATGTAGAGCAAGATGAGGAGGGTAATGTGCTACGCGATGGTGAGGGCAACCCAGTAATAAAAAAGACTAGAGGTGCTGCAGAACTATTGCACGGTACTTCGTATGCTCAGGTAGAACGAACAGCGTTCAAGTCGCAGAGAGAAGGAATTAGGGCTGCGGCGCACGATATTGGTCAGAATGGTGAAATACTACCCGAACTTAATGTAAAGAAGTATCTTGATAAGATGGATGATGTTTATAATGCAATTTTCCCAAATCTTATTGGCGATCATTTCTCGTATCCAAGTGGTAGTGAGCAGATAGTGGCGCTTGGAAAAGAGATGGCTTGTATAGGTAAGGATCATAAATGGGATTGGGAATATATCTTCGGTAAAGATTTTAATCCGACTCTGGAAGACAAAGCGGAGTATATTAGAAGGTCACGTGATAATATGAAGAAATTTCTTGGCAGTCAGGTGCCATCTCAGATTGCGAGAAGTAAGACTGATATGCTAAAAGTTATTCAGGCGCAATATGCCTTGTTTGATGAGATAATGTGTATAGATGATGAAGGGAGGGAAGTGGTAGACTTGGGGCGTTTGGATGAACTAGAGAGGAGAGAGTTTACAGAAGGGGATGAGAATACCCCGGGTAGTTATAATAGTTTCTTGGCAGAAAAGGCGGGGGCGATTAGAGCTAGATTCCAGGCATCTTTAAAGGAAAATACAAAGAAGGTTGTTGCGAAGCAGATTAAAAAAGGTTATCAAGGCGAATCGAAAGAGATGCTTTGGGAGATGCTTGACCCGGAAGCGCTTTATAACCTTTACTACGGTCGGGGGAGTAGGCGGGTACAGAATCGGAATGAGGATGATGAAGATGATGGTATGTCGGTCGCTATTGGCTCGGATGAGGAAATATTCAATGGGAGTATATACAATGGAGCTAGGGAAAGAATTCGAGAGAGCTTTGAAAGGTATGCACAGTCTGGCGGACTTGATGTAGAAGGGTTCTGGGATGATGTAAGTGATATTCTGGAATCTTCGGCGGAGATGGGCGATCTGAGAGTCGCGATGGATCAATTTGAGGAGGGCTTGCCACAGTATACGGATGTTTCTCAATTGTACTCTGATGTTATGCGGACTTTCTTTGGCAGCGAATAGTAAGCTTATGTTATAATATATAATATATGGCGCAGTATAAGGTTCCTCAGGATGTTGAGGCTGATGATAAGCTTTTAGGCCCGTTTAGCTTTCGGCAGTTTGTATATCTTTTGATTGCCGGAGGTTTGGTCGCATTGGCGGTGGGGCTTTTTCAGTTGTTTCCGTTGCTTGCAATCATTCCATTGCCACCAGTACTGCTTTTCATAGCACTAGCTTTACCTTTGAAGAAGGATCAGCCGATGGAAACGTATCTGGCGGCGATTGTATCATATTATCTGAAGCCGCATACTAGATTATGGACACCGGGGCAGAGAGAATCTACTATCCAGATTACGGCTCCCAAAAAAGTAGAGGAGAGTCGTACGCGTGATATCACTGGCGAGGAGGCTACACATCGTTTGTCTTTTTTGGCGGATATTGTGGATACTGGTGGGTATGCTATTAAAGGTGCTGGCGTAAACTCAATGCGTGAGGATTTGATTGCTGAGGCAAATGCGGCGACAGATATGTTTGAAGGGAATCATTTTAATAATCTTAGCAATGTAATTCAGAAAGATGAGAATGCAAGACATGCTGAGGTGATGCGGGAAATGAAAGAAGCAATTAGTGCGGCGGAGAACATGACAATTTCCAATGCGAAGTTAGAGAAGAGATTTACTGGAACGAATCCGGGCACTATGTCGGCTGTGTCCAATGTAAACAATGCGACACCGCAAATGCCGATAACGAGGGAGGAAATATTTAATTCTCCGGCAGTTGTATTACCCAATTCGCCGATAGTAGAAAAACCTGTGGAAAAGTCTAATCGTGTGGTGCAGGGAATAAATGAAAATCCTCCCGCAACTCCGCCGAAACCTAGTATAATTGAATTAGCAAATAATGATGCTTTTTCCGTAGAAACGATTGCAAAACAGGCTAACCGTATAAATAGAAAGGATGAGGGCGAAGTTTTTATATCGCTACACTAAAGTATGAATCCACAAGATTACCAGAATAATTTGGGGGCACCGCAGATGATTATGCCGGAGCAGCAGCCGGTGCAGGGGCAGGCGACACCACAAATTGTGATGCCGGCACAGCAGAATGCTGGAGCGGCGAGCCTTGGAGCTGCAGCGATGGCGGCAAATCAAGCTCAGCCAGTATCGCCCAATAAAGATGTGCCGACTTCTACGCAGTCTACTTTGTTGATTTCGGAGTTACGCGACAATGTAGTAATTATGAAAGATGGCTCTTTCCGGGCAGTGGTAGCATGTAAGTCTATTAATTTTGATCTGATGAGTGATGTTGAGCGCGAAGGGATTGAATATTCTTATCAGAATTTTTTGAATTCTTTGAAATTTACAACACAGATATTGGTAAGATCGCAGCGTGTAGATATTGGGCCATACATTGAGAGATTGGCAGAGATTCGGCGAAATAATGATAATATGTTGCTTGGTGTATTGATGGATGATTATATTAATTTTATTGATATATTGTCGCAGGAAGCAAATATTATGGATAAGTCATTCTTTATAGTGGTGCCATATTATACTTCGGCGGATGCAGAGAAAGTTTTACAACAGACTAAGAATTTTTTCAAGACTTTTTCGAAGAGTAAGGCTCCAGAGGTTACAAGGATTGATCGGGCAACGTATGACAAGGCTTTGTCTGAGTTAACTAACAGGGTAGATACGATAATTTCTGGGCTATTTCAGATTGGGATTAATTCGGTGAGACTGAATACCAAAGAGTTAGCTGAGCTTTATTATAATTTCAATAATCCTGATACGGCAGTGAGGGAGCCGCTGGTGGATTTTTCAAGGTTGGCATCTATGTATGTAAGGAAGGGAGAAGATAATGGCTAAGAGAAAGCAATTGACAGCAGCAGAAATCGCAGCACAGAATGAGGCGATGGAGGCGGCGGCGATTCAGCAGGCTTTTGAGCAGGGTACGAACACTCTGCGTGATTTGATTTCTCCTTCTGCTATTGAAATACACTCGGATTATTTTAGATTAGGTAATAAATATGGACGGACACTTTATGTGTATGGGTATCCACGTTCACTTTATACTGGTTGGATTTCGCCGATTATTAATATTGATGAAGTGATTGATGTATCAATGTATATCTATCCGGTAGAGACTGCAGTAGTAATGAAGAACTTGAAGACTAAGGTGACTCAGCTCGAGGCTTCGATGAACATAAATGCCGAGAAAGGTAAGGTACGTGACCCAGAGCTGGAGGCGGCGATTAGTGATGCCGAGGAGCTACGTGACCAATTACAGGTGGGAGCGGAGAAGTTTTTCCGATTCGGACTGTATATTACATTATGGGCAGACTCTTTGGATGAAATGAAATTTGTGCAGCAGAAGATTGAAACAATCTTTGGGCAGCAGATGATATTTTCGAAAGTGGCAAATTCTCAGCAGGAACAAGGGATGAACTCTACTATTCCGCAGTGTACTGATCAGCTGCAGATTCGGCGCAATATGAATACAGGGGCGATTTCTACTTCTTTCCCATTTACTTCGGCAGACTTAACTCAGGATAAGGGTATATTATATGGCATTAATATGCACAATAATGGTTTGGTGATATTTGATAGGTTTAGCTTGGAAAATGCAAACATGGTAGTGTTTGCAAAGTCTGGTGCTGGTAAATCGTTTACGGTAAAATTGGAAGCTTTGCGTTCGATGATGGTGGGGAGCGAAATTTTGATTATTGATCCAGAGAACGAATATCAGAAGTTGTGCGATGCGGTGGGCGGATCATACATTCGGCTATCTCTTAACTCTGATGTAAGAATTAATCCTTTTGATCTTCCAAAAGTAGTGGATGCAGAGGATGCAAATGATGCTTTGAGGGCCAATTTGGTGACTTTGCATGGCTTGTTTAGACTAATGTTGGGTGGCAATCAGATGACAGCCAGTGGGCAGGTAGTACCAGCGTTGACAGCAAATGAGGAAGCGGATTTGGATCAAGCATTAATTGATACTTATGCGCGGTTGGGGATTACTTCGGATCCTTTGACGCATCAGTCTACGCCGCCGACTATTATGAATTTGTATGATACATTATTGCACATGGGTGGTTCGGGGCCACAACTTGCACAGAGACTTCGTAAGTATACTACGGGAACCTTTGCGGGAATTTTCTCGCAACAGAGTAATGTAGATATCAACAACCAGATGGTAGTATTTAATATTCGCGATCTTGAAGATGAATTAAGGCCGGTGGCAATGTATATAGTACTTTCACATATTTGGAACATTGTAAGAGCGCAGCAAAAGAAGCGTTTATTAATAGTAGATGAGGCATGGCAGTTGATGAAGTATGAAGATTCAGCGAATTTCTTATTTAGTTTGGCAAAGCGGGCAAGGAAGTATTATCTAGGTCTTACTACTGTGACGCAGGATGTGGAAGATTTTATGAGTTCTAAGATGGGGCGAGCGATTGTGGCGAACTCATCAATGCAGCTACTTTTGAAGCAGTCAGCATCAGCGGTAGATGTGTTGGCGGATGTGTTTAAATTGACGGAAGAAGAAAAAAGAAGATTATCTAATTTTCCGGTTGGGCAGGGATTATTCTTTGCAGGGCAAAATCATGTGCACATTCAAGTGATTGCATCAGAAACAGAAGAAGGTTTGATTACCACTAGCCCAAATGCCAATAGGAAATAATAACTTGATGTTATTGTATTATTCTCGACATTAGCGAATTATGCAGTAGTATTAGTTAGCCCCAGAAGCCACGTTTTTTGGTGTTTTTGAATTCTTCGAGAAGCTCTTTTTGTTTTTTACTGAGATTGGTTGGTGTTTCTACTATGATAGTGACAATGTGTGGGCCTCTATCGCCATTAGAGCGGAAAGGCACGCCATGACCAGAAAGCTTGAAAGGGGTGCCAGATTGTGTGCCGGCAGGTACCTTCATGGTGATTTTGCCATCTACGGTCTCGACATCTATTTCGGTGCCAAGAGCAGCATCTACCATACTAATATGCTCTTCTGACAAGATGATGGAACCTTCACGGGTGAGGTGTTTGTGGGGCTTTACTCGTATGCGGATGTAGAGGTCACCTCTCTCGCCGCCTTCGGGAGCATCTCCACCTTTACCTTGGAGGCGGATAGACATACCATCATCAATACCAGCAGGGATTTTAATTTTGATATCTTTGCCGTTATTAGAAACAGTTTTGGTGGTGCCAAAAATAGCATCTTCAAAATTGATAGTGACTGAAGTCTGATAATCTGCGCCACGGCGAGGTCGCCTAGCACTGCCGCCAAAGCCAAAGATGCTGCCCAAGATATCATCAAACCCACTACCACCAAAATCAAAGTTGAATGACTGGCCATTGAAATTGAAATTGCCGCCGTTGCCAAATGGATTACCCGCGCCACTAAATGGATTGCCTGCACTGCCGCCAACGCCAGCATGACCAAATTGATCGTAGCGAGCGCGTTTTTGTTTATCGCTCAAGACTTCGTGAGCTTCGGAAACTTCTTTGAACTTTGCCTCGGCCTCTTTATCGCCTGGGTTTTTGTCGGGATGATATTTAACGGCTAGTTTGCGATAGGCTTTTTTGATTTCGTCATCAGAGGCGTTTTTAGATACGCCAAGAATTTCGTAATAATCGCGTTTAGACATAGAATAATTATAGCGCGTTGGCACTCAAAAAGCAAGAGTGCTAGAATTGATTTTAAATGTTTTTTTATTGATGCTAGTGCTTGATTTTTTGTAATAGATAAAATAAACTAGATCGAAATAAAGGGAGAATAAAGTGCGGTTAGAGGAAATGCTTGTGAGCAATGGTGTGATCTGCAGGATGGCAGATGGTACCAGTTCTCATATAGAAGGAAGTTTGGTATCAAATTCATTAGTGGTAAGAAACTCTGCGGGCTGGGTAACCCATAGGATTGAGAGAGCATCTAATGGGGTGGACCTGGTAGTAAGGAATGTTTCTACTGGGTTTGTAGAAATGCGAATTGCGGCTTAATTTAGGGACTAGGTGACTTTTTGTGATATAATGAATAATGGAAATTTATTAATTGATGTTATTTGTTAACCCGCTGGTATAGAGGAAAATACCAGCAAAAACAATTAGAAAGGGAATTATGGAAGTATTGATTCCGGTTATTGCCGCAGTGGCGGGGCTTGTTGCTGGTGCGGGAGGGATTTTTGCTTATAATAAGAGGAATGAAAATGGCGGTAAGAATAAGGCGGAAGATTTAGTGCGTAAAGCGAAGCATGAGGCTAGCGAGATAGTTTTGAGTGCAAAGAAAGAAGCAGCGAGATTGACAGAGAAAAATCAGGCTGAAGAGAATGATCGTAGAAAAGAATGGCGACAAACAGAAAAGCGTTTAACCGAACGTGAGGCTGTGCTAGATTCGAAATTAGATCAGCTAGAGAAAAAATCGGAGAAGTTAAATAAAGAAGAACGTGAATTGGAAGAGCTGAAGAATGAAATAAAGGAGATTAGAATTAAACAGCATGAAAAGCTGGAAAAGATTGCTGGTTTAAGCAAAACTGAGGCGCGTGATAAATTGATGAAAATGACTGAGAACGACATCAAACAGGACTTGGCTGGTTTGGTGATGAAGGAACAAAAAGAGATTAAGCATGAAATAGATGAAACGGCTCAGGCGGCGTTATTGACTGCGATGGAGCGGATGAGCTCGGAGGTGACTGCGGATCGCACTATTACGGCTCTAAAGTTACCCGATGATGATATGAAGGGGCGGATTATTGGTAAAGAGGGGCGAAACATTCAGGCTTTGCAGAGAGCGACTGGGGTGGATATTATGGTGGATGACACGCCTGGGATGGTAGTATTATCTAGCTTTGATCCGATTCGGCGACAGGTAGCAAGGTATGCTTTGGAAAGATTAATGAAAGATGGGCGAATTAACCCGGCATCAATTGAAGAGTCTGTAGCCAAAGCAGAACGAGAGATAGAAAAGGAAGTAGTGCGTGCTGGTGAGGATGCGGCGCGTGAGGTGGGGGTAGTAGGAATACCACGTGAGATTTTGCATTTGCTGGGTGAATTAAAATTTAGGACTTCCTATGGGCAAAATGTATTATTGCATTCGATCGAGATGACACATATGGCAGGAATGATTGCGGAGGAGATTGGCGCTAATAAGAGAATAGCTAAGACTGCAACGTTGTTGCATGATATTGGTAAGGCTGTGACTCATAAGATTGAAGGTAAACATGCGGAAATTGGGGCAGAGCTTGCTAAAAAATATGGTATGCCGGATGAAGTAGTGCATGCAATTGCGGCGCATCATGAGGATATTGAACCTACTACGCCAGAGGCGGTAATTGTGAAAATAGTGGATGCAATATCTGCAGCGAGGCCGGGTGCGCGAAATATTTCAGCAGAGAATTTTGCTGAAAGAATGCGTGACCTTGAGAATATTGCAACTTCATTCCCTGGTATCGAGAAGGCTTATGCGATATCGGCTGGACGAGAGATTCGTGTAATAGTAGAGCCAAAGTCTATTGATGATCTTAGCGCTTTGAAATTGGCAAGGGATATTGCAAATAAGATTGAAGCAACGATGAGTTATCCTGGGGTGATAAAAGTGAATGTGATTCGTGAGACACGTGCAGTGGAATATGCTAAATAGTTAGCTAACTGGTTAATTGAGAGAGGTGATAATTATGGGGCAAGAATTGAGAGTTCACGGAGTGTATAGACATTTTAAGGGTGATTTGTACTTGGTGGAGGATATAGCCATACATTCTGAAACGGATGAAGAAATGGTAATTTATCGGGCATTATATGGGGAAGGAAAATTATATGCTAGGCCATTAAAAATGTTTCTTGGCGAAGTGGATCATGAAAAATATCCTAATATAAAGCAAAAATATCGGTTTGAATTGCAAGAAATTGAGAGTAAAAGATAAAAACGATATGGAGATGGTATGGATAAATATATAGAGCAAAGCATTAAGTCGCGAAAAGATGCAATTTTTGCGGTCTATGAGGTGGAAGGGGAGAGCTTAAAGAAAGTAGAGAAGCTATTTAGCGAGATGGAGAAATTGGGGGCTTCGTGTGGGGATGTGGGGGAGTTTGAGACAAAATTTGCCACAAGTCCTCTCAATCAGCAATATATGGATTTGTTCACAGAAATTGCAATGAATTCAACGGCAAAAACGGCTGTGCCTAAAACAGAAAAAGGTGGAATTGGTAAAATGGTAGCTGGTGGTGTAGCGGTCGGTGTAGCTGAGAGTGCGATGGATCGGGCAATAGGTGCAGTGGTACCAACGCGCGCTGCGGTGCATCAGAAAGCTTATGATGAGGTGCGGAAAGTGCCTGGACTAGGTGATGCGATTGATGTTTCTGAAAAAGTTGGTTATGCGATGCACCTTAGTAAGTTATTTAAAAAGAAGAAAAAAGACTAATTGATTAGAGAATTAATAAGAATTGTTTGAGTGCAAATTTGGTTGAATGATTGCTTGGGCTGGCTTATGATATAATGTGGTTATGGTAAAGAAAAAGTGGACCCTTAAACAAACATATCATGATTATATTGACAATAAAATTAAATTAGAAAAATATCAATGGGTGGGGATTTTGATGTTGGTTTTTGTGATTGCCGGATTTGTGGGGTGGGTGTATGAGTTTTTCGTGGCGATTTTTGAGACTGGTGAAGTATATATGAAAGGTGGAGATTTCTTGCCATGGATTAATATTTATGCTTTTGGGGCGCTGTTGATTCTGCCTTCAGTTTATAAATTTAAGAAATATCCGTGGGCGGTGTTTTTGGTATCAGTGTTGGTGACTGGGCTGCTAGAGCTAATCGGCGGATGGTTGGTATATACGGTGGGGAATGGAACGAGATATTGGAACTATGACCATGGCTTGTGGGCATGGGGAAGTATTAATGGGTTTGTATGTCCGCTTAGTGTGACATTTTTTGGAATTGGTGCACTAGCATTAATTTATCTGATAATGCCGTTTTTGAATGTTTTGGCTTTAAGGATGTCAAAAAGAGCCTTTTTGATTTTGGCGGGAACATTATTCGCATTGGTGATGGTGGATGAATTAACGAATTTGATTTTAAAGAATATAGGTGCACCGACAGCTATGGATTTTTATCGGTCGGTTGGAATGAAATATCAGGAGTTTTAGGCGGCTTTGGGTTTCGGAGTCTTCACAAAAATTAGTTTTTGTGGTATAATCTATGTAGTGAGCGGGCCGGTAGCTCAGCTGGTTAGAGCACGAGCCTCTTAAGCTTGGTGTCGTGGGTTCGAGTCCCACCCGGCTCACCAACAGGGGAACCTGTGGAAAACTCAGGTTCGAAGATGAAATTAAATGGTGATTTATATCTGTAAATCACCCTTTTTTGTGCATCAATTTCGAGGTTCGAAACCATATTTCGCACCAGAATGTCCTTTTCGACGAGATCTCCTTTTTCTAATCTGTTAATTAGCGAATTTAGCGAGTTCGAAAACTTTTCGATGGTCATGCGTAATTTTTCAGGATTCTTAATTTTGGCTTCAATTTGTTTGATTCTTTCGTCGATATTTACAACATCATTTTGCAAATCCGCCATGTCCTTTTTGAGCTTGTCTTTGACGGCTTTTGGCGACTCTTTGTCCAGTTCCGCGTACTTTTCGGCAAGGTCGTCAATCTTTCTTTGTTTCTGTGTTTTCTGGCCAAGTAGCTCGTGTTTCTCAACACTTAGCTCTTGCATCTTCTTGTTGGCATATTCGGTCATATCGTCGACAAAGCTTGTAAAATCGTATTTCTGGCTGATACGGCCGAATTCCTCGTAGAGTTGGTCCATGATGACATGCATGCGTACGTTGTTATTTGGACGCGTACAGGCTTTGTTATGGCAACGATAGTTAAGATAATACGTGCCGGAATGTCCGCGGTTTCTGGCCGGAATCATATAATGGCCACATACCGAGCATTTGATAAGGTGGCGGAATGGTAAGAAGTATTTGCCATGTGTGGCTTTCTGGTTTTCATAGCAGGAAGATTGGATTGAACCACGGTCTTTCCTAAACATCTTCTGGACCTGGTCGAATTCTTCTTCGGTTACCATTGGTTTGAAGTTTGGCGTTACTACGCGTAAATCTACATAGTTGCGGCCTTGCTCTAAGATGCCGTAGTAGAACGGATCGTGGAAGATGCGGTTTGCGGTGCTTTCGCAGACGCCGTAGCTTCTGACGTGTTTGTTTCGGCGCGATAATTTCGTAGAGCGCTCCACGTTATTCATTTTCCAGTAGCGGTAGACTTCCATTTGCGACGCGCCATTTAGAATCATTTGCCAACCTTTCTGGATCATCTTGAAATTCTTGTCTGGCTTGTAATAACCGGATACGTCGTCTCTAATATACCCCCATTTCGGCATGCCGCCGGATTTACCTTGTTCGAGATTAGAATCGATGCCACGTTGCACGCTTTCGGATAAATGCTCTGAATATTGCTT
Organism: Candidatus Nanosyncoccus sp.; assembly: GCA_045632725.1. Taxonomy (GTDB): domain Bacteria; phylum Patescibacteriota; class Saccharimonadia; order Saccharimonadales; family Saccharimonadaceae; genus Nanosyncoccus. The sequence goes on from JAZQXF010000028.1 coordinate 15,277, forward strand.
TGAAAGCGCAAAGAGCATGTTTAGTGTCAGCTTGCCACTTGAATCGTTATGGAATTCAAAGGTCGGGAAACGCAAGTCTTTAATGACGCCGTTATCGACCATATCGACAACCATTCCGGCTTCGAGCGAATTTCTTGACAAGCGGTCTGGGTGCCAGGCGAGAATGGCGTCGTATTTACCTTTCTCAATATCTTTTAGCATCTGCGAGAAAAGCGGACGGTTGCCGGATTTCTTCGCGGACTTAGATTCCTGGATTGGTTCGCCAACTAGAAGCAAACCATGATTATTCGCATATTCTTTACAATCTGCGATTTGGTCTGGTAATGATTTAGCTTGGGCTTCGGCATCTTCGGAAGATTTACGCACGTAAAGTACGTAGCGTAACGGTTTCTGAACTATGCCGCTACTCGCGTTGATTAGCGCTCTATTCATAGTTTTAGAACACGACAACTACTCCGTCGTCGCACACTCCTTTCTCTTTGTTGGACTCGCGCTCTGGCGAATCGTCTATGTCGTCTAATGCGCAAAGTAATTGCACTAGGTTTTTGACGGCTTCTTTTCGGTCTTCTACGACCGGCTGTTCCTTTTGCATTTAAGGTACATACTTTTCTTTCTCCACCCGAAGTGTTGCCATTCGGCAAGTATCACTTGTAGTGCAGAATCTGCGCATAAAATATGAGGGGCTACCCCCTCTTACTCGAGAAAGGCGCAGAACTCTGCACCGCAATTAACATAAGTATATTACATAAGTTCGAAAACACCAAGCATAAGCGTTTTGGAAGTGTGGGGAGATATATGAACAAACGTTTCTTTGTTATTTCTACCCCTGTTTTTGGTAGGGTTCGAAAACTTGCAATTCTTGCGAAGGTAAGTTTAAATACGCAAAACATTTTAGGAGTTTATTATGGCTATTAAGTTAGAAGATGCTGTCGCAGTCGTACAAAAAGAGATTCGCAAGTGGCGCGAGAAATACGAGTCCGTCGCGAATGAAAACGGGCAAGACCACCCAATTATGGTCGAGGGTGAAACTACGGCCGGCTATTACTGCCAGCTTATGGTGAACCCTCAAGAAGTCGCTAAGATTTTTGTCGATTACGACTACGCGCTTTATCGTGTTCTCGGCGAAGATGCGCCGGACGCTATGTGGGAAGATTTAGGTCGAAAGTTTGGGTTAGAGCATGTTTGCTCGGTGGATCTATGAAAGCCCGTCAAAAGCGTCACAAATGCCCCAAATGTGGCAAATACTATGTAGGTTATCCTGCGCTGTCGCGTGAGGACAATAAGACGGAGATTTGCCCGGAGTGTGGAGTTAAAGAAGCGCTGGAAACATGTCTTTGCCATCGTCGCGATTTACAACAATAGTCGCGATATTCTTTTCCATGTTTAGCTTAATGTGGTCCACCAAGATATCTAGGCCATCTACACCGAGTTTGTCGAAAGTTCTTTCATCGTCGCGGTCGCCAAATAATAAGTTCAATTCCACTTCGGTTGCGGCATTGTTTTTGCTGTATTTTTTCTTGAACTTATCTAGGCTCTGTAAATATTCTGGTGTCAGTTCGGCTTTGAATAGGCATTCTTTCGGTTTTTGCTCGCGAAATTTTATCTTCAGATTCTTCTCACATTGTGATAGCATATCGGCAACGCACGATTTCTTGTTTTTGTTTACCGCATCGATTTTCATTGCTAGAAAAATGATTGATTGTTCTGCGTAGGTTAGCTGTTTATCGTATACATTAGCGGAGAAGATTTCTGAATTATATGTAAAGGTGTATGGAGTTTTGGATTCGAATATACTGTTCTGTAATGGAGTCCATTTGTCGTCGAATATTACGCAGAGGGCGTAAAAAGCCGCTAACGTGCGTAACAGAAAATGGATATTTGCTTTCTTTATATTCTTGCTTCTATTGTGTTTTAGTGCGTTATAAGCGGAATAATAATCGTTCTCGTCACCTGTCTTATAATCAAATGGTTTAATACTAATTAGTGATTTTTTGAAATGAAAATTATCGTTGGAGATGTGTATTACCTTGTCTTTAAGTGAAAATATCTCTCCAATTTTTGTTATCATTGGGCCGATTTTGTTTTCGGTTTTCTTGAACTCGTCTCGGTAGATGTCTTCATAAAGTGATTCGATATTCGTGCTGATTCTAATTATTAAGTCCAAGATTTCATTAGAATAAACTTTTAGTTGAGAGTCATCGAAATAAATACTATGAGACAGTTCCAAGACTTCTTTTTCGATTCTTTTGTAAGTAGACCAGTATACACTTCCGAACATTTATCGATCCTTTGCTAGATTCAATGTTTTTCTGGCTCGCGCTAACACCTGGTCGTATGTAAGGATTGTCAAATCCTTATATCCATCATTTAGAATCCGGAAGGCTTTACGCTCTTCGTCTCCCCAATCTAATGAGCGACCGAAAATAAGAGTGGCTCTGGGCTTTACGATTGATGCATTCCCAATCCTTTTCAGCATTTTGGCGCTATTCATTTCTTCTTCTAGGGATTGGATGTAGTTTTGCGTTTGAGTAATCGCCTTAATCAAATCTTGCGAAGGTATAAGATTGTTATGATCTTGTTTTGTATTCCAAAATTTTAATTGTCCATTTGGTCTTTTTAATTCGACAATATCCACAAATCCATCAAAAGTCTCTACTAGATGGTCAGCTATGTTTTTGGTATCGATATCACGTTCATCGATGATTCTTGTGAATTCATTGCCCAGAATCCAATCGTTGTCTTCGAACCATTTTTGCCAATATGCTTCTGGGCGATCTTCTGTTAATGCTTGTTCAAAATCAATTAAGGCTTCTTCGCGACGACAAAATTCTACAATGTTCGTGACATCAGAGGATAAAATACTGTTTTTTACAAGAAAAGAACCAATTTCGTTCGCATTTTTATTATTGAATACTCCTTGGAGTTGCAACGCGAGATTATTGTCTAAGGAATCAGCTTTTATGTATTTACCAGTACCAATTTTTAATGGCTCGTAATAATCGTTTAAAAATTGCATCAAATTGTTTAGTTCATCACCTTTTAAGGTTAATGCACTTTTTGGCGAATCGGATTCCAGATCTTCCCATTTATTTTTATATCTCGCGATTTTTAATGATGGTTCTGGTTCATGATTTTTATGTGGTATTTTCCATAAAGTTGCTTTTGTTGTCGCATTTTTGGTTTCTCTTAAAGTGACTGTGTCTGAGTACCCAATGCCATTTTTACTTTCGCGTATTACTTTTAGTGAGTCACTACTCATTTCTTCGACTCCTTTTCGAAAATGAATAAAAATTCATGCGCCAACAAAAGGAAGTTATATTTTATGCTATTAGTTTTCCAATACCCAGTCGCTCGACAATTATGCTGTTCTTTCATGATAATCTCTTTTAGCTTAAAGCCGGCATCTTCGAATATTCGCATCGTCTTAAAGCTAAGAGGGATAACATGGCCCTTTTGGCGCGTATCACCCATTAGAATTGCGCAGAATTTACCGAACTTTAATACGCGATAGCTTTCTGATGCCACGCTTTTCATCTGTTCTAGGAAATCATTGACTTTAAAGTTTGATAAATCCTGTGGAATATCTTGGCCCTCGCTGTAATGGATAATATTTGCATATGGGGGATGCGTACAGATTAGGTCGATGCTTTCATCCGGAATTGGTTTTAGGTTGCGCGCATCACATTTTGATACCTTGACTATACCGTCTGCACCCTCGTGCTTGAATTTTACTTTTTCGCGACATCTTTTAAGTGCGACCGGGTTAATATCCATTCCAATGATGTTGCGGTTCAGTAGTTTTGCCTCTACTAATGTAGTGCCGCCGCCAGCAAATTGGTCTAATACCCAGTCTCCTTCTTTTGAATAGCGGAGCAGGATATTTCTTGGAATATATGGCGACCAGTTTCCGCGCCATTTTGCATCGTGGGTAGCCCAGTTGCCACGATTAGGGAAACTCCAGACGCTAGTCATTTCTAACTCAAAATCGTCTGGCTCCCATTTCTTTATTTCTTTCTTTTTATCGGGCATATAGGCTAAAATCTCCCAATTACGCCACTCTCTAGGTCGTTAATATTGTAGACGTCGTCTAAGACATCAAAAGTTTCTTCGAGGTTGTTTCTAGCGCTATTCCAGCCTTTTCCGTCAGTAAACCATGCAAACTTAAAGCCATCTATCGTTTTAGCTTCAAGTGCGAGTGTTTTATAACTACGAGCCGTTTCATTAAGCTTAGAGCCACCACTACCATAGAAATTAGTTTCGATTCCATAGATGTTGTTGTCGGTTTTAATTACGAAATCAAAGCGTTTTTCAGCCTTGCCCTGGTTAGAAATTGCAGAAAGGTCGATATTCCATTTGCTTTCAATTTCGCTAAGATTCATTTCTTTAAAATAATCTTTACCTTTGACATAGCCAGCTTTCTGAATATATCCCTCTACAAGATTCTCCATTAAATGACCACCACGATTCTTGCGACCGTTGGAATCTAGGCCGGTTTCTACGCCAGTAGCATAATCTACCAAGTTGCTAATAATATGATTTGCGATAAGGTCGAATAGACCGGTCTTTCGCATAAAGACCTTATATTGTTCGGCAGAATAGTTCATTTTACTGAAGTTGTAGTTATACTCGCCATCTTCGTCTATTGCATATATTTCGTTAGAACGAACTGCCAACAAAATAGGAATACACTTTAGTGTTTCAGGATATTTAGCGATAAGGTCATCAAATTCCTGCTCAATGTTCTGCGAACCGACAAGCGCGTTTAAGATATTTAATTCTACTTTGATGGCGTCTACGTTTTTATGAATCTTAGGGAAGTCGATATAGTAGCCATAGTCGGCAATGCTTTCCCGAAACTCTCCCAGCCACTCGTTAAAATTTCTTTTCATTTTGCTCCTTTCTTTAAAAATTTGATATTAATAATTCGTTAATTTTTCCGCGTTTGTCACTATTTCGGTTTATCATGCGTGTTGCGGATACGCGCTTGATATTCTGTTTTGCGTAGGCGTCGTCAAAGAAGTTATCGTCTTCATTGGTATTCTTTGGATCGGAATTACTTGCGACTATCTTGGCACCTTTTTTATCTAGTTCTTGAACGAATTTTGCAAGCTCTAATTGGTTCTTATCGTCAAACATGCCCTCTGTATAGGATGTGAAGTTGGCGGTCGGTGTTAGCGGACGATATGGCGGATCGAAGTAGACAAACGTTTTATTATCTATGAAATCACCGGATTCCTTATAATCGCCACATACTATTTTCACGTTCTGTAGTTTCTTGGATACTGTCCTTAAGTTATGTTCGTTGCAGATAAGCGGATTTTTGTATGCGCCCATTGGTACGTTATATTCGCCTTTGCGATTTACGCGGTATAACCCGTTAAAGCAAGTCTTGTTAAGGAATATCATCAGGGCGGCTAGCTCGACTCCATTTTCTTTTTTGCTCTTAAGCTCGTTGAATCGCGCACGTTTGGTGAGATAGGCTTCTTTGCGCCCATCATTATCTAATGCTAGGTAATCGCTCTCAAGTCGCCTTAAAACGTCTAGTAGTGCGTCGATATCGTCTCGGATTATCGTATATGTATTTATTAGTTCTGCGTTGATATCACTAATATAAACTTCTTGAAGTTCGTACTTATTTAAGATGTCGAATAGGACTGCGCCGCCACCAACAAACGGTTCTGCGTATTTTGTTATAGTAGTATCTTTGGCAAAAGGGTAGTATTGCTCGATTTCTTTGAGCAATTGTCCTTTACCGCCGGCCCATTTTAGAAATGGCTTTGCTTCGTTATTAGTTAAGGATGCGGCTTTTGTTCGTGCATCCATTGGCTTTACGGCATCGCATGGAATTACCCATGAATTTCCGACGAACATAGCACCAATAATGCGCCCCTCAGAGCATAAAGTAGCTACTCTTCGTTGAGAGATATCCCATTTTGTAGCAGTTTCTTTTGCTGAAATATAATTCATTTTACCTCACTTATTCCACTTACTATTATATTCCAAATCTAGAATAATACTAGATCTGAAAATGCTTATCTTAAAACATTTTTTACCGTCTCGCGTCAAGAAAAAATTCTACCCCTGTTTTCTGCACAATAACTTTCAAAACCCGATTGTGATCAAGTGGATACCATCTATTGACTATCCACTAGAATGTTTTGTTAGGATCGTTGCCGTAGTGGTTGATATCTTCCGGCTCGGCCCAGAGCGAAAGCTTGTGGACGCGCCATTTGCCAATGAAGAACATCTGAACTATCGCGTCATTCACGTCGCGGTTATTTAGCGCGCGTGGAATGTATGCGAGGGAAAAGTAGTACCAATTATCGTCTTCGGCATCTAACCGTGCAAAAACGCGCTTACCGCGCCCAAAAAGGCGCACATCGAAGTGCTGTGCTAGTGTTTCTAGGGAATAGGTCTTTAATTCGTGAATCGCGTCACGAACGGGCGATTCCGTCAGTTCCATGCGCTCAAACTTGTCATAATCGCGCGAATTAAATCTGCCGTTATGTTCGAGCATAAAACTTTCAAGTTGCCGAGCGGTAACCGGTATTGGCTCGCCGGGTTTTACTTTCTTGAATGCGTGGCGTTTTGCCATGATAACCTCTTTTCTTTAGAGATTGCGCCTGTTTAGGCGGCGATAGTTTCCAAAGCTATACTTACCAAAATATTTTTGCGTTCTTACATTATATTTTGTATGTATATATAATTATTATATCAAGTAAATAAAGGAGAATTATGGAATACAAAGAAAAAGCTCTTGGTACCGGAAAGGTACGCGTCTACACTTTCGGCGACCTAAAATTGCACGCTTACGAAACCGGCGACGGTCTCGCGGATGAATGCTATGTTATTGAATCTGCTAATGAGCTCGTTGGTATTGAAATTCCAACTTTTGAAGCCAATATTAAAGAATACAAGGATTATATCGATAGTATCGGCAAACCGCTCAATAATGTATTTATCGATCTTCATCCGGTTGGCGCTAGCTTCTTTGATGGCGTTAAATTTATCGGTACTAAAGGCGCCAAAGAAGCAATCGCAAACGGCTCTACTCGTGGTACGCTTAACGCTCTTTCTGGTATTCCAGGTTTTGATAGCAAAGATACTGCAGAAATTTCTGAATTTATCGATGATAAAACTACGATTGACGGTGTTGAGTACGAAATCAAAGATTATGGCGATGAATACGATATTGTTATTCCAGCAATGAATGTAGTCTATACCCATATGCTCGGCTCCATTGTTCACTCCATTGTTGGTGGCGTTGCTGGTGCGGACGCTATGCTCGAGAAACTTAATGGCTACAAAAAGGCTGGCTACAAGCTAATTCTGACTTCTCATTTCGTTCCGGAAGGTCAAGAAGCGGTTGACGCAAAGATTGCTTATATTGAGAATGAGAAGAAGATTGCAGGCGAGTCCAAGGATGCTGAGGAATTTAAGGCTAAGATGAAAGAAGCTTATCCAGATTACCTCGGCGAGAACTATCTTGATATGTCCGCTGGGTTCTTCTTCGCCTAGGAATGGCGCTCATTATTAAATAATGAGGTTAAGGTGTCGTCGGTCTTCGGCGACGCCTTTTTCTTGCCTTTAAGAGCGTTGTCTTTGCGAATCGTAACTATGTCGTGCGGCGTTAGCTCGCCAATTAGCATAGTTGAATCTGGATTATGGCGGCGCATTTGCTCGTTAATTAGATCTTCATTAAAGTTGGCGTAACAGTATTTGCATCGGTGTCCACATGAGTTATATTCGCCAATATCTATCATCTGCACACAGTGGCATTTACGTTCTTTGCGTGCTGTCCATTCTGGAAAATCTTTGCCAGTTAGCTCTATGGCTTTAGCGTGTGAAAGGCATTCTTCACCACAAAAACCATATTCAACGAGGTTCCTATCTTCAAAACAAGTCTGGACGGTCTGATTATGCTTTTTGGCCGAGGCGGAAAATCCCTCACCTATAGTTTTATATTCTTTCTCTGTGAATTCATGAAATCCGAGTTCACGTTCGTTCTTGCGGACATTAACGTATAAGTCGATGAAAGAAACGATAAAATGATTAACGACGCCGTCTAGCTCAGCGCAAAGCTTGTCAAAAGCTTTAAGGTGGTAGTCTAGCGTATATTTATCACTAATAAAGATAGGATCGTAGCGAACATACATTCTGTCTGGACCAATCATTTTGGAAATCTTCTTAATATTCTCGATTGTGCGTTTCTTATCTGGTACATATGGCTCTATATCTCTTAGATAACCAGTTAAAGTGACATGAAATAGGAATGGTTGCTTGATTTCTGGTAGGAAGTCAATAATCGGTTCTGGGTTTTTGGTACAAAAGACAAAAGCGTCGATATCTTTAAACTGGATACGGCTAACTTGTGTAGGATTAAAAGGGTTGCGAACATCGACGAAGCCCTCTTTATAGCGTTTCTTGAACCACTCCGAATAAAAGGCAATAACGTCGGTGCGGCCAGAAACATTAAGAATCATAGTTGTTCCTTATAATATTCACCAAATTTTTTCATCGCTTCGATAGTAGGCCAAAGGGATTTTCCTAGCTCGGTCATACTGTATTCTACCTTTGGGGGAATTTCTGGATAGACTTTACGCGCTACTAGGCCGTCTTCTTCGAGAGAGCGTAACGCGTCTGTTAAAGACTTCTGCGTAGCGCCAAGACTACGTTGTAATTCATTAAAACGCCATGGTCTAGCCATGAGGTTACGGATAATTAGAAGTTTCCATTTGCTGCCGACTAATTGAACGGTAGTTGCTACTGGACATTCTGGCAGATCTTTAGCTTTTCTTTTCATATATACACTATTTTTGATATGTATATATTATATCATTTTTTCTTAATCTTTAGATTATAATCACTAACTATATCATTGACATTGTATTTCTTTTATTTTCTTCATTGTCATTGTTTTAAGCCTCTCTGGCTCCAGTAAAGCTATAAATTCCTAAAAGTTCGAATCTCTTTGCCTGTATATGTATACCTCAGAACTCGCACGGCATCAGAATAGGGTAATCCTTTTTAGGTATAACCTTGATCTTAGCTGTGTATTCGGGGTGATCAATACACCAGTCCACCACCATGCAAAGCCGAGCAACAATGTCTACTCGCCCCTCACCAAATGAAGAAAATTTTGAACCCGTCGTAAGGCGTTTTTTTGATTGTTTTTAACTATATTAACGATTTTATGATGCGTTTTAAAACTATTGCGTTGATATGTTGTGTTATAATTAGTTTGTATACAAACTAATTTAAGGATTTTTAAAAATGAGTATTTATGATTTAAAGGCGAAAACGAGAGAAGGTAAAGAATTTGACCTTAGCTCTTTAAAGGGAAAAGTATCATTAGTAGTTAATACCGCTACAGGATGCGGTTTTACGCCACAGTATGAAGCGATAGAAAAACTCTATGAAAAATATCATGATAAAGGCTTCGAAGTTTTAGATTTTCCTTGTGATCAATTTGGGCATCAGGCTCCTGGGACGGATGATGAGATTCATAATTTTTGTACTGCGAAATATAAAACTCAGTTTGATCAATTTGCTAAAATTGAAGTGAACGGCGACAACGAAAGCCAGATTTATACTATTTTGAAGAAACAGCAACCGAATGAGGAACCGGCTGGTCTTAAAAACAAAATGGCGATGAAGGCAGTTAAAAAGATGAGTAAAACTTGCAAGAAAAAAGGCGATATTGTTTGGAATTTTACTAAGTTTTTAGTAGATAAAAATGGAAATGCAATAAAAAGGTATGACCCAACTTTTGATCCGGCCGAAATTGAAAAAGATTTAGTGGATGTATTAGAGGTTTAATATGCAGGCTGATAGAAATTCATTGCGGCTAAAAAATCAGCTATGCTTCCCAATTTACCTTTGTTCTAAAGAAATAATTCGTAGATATGCGCCGTTGTTAAAAGAGCTGGATTTAACTTATACACAATATATCGTGATGATGTATTTTTGGGAAAAAAAGCAAAGTAATATGCGGGATCTCGGTAGAGCGTTGTTATTAGATCCAAGTACTCTTACTCCATTACTTGTAAAATTGGAGGCTAAAGGCTATATCACGAGAATTAAATCAAAGCTTGATGGGAGGAATTTGGATATTACTATCACCGATAAGGGCGCGAAACTTGAAAAAAAAGCGCTTTCTGTGCCAGAGGCAATGAGAGAATGCGTAAACTTGTCAGAAGAAGAGGCAAAAATGCTATATAATCTCACATATAAAGTTTTAAACAATATTAAAATAAAGGAGGCACAATGAAAATTGTAGAAGTGAACCAAGGGAATTTTGAAGAAGAAGTACTAAAAAGTGATAAGAAAGTCCTGGCCGATTTTTATGCTGATTGGTGTGGTCCATGCAAGATGATTAGACCCGTGATTGAGGAAATTGCTGACAACAGCGACGCCGTGAAGTTTGTGTCTGTTAATATAGAGAATGAAGAAGAATTGGCAGAAAAGTATAGCGTTTCGTCCATTCCGTGTCTTGTGATATTTGAGAATGGCGAAGAGATTAATAGAAATGTTGGTTTGATATCGAAAAATGATATTGAAAAAATGATAGGAGAATAATATATGTATGATGTGGTGATTATTGGTGCTGGACCGGCCGGGCTGACAGCGGCAATTTATACTAGACGGGCCGCGAAAAAAGTACTGGTGCTTGAAGCAAAGGTTTATGGTGGCCAGATAGTTAATACTTTAGACATTGAGAATTATCCTGCGGAAGAGCACATATCTGGATATGATTTCGCAACGAAACTATATAATCAGGCAAAGAATTTGGGCGCTGAAATAGTTTTTGAGAAAGTTATTAGCATTGAAGCTAATGGTAAGCAGAAAAAAGTAATAACTACTGATAATGTCTACGAGGCGGGTTCAGTCATTATTGCAACTGGCTCCGAGAATAAAAAACTTGGGTTGCCTAATGAAGACCAACTAATTGGTAAAGGTATTTCTTACTGTGCGACTTGTGATGGAGCTTTTTACAAAAATAAGAAAGTTGCAGTTGTTGGCGGTGGCAATACGGCTCTAGAAGATGCTTTATATTTGGCCGATGTAGCTGAGAAGGTTTATTTAATTCACAGACGAAGCGAATTTAGAGGTGAAGACTCTACGGTTAGCCGCTTGAAAGGCAAAGAGAACATCCAATTTGTTTTAAATAGTAACGTTACAAAACTCAATGCCGGGAATAAACTAGAAAGTATTGAAGTTGCCAGTACTGATGGAAAGGTGCGAACTATTGAGATTGACGGCTTGTTTGTGGCGATTGGTAGAACACCAGAAAGCAAAGCTTTTGCGAATTTGATAAGGCTAGATGATGCTGGCTATATTGAGGCAGACGAGAAATGCCATACGAATGTTGATGGGATATTTGTAGCTGGGGATAGTCGTACTAAAGACGTGAGACAATTAGTTACGGCCGCGTCAGATGGAGCTATTGCGGCTACTGAGGCCGTAAAATATATTGGTAATTAACCGCGCTTACATCGATGTTGGACATAAGCTTTTTGTGCCATAATTTAATTAACACAGATTAAATTAAGTTCTAAGCTTGCTTTCTGCTTTTCGTATTGCATCATATCACTGGATTAATTATACCATTGACATTGTATTTCTTTTATTTTCTTCATTGTCACTGTTTTAAGCCTCTACGGTTCCAATTAAGCCATATATTCTTAAAAGTTCGAATGGAGTGCGAAGCACGACATCCCCATGGAACGAAGCGACATCCTTATCTCTTTGCCTGCAAAAGTATACCTCAGAACTCGCAAGGCATTAGAATAGGATAGTCTTTCTTAGGTATAGCATTCGGGGTGGTCAATACACCAGTCCACAACCATGCATAACCGAATAAAGTAGTCTTCTCGCCCCTCAC